>DATEPX010000275.1:0-37181 GCA_035272945.1 Terriglobales bacterium
TGCCTTCTCACCCCTTTGCGGTGGCGGGACCTGCGTTCCCCAGCCTGGCACAACCAACCGGTTGGATTCGCTTGCCGACCGGCTCATGTACCGCCTGGCTTATCGCAACCTGGGGACGCATGAATCTTTGGTAGTGAACCATTCAGTGACCGCCGGCTCCGGAGGCGGTATTCGCTGGTATGAAATTCAGAACCCCAGCGGCACTCCTGTCCTCGCGCAACAGGGAACCTTTGCTCCGGATTCCAGTTATCGCTGGATGGGCAGTATAGCCATGGATCAGGCCGGCGACATAGCCGTGGGATATAGCATCTCTAACGGCAGTTCGGTCTTTCCATCCATCGCTTTCACAGGACGAGTAGCCTCGGACCCTTCCGGCACACTGCAGGCAGAAACCAGTGCAGTGCAAGGAAGCGGTTCGCAGACATCGCAGACACGTAGTCTCACCCGCTGGGGCGATTACAGTGCCATGCAAGTCGATCCAGTCGATGACTGCACCTTCTGGTTCACGACGGAGTACATGAAGACGACCGGAACGTTCAACTGGAATACGCGCATCGCCAGTTTTACGTTTCCTAACTGCAGCACCAGCCCCAGCACCCTTCCTCTAAACGTTACTGTGGCTGGGAGTGCAAATGGAACCGTCACCAGCAGCCCAGCAGGAATCAACTGTCCGGGCGCTTGCAGCGCGAACTTCGCCAGCGGGACCACCGTGACTTTGACGCCGACAGCGGCCGCAGGAGGCACCTTCGCGGGCTGGAGTGGGGCCTGCTCCGGCACTGGGACCTGTAGCGTAAACATGACTGCAGCGCAGTCTGTGACTGCCACCTTTAATATCGCGACTTTCCCCCTAACGGTTACCTTGGCGGGCAGCGGCTCCGGTTCGGTCGCCAGCACTCCTGCGGGCATCGCCTGCCTGAGCACCTGCAGTGCGAGTTTTGCCAGCGGGACCACAGTCACTTTGACGGCGACAGCCGCCGCAGGTTCCACCTTTGCAGGATGGAGTGGCGCCTGCTCAGGTACCGGGACGTGCACGGTAAGCATGAGCGCGGCCCGGTCCGTGACCGCCACTTTCACCGCCGCTGTAACATTCCTTCTGTCGGTAACCGTGTCTGGCTCGGGCTCCGTTACCAGCTCTTCTGGAGGCATCAATTGTCCGGGCACCTGCAGCGCGAATTTTGCCAGCGGGACTGCGGTCCTATTGACGGCGAAGCCGGCCGCAGGAGCCAGTTTCTCCGGCTGGAGCGGTGCCTGCACCGGCACCGTAACAACATGCTCTCTTTCCATCACTGCCGCTGGGTCAGTTAGTGCAACCTTCCACACGCCCACGAGTACGACCACCGCACTCACCGTATCCCCGACGCCCCCCCAGGCCAATGCCGGATCGGTCGTGACCTTTACCGCCAGAGTCTCACCGGTTTCCGGCAACATTGCACCAACCGGCACCATAACTTTTAATAATGGCGCAACGCCTTTGGGGACGGCACAGCTCACGAATGGCGCGGCGACTTTAACGACCAGTTCTCTCTCGGTCGGCCCCTATTCGGTCACGGCTTCTTACAGCGGAGATGGAAATTATTCGGGTTCGACGTCAGCAGCGCAGGCCCTGACGGTGGTCGATTACACGGTCGCGTCTAGCGCAACCAGTCTCACACTAAAGCGCGGCCAGAGCGGCCAACTGACACTGACGGTCAGTCCCGCGCCGGCAGGCAGCTTCAGCCCAACCGTTACCTTCAGCTGCTCTGGATTGCCCCAGCAGTCGACTTGCAGTTTTAGTCCGGCCAGTCTGACCGCCAATGGACCGTCGGCGAGTACGACGCTCACCATTCAGACCACGGCGTCCGCCCGGCTGGAACACCTGTTCGGACGTTCCGCGCTGTTCTACGCGTTCTTGTTGCCCGGTTTCATGGGCATTGTGTTCGTGAGGAGGAACGGAAAGCGGATCACGGGCAGCATGCGTCTCTTGGGCCTGATTTGCTTACTAACGCTGTCCACAATCTGGTCGACAGGTTGCGGCACCGCGGCCAGTCCCCCAAGTGGAGGCGGGAGTCCTCCCACGGTCGGGACGCCACTCGGTTCCAGCACAGTTACGGTGACGGCGACGTCGTCTGGGGCATCGCCGATAACGAAGCAAGTCGCAGTTACGCTGACGGTGCAGTAACTGCTTTGGGTAGAGACGCGGCTGGGAGACGGGGCAAGCCCCGTCTCTACCGCGAGAAACGCGGATTCCTCGCTGCGCTCGGAATGACATGGCGTGTATTGGAATCTGAGACCTGACACCTGCGACCTGCGCCCTGAATCCAGGTCCCTCGACTCGCGCAACGAACGCGCTCGCTTGATGACAAGATGTGACGGAAAAAACGCCGCGGATCGACAAGGTTTCAGTGAGTCAACTCTTGGCTTTTTCCTGTCGCGGCGTCTTCAGCAGGCGATCGAGCCGTCCGGCAGCATCGCTGAGAGCCCGCACCTCTTCCTGCTTGAACTCGGTGCTGCGCGCGCGTTCTTCCTCCGCTATGCGGGCTAACAGCTGATCAAGACGACTAGACGCGGCTTTGAGCGTTTGTCTCTCTTCTTCTGACAGCTGCTTGTGCCGGAGAGGCTGGTCCGCCTGAATGAAGCTGGCTATTCGCTCCCGGAAATCGCGGTCCCGGCTTTGGTTTTCGTCGCCCATGGCAGTGATGTTGAACATCTATCACAGGTGCAAACCCGGCGCAATCGGCCATTGGGTCAAGGGCACCCATCCTGCCAGCAACGCTTCAGAGATGCCAGGCGACTCCTCAACGCATCAAGTCAACAGTTTTGACGTGGTACTGGTCCAGTAAATGGCCGGTGGCGTGGTCAACCGCTGCCACTGCCAGCTGATACCCGATTTCGGCTTGCAGGAGGCCGGACTCGGCCTGCGCGAGCTCAGTTTGTGCTTCGAGCACAAAGAAAATGGTTTCCGAGCCCAATTCATACTTACGCTGCTCGGCCGCAAGATTCTTTTGCGCGAGATCCAAAGACTCCTTACTGGCGGCAAGACTGAGCTTCGCCTCTTCCAGTTGGTGCACTGCGTTTGCCACCTCCAGTGTGATCTGCTCACGCAGCAGCCGTTCGTTATACAAGTCGCGGCGGCGCGCAACCAGCCCTGTCCCGAGATCCGCTTGAGCGCCGCGGTTCCTAATTGGCAAATTGAGGGTCAGAGAAAATCCATAGGTAGGAAATCCGAAACCAAAAAGCTGATTCAGAGAGTCGCCCAGTCCGCCCGGTGTCACCTGCACCGGAGTGATCGTGGAATCGATCTGGTTTCCTCCCAGGCCGTTGCTGGAGTAGGTGCCGCCCAGGCGCAAGTCCGGCAGGAGATTGTTGTGGGCCAGACGAATATTGGTGTCGTCGTTCGCCAGGCTCTGGCGCACGGCCTCGAATTCCGGGCGGTTGTCCAGGGCCATTTGCAGGGCGGCCGCCGCATCCATCGTCAGGAGTTCTCCTTCGCCCTCGGGAGCTTCGGTGAGGTCCAGATCAATGGCACGAAAGTATGGATCGAGATCTGCGCCGATGGTAAAGCGCAAGATGTCTTCCGCCTGCTTCAGAGAGTATTCGGCCTGAATGACCTGCACCCGGCGTGCTGCCACCTGGGACTCGGAGCGGTAGATATCCAGCGGCGGCAGGGCGCCGAGTTCCAGCGCGCGCTTGTCGCGCTTGTAACTTGCCTCAGCCGCGTCCTGCGACTTTCGCGCGACTTCTAAGTTCCCCCGCGCCTGCACAACGCCCCAGTATTGAGAAACTGCGCGCAAGATATCATCGCTCACCTGCGCTTCGAAGGTAGCGAGCGATTGGCGCACGTTGCGACGAGCAATCACCAGGGGCGCCTGATTGGCGAACAACCACCGGTTGCGTAATAGGGGCTGTGCGAATTGAAAATTGAGACTCGAAGCAATGGATGGATTAAAAAAGTTAAAGGTGCTGTTGGATGAGAACTTGGTCGCGCTAAAGCCTGCCTGGAAGGTGGTTCCGTTCAGGAATGTCTGCGTATAGCTGATTTGGCTGACCTGATTCAACGCGCTCAGCGTATGAGCGCCGGCGAGTTGAGTGAACGTCGGCGAAGTTGAGCGCAAGGTGTTAAACCCAGCTTGCACCACAGGATCAAAGGGTTGATGCGCGCGCAATATTCCATACTTCGTGGTCTCAACCGTCAGTTGCTGCAGGCGGACATTACTGTTGTTGGCCACGGTCAGCGCGATCGCGTCCTGGAGCTTGAGCCTAAGCTTTCCGTCCACCACATGATCGCGCATGTACTTTGGAACTGGAAGCGTATCTGAAACTACGTCTCGATTCGTCAATCCACGGAATGTCTCTTTCTGCAGCAAGGTTTGCGCCTGTAGGAATCCAACATCTAGCAATAAGAGAGCCAGGCAGGAAATGAAACGCAGCTTCATATGACTATCCTCCAGAAGGAGTAGTAGCTTGTAGCCAGAAGGGATCCCCTCACCTAACGATCTTTACTCGTACCGAATTGCTTCGACGGGATCAAGGCGTGCAGCTTTAACGGCCGGGTAGATACCGAAGATCAGCCCCACGGAAATCGAAACCAAAAACGCCAGCAGGATAGAGGCAGCGGTCACAATCGTGGACCATCCCGCAAGCCAGGCGATGAGGCGCGACATGGCGAACCCAAAGACAATTCCGAAGGTCCCGCCGACCACGGATATCATCACGGCTTCCACTACGAACTGGCGCACGATGTCAGATTGACGGGCGCCAATGGCGCGGCGAATGCCGATCTCACGGGTCCGCTCCAGGATGCTGGCCAGCATGATGTTCATGATTCCGATTCCACCCACGAGGAGCGAAATAGAAGCAATTGCTACCATCACCGCGTTGAATAACCGCTCGGTTCGTTTTTGCTCAGCCAGGAGTTCAGCCGGAACGATTATGCTGAAATCGCCCGCACTGTGGTGAGTCGAATCCAGAATTGCCCGCACCACCTGCGATGCTCGCACCACTTCCGCGCTGTCACGGAGATTCAGATAGAGGCCATCAATTTCGTCGCGCAACCAGCTATAGGTGTTCTCGAGCCGAAACATGGCCGAGTTCAGAGGTATATAGACGATGTTGTTGAGGTCCTGCGAGGGGACGCCGCTGATATCTGTCTGTGAACTCAATTTTGGTCCAACGACTCCGATTACCTGGAACCACTGCTCGTCGAGTTTGACGTACTGCCCCACGGCATTGGCCGCACCCAGCAAGCTTGCTTTGGCGCCGGCGCCCAGCACGCAAATCGGAGCCGCCCGATCCTCTTCCCCCTGGTCAAAAAATCGCCCGTCGGTGATATGAAGTCCGGCAATATTTACGTATGAGGGATTGACACCGTAAATGGTCGGCACATCCTGTTGCGCTTTAGGAATAGTCTTGGTCGGGACGAAACGTTTGCGCGCCGTCGATGCACCTAGGTCGCCGAGATTGTCCAAAATGATTCGGTAATCCTGGAAGGTCAGGCCAGGTGAAATTTTTCGGACCTTCTGATGCGCTTGCCAGTCGTTGGTCTCCTTGGCCTCGACAATCAGGTTGCGAACGCCCATCTGCTCGATCACGGCCATGACTCTCTGACGGGCTCCGGCGCCAATCGAAAGCATCGAGACCACGGCGGCTACCCCGAAAATCATTCCCAACATTGTCAAAAGGGAGCGCAGCCGGTGAAGCATGAGATTCTGCAGGCCTAACCGAATGTCTGGAATCCACCGCTGGGAAATGGAAACCATTCGACCCGCAGTCAGAGTCGTGACCGAGCTCATTTTCGCCTCCCGCCCAAGTTCGGCTCGGCCGCAGGGGCTTCGGATTGTTTCTTGGGGGCAGCAGGATCCAGCAGAGCTACCTCGGTCCCGGGCTTCAGGCCCTCAATGGCAGCGCGACTCTCGCTTTCGGCCTGAACCTTCACTTCGCGGGCTTCAAATGAGCTACCACTCTTGACGTACGCTACTCGTTTTCCATCTTTGAGAAATACTGCCTGGCGGGGGATGTAGGTGATCTTCTTATTCTCATCACCGGCGATGATTACCTCTGCAGTAAGGCCGGCGCGTAGTCGCGTGTCCGTGTTCGGCAGCTGAATGGTGACTTCAAAGCTGCCAGAGGCCGCGTCTTCCCAGAAATTCTTCATAGCCATGCCCGCCACGGTTTTCACCGTGCCGTGAAAGACTTGGCCGGGTAGTGCGTCGAACTGAATCTCCGCCGCTTGTCCCGCCCTGATGTTGCCTCTTGCACGTTCGTCAGCTTTCGCGAGCATCTCCATGTCAGACGGGTCAATAACCTTGGCGATGGCATTGCCAGGACGGACCTGGTCGCCTTCGCGATAATCGGGCAAGGACATTCCTCCCCAGAACATGCCGCCGGTCGAGTCGACGTTCTTCTCAATGGCGATGACGCCATCCATGGGCGAGGCAACATGCATTTTGTCGATGTTCTGCTGTGCCTGCTTCATTTCCAAGCGCGACTTGTTGCTCTTTTCCAGGGCCAGCTCGATGGTGGCCTGACCGGATGCGGTGTGAGATTTAATGTCCTGCTCAAGCTGCGCCAAAGCTCTTTTTGCCTCGTCTAGAGCGAGATTGTTTTTCTTGGCGTCAATGCTGCTCAAGAGTTCATTCTTAGTCACTTCCAACTCGGCGCGCCGGACATCGAAACGGGCTTTCAGGAGTGCAACCTTGTCCTGCGCAGCCTGCACGGCGGCATCGGACTTGGCTTTTGTGATCTCTTGCTCAGCCTGCTGCAGCTCCGACCGGCTTTGTTCGAGCTTGTACTGCTGCTCACTGGGGTCGAACTCCAGAACGATCTGGCCCTTCTTCACCGGCGTCCCCGAACGCAGCAGATGTGTAATCTGGAGCGCACCACCGCCAACTTGTGGCGCGCTTAACATCATGGAGTGGCTGGCGCGTAGCTCTCCGGTCGTATGAACCCTCAGGTTGAGGTCGCCAACTTTCACGGCAGCAACCGCAATGTCGCCGTCAACCACAGCCGATTTCGTTCGGCTGGATGCCATCACCACGCCAATGAAGGCAACGGCAAGGAGTATGGCGGACACGCCCACGATTGTTCGCCAACGTTTCACGGAATCTCGATTACTCCTTCACGGTTGGATCTTTCAGAGCAACTTTCTCGCCGGCCTGCAGCCCCTTGGCAACCAGTACGCGATCAGCGCTCCGGCGGCTCACCTGAACGACCCGTTCTTCGAATTTCGTTCCGCTGAGGACGTAAGCCACGGAGCGGCCCGATCTTTGAAATAAGGATTGCGCAGGAATCGTCACTGCATTCGGAACCCGATCAACAATAATGGTCAACTGCGAAGTCATACCGGGACGCAAGCGGCTGTCGGACTCATCCAGCGTAATTTCCAGTCTGAAGTTCCGGGGGAAGGGCCAGCCCCCTGAAAAATCGGCTGTGGCAATGGTGCTGATCTCCTTGATATGCCCCGTAAATTGCCGGTCCGGAATCGCATCCAGCTGGATATTGACTGACTGACCGACCTGCACGCGGCTGCGCTCTGTCTCATCCACCCGTGCGTACACGCGAAGAGAGGAGAGATCGGGCAATTCCGCCAGGAGCGCGCCGGGCCACGCCCGGTCTCCAGGCCTAAACGCAGCTTGGCCTTCCGGCCGCCAGAGCTGCACCAGGGAAATCATGCCGTCCGTGGATGCCCGCAGGGTCATCTTCGCAAGGCTGCGTTCCGCCCTCTGCACGTCATAGAGAGCTTTGCGGCTCGCCTCGATCTTGCTCTCAAGCGTTGCTTTCGCGCCGGCTCTGTCGGATTTCTGCTTCTCTTCAGCTTCCCGAACTCTTTGCCGGGCGTCTGCCAGCTTGAGCTTCGCCTCTTCCCCTTCGATCTTGGAGACAATCTCTTGCTTACTCGCTTCCAGTTCCGCGGCAGATACGTCGTATCGCGCCTTCATGGCGGCGGTTACGTTTTCCTCTTCTGTCAAACGAGCTTGCGCGCGAGATTGTTCGATCTCGGCTTGGGCAGACTTCAGGGAAGATTTATTCTGCGCGAGATCCTGTTCTGTCTTCGTCTTATCGAACTCCACAACGACGTCGCCTTTTTTGACCTGAGCGCCATCGGTTGCAATCTTGACGATCTGGAGATCGCCTGCTTCCGCGGGAGCCGTAATGGAAACCGATTTCAGTGCCTTAACCTCTCCTCGGAACTCAAGTGAATCCACAAACTCACCGAGTTTTACTTCCGCAGTTGCAACCGCCGGAGGGCGGCTGGTCAGGCGCACAGCGCCTATGGTTCCTGCGCTGACCAGTATGAGCACGGAGACAGTAACGCTCTTTGGCCGCTCAGCCCATAGCCGCCGTAATTTAGCAATCATCGTGATCAGCTCGATGTACGGCGGTGATCCGCGCTATCCACATCGACCGCAGCAGAAAGGTCGGGCATCAAGCGAGGATCGTTGCCTGCAATGGAAAAAACCGCAGTAAACGTGCGCACCTTGGCAGAAAAGCTTCCGTTCCTGGCGATGGGAGAAATCTGCTCGAGCTTTCCGGCAAACACCATTTCCGGGTAGGCATCGAGCCGGACGGTTGCCGGCTGTCCGATTTTCAAGGACAGGAAATCTTCCTGGTTGACCTGGACGAGCACTTCCATCTTAGAGGGATCCACGACCTGCATGAAAGGCACTCCGGGCCGCACCTGATCTCCTTCCTGCACTTCTCCCATTTTCCCTTGTTTCCAAATTGTGTTCAGGACGACGACTCCATCAATCGGTGAGCGCACCTGCATCAATTCCGCATTCCTCTGCGCGTGCAGCATGGTTTGCCGCGTGCGGTCACGCTGGATCTCAAGGATATGAATAGCCGCGATCGCCGCTTTCCGTTTCAGATCGAAAGTCTCGCGAAGCTGCTGGAGGGTAGCCTTGGCCTGCTCGAGATTCTCTTGCGCCTTCTCGACATCAATGCGGGAAAGGATATCGGCCTTCTGCATTTCCAGCTGTGCCTTGCTCAGGTCACTCTCGGCCTGCTGCAGTTCGGTCTCATCCTTGGCGCGGGCTGCGCTTTCCTTAGCTTGCTCCTGCGAAACCTGGTCGACGAACTTGTTGTATTCGGCCTGTTTGTCGAGAGCATCGCGAATTTGCGCTTGGCGATCAAACTCGACCAGCACGTCGCCCCGCCTGACGTGGGCTCCCGGAGGTAGCAGTTTCGTAATGGTAAGAATGCCCACTTGCTGGCCCGAAAGCATGGGCGCGAGAATGGCCCGAGACTGGGTGGCCTCGGTTGTCCCTTTCAGGCGTAAGCCCTGACCATTGCTGTTGGGGACCGGAGAGATGGCGGCCGAATGCGTTCGCGAAGCGGTCCTCTTATGGATAACGAAACCCAGTACGGCGCAAACCACCAGCACAATCGCCAACGCGACTAGCCATTTTCGCGATCGCGTGGGCGGTGTCTCTACCGGCGGCTCGATAGGTCGAGGAGCTACCTCCGGGAACACCCCCGGTGTGGGTAGCGGCTCTGCTACTTCATTCCGAAATGATTGCATGCGATTACTTCCGCTGCTTAGACACAAACCGGTAGTTACTTTCGCGAGGCGCCTATTTAGGAGCAAGTATTATCCACCAATGTTAGACACCAATAAAAGCAGAATCTCTCCTTATTTTTATAGAACCACCCAGCTCTGGACCGTCTCCCTCAGAACGTGACTGCCTGCCCGGTCTTGCAGTCAAATTTTCAAAAGACCGGGCATAATTACCGGTTTTGAGTACTCGGCAGACAACAATCGTCTGCTCTCTGGAACTTCCTATTATTTTGTTATTTATTAGGAAGGGCAGACAAACCCGTGACGCGAACCAGATACTGCTGTCGGTTCAATCCATCAAACTGCCAGGCGGCGCCCGCTCCCCGCAGTGCAGGTTCGCTCCGGCGGCATCGTTGACCGAAACGGTCCGCACGGGACTTAGCCACACACCCTCCACTCGTTACGCGTCGCGAGTCGAGAGCTCGTATTCCTGGCTCCAATTTTTTCCCACGTATTGCAGGGTTCGGACCCCGTAGTTCTTGCCGGCGATCATGACAGATTCAGGAAGATTGGCGGACAGCCGCAGTTCGTCCAGGCTTTCGCGATTACGGAGGCCCATCAAGTTACGAATCATGTGAGCCGGGAGGACGCCACCCCAGCCACAGCCTTTGCCGCCACCAGCGCCTTCGCTGCCCCAAACCTCGCAGCCACCCCGGGCCAGCCTAGTTTAATCGCCGCGAATTCTGCCTCAGCTTGCTGGCCCTCCCTGCATTCGCTTCAGGTTTCAGCCTCCCTTCCCCTGCCGAAAACACGGTCTGCTCTTTCGAGCCGTTTGGGCCGGGTTCTTCATTTCTGGTGCAGAAGCAGGGACGCATGGTAACCGCCTGGGTGTCTGTTCTTATTGTCAAACACAAGAACCACCTGTTTTGTGATGCGGGCCACAAAACTTCGAATCTTTCTGCCCAGCTTCGAAATCTGATCAGTAAACATCATGGGGTAAGGGGGCCGAAGCTGGAGCCCTTTCACAGCTGAAATTTCATTACAAGCGGTTGTCCAACAACGCAGACAGATGAGTTGTCTTCGACCTTAGGGGAATTTATGGCGAAAAGAATGATCCTGGTGCTGGGTGTGGTCGTAATTCTCGTCACCACCCTGGGCTTCATAAAATTCAGGCAAATTCAGTCGGCTGTGCACGCCGCGGCCTTTCAACCGCCGCCCGAAGCAGTCACGACCATTGTTGCGCAACGCGAACAGTGGCCGGCAACGATGACGGTGATCGGCACGATGGAGGCGGTTCAGGGCGTTACGGTGAGCGCAGATCTTCCGGGCACGGTCGCGAAAATCGATTTTGATTCCGGCAAGTCCGTACACGCGGGCGACGTGCTGGTAGAACTCGACACGCGACAGGAGCGTGCGCAGCTGGCGGCGCTGGAGGCGCAGCGTGATCTTGCCCACCTCAACTTCAGCCGCAGTCAACAGCTGGTGAACGATGGCGTCATCTCCCGGATGGACTACGACCGGGCCAGTGCCGACGAACGTCAGACGGAAGCGAACGTGGCCGAGGTTCGCGCGACGATCGAGCGCAAGACGATTCGCGCTCCCTTCTCGGGAATCCTGGGCATTCGTAAGGCTAATCTCGGACAGTATCTCCCCGGTGGTGGCCCGGTCGTGGCGCTGCAGTCGCTCAATCCTATTTATGTGAACTTTGGTGTGCCGCAACAGGTCGCCGGCCAGGTGCGAGTTGGACGTGATCTGCGGGTAAGTGCGGAACAACTTCCCGGCCAGCTATTCACGGGCCGAGTTACGGCTATCGATTCCGTGATTGATGAAGGTACCCGAAATTTTCAGGTGCAGGCGACCCTCTCGAATCCCGAAGGCAAGTTGCGTCCGGGCATGTTCGTCCAGGTGGATCTGGCGTTAGGGGCGGGCCGCGCGGCGGTGACGCTGCCGGCGTCCGCGATCAGCTACGCACCTTACGGAGACTCGGTCTTTGTTGTTACCGACCTCAAGGATCAGAAAGGACAAAGCTATCGCGGAGTGCGCCAGCAGTTCGTGAAAGTTGAAGGCTCTCGCGGTGACCAGGTGGCGGTGATCTCGGGCGTGAATCCGGGGGATGAAGTGGTGAGCTCCGGGGTGTTCAAGCTGCGCAACGGCGCGGCGGTTCGAGTCAACAACAAGATTAAACCCGGGAACAATCCAGCTCCCAAGCCCGAGGATAGCTAAAATGAAATTCACCGATCTCTTTATCAAGCGACCGGTGCTGGCCATGGTGGTTAGCCTGGTCATCCTGATCGCCGGTCTGCAGTCGATTCGGTCTCTCAGCGTCCGGCAGTATCCGCGGAGCGATATTGCGGTGGTGCAGGTCTCGACGACCTATGTCGGCGCCAATGCCGATCTGGTTCGCGGCTTCATTACCACGCCGCTGGAGCGCGTGATTGCCAGTGCGGACGGCATCGACTACATGGAGTCGTCGAGCGCTCAGGGCCTCAGCACGATAACCGTGCACCTGAAGCTTAACTACGACACCAATGCCGCCCTGACGCAAATTCAGGCGAAGGTCGCGCAGGTCAGAAATGATCTCCCGCCTGAGGCCGAGGCTCCGGTCATCGAGCTGCAGACTGCGGACAATCAGTTTGCCGCGATGTATCTGGGCTTTTCCTCCAGCGACCTTGATCAGAACCAGATTACCGATTACTTAACTCGCGTGGTGCAGCCTAAACTGAGCGCCATCAGCGGGGTTCAGCGCGCCGATATTCTCGGCGACCGCACGTTTGCGATGCGGATCTGGCTTAAGCCCGAGGCGATGGCAGCGCACGGTATCTCTCCTTCGATGGTGCGCGATGCGTTAGCCAAGAACAATTATCTTTCGGCGCTTGGTAGCACCAAGGGTTCGATGGTTTCGGTCAACCTGGTCGCCAACACTGATCTGCGCACGCCCGAGGAATTCCGCCAGCTTGTCGTCAAGCAAGAGAATGGTGTTGTGGTTCGCCTTGGTGACATTGCCGACGTGGTGCTCGGTGCACAAAACTACGAGCAGGATGTCCGCTTCAATGGTGAGACCGCGACGTTCATGGGCGTGTGGGTGCTTCCTACGGCCAACTCGCTGGAGGTAATTAAGAACGTTCGGGCAGCCATACCCGAAATCCGGGCCCAATTGCCCACCGGCATGAAGGTTGGCATCCCGTATGACTCAACCGAGTACATCCAGGATGCCATCAACGAAGTGCTCAGAACGCTCACCGAGACTCTTCTTATTGTAATTGTCGTGATTTTTCTGTTTCTCGGCTCAATGCGTTCTGTACTCATCCCAGTGGTTGCCATACCGATTTCGCTGGTGGGAGCCGTGTTCCTCATGCTTGTGGCCGGGTTCACGATCAACTTGCTGACGCTGCTCGCGATCGTGCTGTCGGTCGGTCTCGTCGTTGACGACGCGATTGTCATGGTTGAAAACGTCGAGCGGCACCTTCAGGGCGGCAAGCCTCCGGCGCGAGCGGCCCTCGATGCTGCCCGCGAATTGGTCGGCCCTATCATCGCGATGACCATCACGTTGGCTGCAGTCTATGCGCCGGTGGGTATCCAAGGCGGTTTGACTGGCGCGCTGTTCCGGGAATTCGCATTCACTCTGGCCGGAGCGGTGATCGTATCCGGTATTGTGGCGCTGACGCTTTCCCCGATGATGGGATCGAGGTTACTGCGCGCGGGAGACACCGAACGGGGCTTCGCTGGCTGGATCAATCGTCGCTTCGAAAGCGTTCGCCAGGGATACCTGAATGGTTTGGCCGGCACCCTCCGCTACCGGCCCGTGGTTCTGGTGCTCTGGGCCATTGTGATCATGCTGATGGTGCCTTTCTATATGTTTTCCCAGCGGGAACTGGCGCCTGCCGAGGATCAGGGAGTGGTCTTCGGAGTCATCCAGGCTTCTCCCAACTCGACCATTGATCAGACCAAGCTGTTCACGAACGAAGTTTACGACGTCTATCATTCGTTCCCGGAGAGCCAGAGTATCTTCCAGATAACAACTCCAACGGGCGGATTTGGCGGGATGGTGACGAAACCCTGGAGTGAGCGGAAGAAGACCGCACAACAGCTTCTGCTCGAATCCGCTGGGCCGCTGTCGAAAATCCCGGGCATCCGGGTGATTCCCCTCACCCCGCCTCCGCTGCCCGGCGGCGGAGACTTCCCCGTTGATTTCGTGGTCGCCTCCGCGGCTGAGCCACAGCAGTTGGCTGAGTTCGCCAAGCAGCTGGTCGGGAAGGCGTTTCAGAGTGGTCTGTTCATCTATGCCGATTCCGACCTGAAATTCGATCAGCCGCAGGCCGAGGTGGTCTTTGACCGGGATAAACTCCGCTCCGAAGGTGTGGACCTGAGCCAGGCGGGCCAGGATCTTTCCACCATGCTGGGTGGAAACTACGTCAACCGCTTCAGCATTCAGGGCCGGAGTTACAAAGTCATTCCGCAAATCAAGCGGACCGAGCGGCTGACTCCCGATCAACTCTCGCAGATCTACGTCACGGGTTCGCAGAACAGGCTGGTGCCGCTGTCGACTTTTGCCAGACTCCGCACCACAACCGAGCCGCGAGAGCTGAAGAAATTTCAGCAGCTCAACGCTGTGCGCATCCAGGGTGTGATTCCGCCTGGCATACCGCTCGACCAAGCGCTGCGCATGCTGGAGGACGAGGCTAAGGCCATTCTGCCGCAGGGCTTTACCGTCGATTACGCGGGCGAGTCGCGCCAGCTTCGGACTGAAGGCAGCAAATTTCTCAGCACGTTCTTACTCTCGGGAATTCTGATTTACCTGGTCTTGGCAGCGCAGTTCGAAAGCTTCCGCGACCCGTTCATCATCCTGGCGGGCTCGGTGCCGCTGGCGATTTCTGGGGCGCTGCTGTTCTCGTTTCTCGGTTTGACGACGCTCAACATCTATAGCCAGGTAGGGCTAATCACCCTGGTTGGATTGGTATCAAAAAACGGCATCCTTATTGTGGAGTTCGCCAACCACCTGCAAGAGAGAGGCATGGAGAAGCTGGAGGCAGTGATCGAGGCGGCCGGCACTCGTCTGCGCCCAATCCTGATGACTACCGCGGCCACGGTAATCGGTCACTTTCCGCTTGTTCTGGCCAAGGGCCCCGGAGCGGGAGCACGCAACAGCATCGGCATCATGCTGGTTAGCGGGATGATTATCGGCACGGCCTTTACGCTGTTCGTCGTACCCTCGATCTACATGCTGGTGGCCCGCACACGAAACGCCGTCTTAGCAGACGAGAACGAAAGGGAGCTTGCGATTTCTGAGGCGGCGTAGAATGTGATCCGTGAGCCTTCTACGCCTATTCGTGGCAGTATTCCTGCTTTCGACTCTCCTTCACCGTGACCTTGTTGCGCAGGAGGAGAAACCCGGGTCAGTTCCCAAGCGCCCGCCCATCGTAGGGGTGGCGCATATTGGTCTGAGAACCGACAATCTGGATGCGGCGCGAAAGTTCTATACCGGCGTGCTTGGATTCCAGGAGCCCTTTTCTCTTAACAGGCCAGCGGCGGCAGGCGGTGGCCTTCTTCTGACGTACTTCAAGGTAAACGACCATCAGTATATTGAGCTGTTCCCTGAGCTCACCGATCCGAAGATGGATCGCCTGTCGCATATCGCATTCGAGACAACCGATGCGGAACAATTGCGAGCTTATCTGGCCGGCAAGGGCGTGAAGGTGCCCGAGAAGCTTGAGCCCATGCAGGATCGTAATCGAGGTTTCCAGATCGCGGATCCGGACGGACACCTCGTAGAGTTCGTCGAGTTCAGACCGAGCTCTCTTCACAGCCGTAATTTCGGGAAGTTCCTGCCCCAAGGCCGCATCTCGCAACGCATCATTCATGTCGGGGTTGTGGTGAAAGACCGGGCTGCCGCCGACCGATTTTACAAAGACATCCTCGGCTTCCAGGAAATCTGGCACGGCGGCATGAAGGACAATGATACCGACTGGGTTGATATGCGAGTGCCCGAGGGAACGGACTGGCTGGAGTATATGCTCAACGTGCACAATCCTGGTCCGCAAGAGCTGGGCGTGATGCATCACCTGGCCCTGGGTGTCCCCAGCGTGAAGGCCGGTTACGACACCGCTCTACAGAGAGGACACAAAGCGAAAGAGCCGCAGATCGGCCGCGACGGAAAGTGGCAGTTAAATCTTTACGATCCGAATTTTACACGCGTCGAATTGATGGAGCCTAAGCCGGTGCGCAAACCGTGCTGCTCACCAATGTTGGAATAACTTTCTTAGCCAGGTCCTCTACTTCCCTGCGCGGGCATGGCGAACGACTTGCATCGGGACAGCGTCGTGGTCTTCAAATGTTGCGGCGTCGTGCTGCTCTTCTGTGCGTGGCAGTTCTTCCAGCAACCGTACGCAGCGATTCCAGCGCAGGACCGCATCATCGTTGTCGGGTGGCTGAATTTTCTCCGCCTCTTCAAAATAGCGCATCGCTTCTTTAAACAACCCCACAAGAATATGCGCGGGACGCCCGGCTCGCATCTGGGCTTTGGCGCGGCGCTCATGAAGCAAGCCCAGGTAGTAGTTCCGCTCGTAGGGATCGGTGAGCCGGCTGAACGCGCTTTCCGCTTCGCCAAAACGGTCCCATGACTGTCCAATAAACTGGTCCGTAATTGCCAGACCGAGCATACGCCATGCGATTTGGTGATGGGGTTCGATGGCCAGGATATCGTGGCAAATAGACTCGGCCTCCTCGGGTTCGTTCAGGTAACGATATAGCGTGGCCTTGGAAATGGCTTCGGAAATGCCACTTGGCGAAATCGTTTTCAGTTTCAATTCCATAATTCCTCCCACAAAAGGACTACCGTTACCAATTCCACAGCAGATACCCGGCGAATACTGTTCCCGTCACGGCTCCGCCGTAACATAACGTGAAAATCAGCTCGTTGAGGTGCTTTACCTGCAGACCGTCATAGAGCGTGTAGCGGAACCGATGAGCCCAGTGGAACAGCGGCAGTGAACACATCAAGAAGAGATAGATTCGTACCCACGGCATGCGAAGCAACATCATCATATGTTCGTAGCTGGGGGGCCGCAGCCATCCCAAAGGAAACGCCATGGCAAACAGAAAAAGATGCACGGGGATCAGCAACGCGGCCACTACGCCGCCCGCGCTGAACAGCGACCATAGGACGGCCTCGTTGGACTGTTTCGCCATTTGCTACCTCAGAACCAGCCACGCAACTCCCACTGAAACAAGTGCCCACACTGCATAGTTAGGCGCGGCAATCAGGATTTCGGGAATCCGCTTCCCACGAACACGCACGGCCATAGCTCGTGGCGCCAGGTTGAACCAGGTGATGGTGTGGAACAAAACAAAAAATAAGCTGATCCCATTGATTGCAAGTGCAATCGGACTCTGCAGCCAGTGCTGGAACTGCGAATAGGCATCCGGCCCGGCATGCAGAGCCCGCAACTGAAAGAGAGTAACCACCACGAATACCGCCACGAATACGCTGCTGATCTCGCGCAGGATGAATTTGAGATATTGCCACTGGCCCAGCCACCAATACACCGACACGCGTGGCCGATACCATCGGGGATGGAATTCCTGGTACGACGGCAGCACTTTAGTCGTTGGCTGCTTCATGACGGACATCCTTGGTTCTTACGGCCTAGTGGCGTAAAGGACTGACTTGACCCAATCGAGCGCCGCCTTCAGCTTGTACTGCTGAATCGCGCCCGCCGGATCCACATGCTTTGGGCAGACGCGCGTACACTCCCCTACGAAGGTGCAGCCCCAGATTCCTTCCGGATGCGCCAGCACCGCCATCCGGTCGTCGGAACCCTGATCGCGCGAATCCTTGTTGTAGCGTTGTGCCAGCGCGATCGCAGCCGGACCCACGAATACGGGATCGAGCCCAACCACCGGGCATGCGGCATAACAAAGCGTGCAGTTAATGCACATGCTGTACTGCTTGTACTCTTCCAGTTGTTCGGGGGTTTGCAGGAATTCGCCGTCACTTGGCGGCGGCTCTTCCTGGCGAATCAGCCATGGTTTTACTGCCTTGAGCTTCACCAGGAAATCGCTGAGTTCCGTGACCAGATCCCGGATGACCGGAAAATAACGCAGCGGCTCTATCCGAAGCTTGTTTCCGTTGCGAGAGTAGGAAGATAGAAACGTCGCGCAACTCAGCTTGGGCTCGCCGTTCACCATCATGCCGCAACTGCCGCAAATTCCCATGCGACACGACCAGCGATAGGTCAGGGAGCCGTCCACTCTATCCTTGATGTAATTGAGCGCATCAAGCACCACCCATTCCTTGTGGACGGGCACCTCGAACTGTTCGAAGTGCGGCTTGGTGTCGCGCTCCGGGGAGTAGCGCGGAATTTCGAGAACGATCTTGTCCGCCATATTTAGCCGGCTCTTTTTGCCGGCAGTGCTTGCGGCATTTCTTTAGGTTTTTCGGGAGCCTGCTCGCCGTAAACTCGCTCGCCCGGCGACCAACGGGTAATCTTGACCGGCAGATACTCCACCCGCGATGATCCATCCGGTTTCCGAAACACCAGTGAGTGCGCTAAGAAGTTCTTGTCATCCCGCGCTGGGAAATCGGTCCGTTGATGAGCGCCCCGCGACTCGGTCCGGTGCAAGGCGCACTGCACAATCGATTCGGCCACGTCCAGCATGAAACCCAGTTCCAAAGCGCTTTCCAGTTCTGTATTGAAAGTGCGGCTGCGGTCATCAAGACTGATATCTTGATATCGCTCCTGGAGTTCGAATAGTTTGTTCGCGCCTTCGGCAAGCGAGGTCTCTTCACGATAGATACCAGCACTTTTCTCAATGGTCTGTTGCATCTCATCGCGAATCGTGGCCACCCGCTCCCGCCCACCATGCCCGCGCAGAAACTGTGCTTCTAATCTCTTGCGCTCCTCATTCGCCTGGGCCAATGCTTTACCGTCAGCGGCATTCTGTTCCGCCGCGTACAATGCTGCCGCTTTTCCGGCGCGCGTCCCGAATACCAGACACTCAGGAAGAGAATTGGAACCGAGACGATTCGCCCCGTTGATGCTCACGCAGGCCACTTCACCCGCGGCGTACAGGCCAGGCAACGGCGTGGCACCATTAATGTCCGTGCTCACTCCCCCCATCATGTAATGCACTACCGGACGGACGGGAATCAATTCTTTAAGCGGGTCAATGTTCTGATACTTCAGGCAAAGCTCCCGCACAAAGGGCAGCTTGCTGTTGATGACCTTTTCTCCCAAATGCCGCAGATCAAGATGCACGACCGAGCCATAAGGAGTCTCGAGAGTTCGTCCTTTCTGGTCTTCTTTCACGAAGGCTTGCGATAACCGATCACGCGGCCCCAGTTCCATCGAGCGCAGCACCGGCTTAGCTTGAGGCTTCCCGAGGTTGTAGTCCTGTAGGTAACGGTATCCATCCTTATTCAGGAGGTATCCACCTTCGGCGCGCGCCGCCTCGGTGATCAGGATTCCGGTGAACGGAAGGCCGGTGGGATGATATTGCACGAATTCCATATCCTTTAGCGGAGCACCAGCGCGATGAGCCAACGCCATACCATCACCATTCTTGATGTTGGCGTTCGTGGTGAACGGAAACACGCGCCCGCAGCCGCCGGTACAGAGGATCACGGCTTTCGCGGTGATTGCCTGAATCTTCCCCGACATCAATTCGATCGCGACTACGCCCTGCACACGTCCATCGTCGACCAGCAGCTTGGTGACAAACCATTCGTCGTAGCGCGTAATGGGATCGAATTTCAGGGTGGTCTGAAACAGGGTGTGCAACATGTGGAAGCCGGTCTTATCGGCAGCAAACCAGGTGCGTCGCTTCTTCATGCCACC
Source organism: Terriglobales bacterium (assembly GCA_035272945.1). Classification (GTDB taxonomy): domain Bacteria; phylum Acidobacteriota; class Terriglobia; order Terriglobales; family Acidobacteriaceae; genus Gp1-AA122. Next base: position 19,306 of record DATEPX010000275.1, read on the forward strand.
GAAAGCACGCACCGCGATGTGCCCATCTGGATCGCGGCTCCAAGGACATCCCCATCGTTCCAGTTGCAAAAGTTCCTGTGGGGCTTCTTTGACGAAGGCTTCCACGGCGTCCTGATCGCACAGCCAATCGCCGCCCGAAATCGTGTCATAGGCATGCTCATCGAGGCTGTCATCGGACTTGACCACGCCCGCGGCGCCACCCTCGGCGGAAACCGTGTGGCTGCGCATCGGATAAACTTTGGAAACGACGGCAATGCTGAGCTTGGGATTGACTTCAGCTGCGGCGATAGCGGCCCGCAGTCCTGCACCCCCGCCGCCTACAAGAAGGACATCGTGTGCCGAGGCGTCCATGGTCTCCCCACTAGCGGCCTGACCAGGCGGGCTGCCGCTTCAACCAAGGCCCGAGTGGGCACATTCTCCTCCTATAACGCTCAGGAAGCAAATGGAATTTGGTACCTACGATGACCAGGGATGGAGGGCAGTTATTGCAGCGGGCTACCTGGTGCTAGCATTCCTTTGGCCGTAATCCATGGGTGGATTTCAGTTTTGAGTAGACCGGCTTTGACGGCTGGATCGTCTTGCACCAGCTTGGCAGTTTGGTCAGCATCCACGCGGAAAACCGCAACTCCCCGCAGCTCTCCCTGGTCGTCAAACGGGAACGGCCCAGCAACGGCCATGTTCCCTGCTTCCGTCATCCTTTTGACAAAAGCAGGATGTAGTTTCATCGTTTCCATGAACCCCGTTGCGTTGGGGTCCCATTTTTCACCACGCTTCATCAAGACCAGTGTGTACTGTTCCATCGCCTGAGCTACATCGGGCTGATGAATTGCGGCCGGATCGATCAGCCATGGCCCATGTATCTCCGCCGCCAGACGTCCTGCTTTGATAGCAGGGTCGCTGTTCGCCCACTCTCGTGCTTGCGCCATCGATTCCGCTTGCAGCACAAAGATCCCGCGAAGCGACGTGTCATCTGTGAACGGCCCAGCCATCACCAACTTGTGTTCCGCATGCAGTTTCCGGATGTTGGCCATGTGCTCTTCCTGCAGCTTTTCGCTCGCCTCTTTGCCCAATTGCGCAGGATTGGAGGGACGCTTCAATAAGACAAAGAAAAACTTCGCAGTAGTCGGCTCGGATTGAGCCTGGGGGGAAACAGAACTTGCGAGCACCACGAGGCCCAGCAACAGCGGTTTACGGCAGAAAATTTTCCTCCTAGACGGCTTGCGTCTCAGTTCGACATAGCCGGAGGCACTGCTGTTTCGCTACATCAACTCCTCGATGAATCCACGCGACACTTCGGCCGGTATCTTTGCGCCGTTATGCACCAGCGCGCCTTCGTTCAGGACCGGTTCGGCTTCGTGCAATGCAGGCACATCGGTACGCTCAAAGAATTTTCCAATCGGGATTTCTTCGCCCCAGAGCAAAGATCTTTGCATAGCCAGCACCCAGTCAGCCGGATCGTGCGCCGGATCGTCTTCGAGTTTCTTCACCCGCGGCCGGAACCACTGGTAGGTGTTGTCATGGTTATAGGTAACGCAGGGGCTAAATACGTCCAGAAACGAAAACCCTTTGTGCTGGATGCCCTGTTTGATCAGTTCAGTGAGATGCTTCTGCTCGCCACTGAAGCCGCGGGCAATGAACGTAGCTCCGGCGGCCAAAGCCAGCGATATCGGGTTCACCGGCGCCTCGATATTGCCAAACGGCATGCTCTTCGTCTTCATGCCAACGCGGCTGGTGGGTGAGGTTTGGCCAGTCGTGAGGCCATAAATTTGGTTGTCCATCACGATATACAGCAGATCGACGTTGCGGCGCATCGAGTGAAGGAAGTGATTGCCGCCGATGCCAAAACCATCGCCGTCGCCTCCAGTGACAATTACAGTGAGGTCGTGATTGGCAAGCTTCATGCCGGTGGCCACGGCCAGCGCGCGCCCGTGCAGCGTGTGCATGCCGTAGGTATTGATGAAGCCAGGGAAGTTGGAGGAACAACCGATGCCGCTGATGGTGACAACGTTGTGATTTGGAATCTGCAACTCGACCAGCGCTTTCTGCACGGCAGCCAGCACACCAAAATCTCCGCAGCCAGGACACCAGTCAGGATCGACCTTGCCTTTAAAATCCGCTGCCACCAGTTGCTTGGGAGTTGCTAAACCAGTCGCCATTGTTGCTCCTCCTCAGACCATAATTTCATGGGCCGGAACCGAGAGTTTGGTCTTCCCGGTTAGCTGTTCCTTCACCGCCTCGACAATATGGTGCGGCATGAAGGGTTCGCCATCGTACTTGCGGATGTATCCGTTCGGCACGTAGCTGGTTTCGCTGCGCAGGTAGCGCGCAAACTGACCGCTATAGTTGTTCTCCACGATAATTGTGTGCCGCGATCTTCTTAGAATGTCCAGAATCGCGTCGCCGTGCAGCGGCACGAGCCAGCGGATCTGCAGCTGATTAGCCGAAATGCCTTGCTCGGTAAGGATCGCGCATGCCTCCTCGATCACCCCTTGGGTCGATCCCCAGCCGATTAAGGTGACTTCGGCGTCGCGTGGGCCCCACAACTCCGGCGGAGGAACCGCTGCCTCAATGCCAACGACCTTGCGCATACGCTTCTCCATCATCGCGCGGCGTTTCGTCGGGTTAGTAAATTCGTCGCTGATCAAGACGCCATCTTCGTCGTGCTCGTCACTTGCCGCAGTGTGAGTGTGGCCGGGAACGCCCGGAACGGCGCGGGGGGAAATGCCGCTATCGGTGATTTTGTAGCGTTTGTAGGCACCGTTTCCATCAGACCCGGATGCTTCGGAAGCCGTGGTAATCAGCTCGCCGCGATCGATGACCGGGTTAAAGTCCAGATCCTTCGGATCCACGCTGAGCCTGCCTTCCGACAGCAGGAGATCAGAGAGCACTATTCCAGGGCACTGAAACCGCTCTGCAATATTGAAGATCTCAGGGATGATTTTGAAGGAATCCGCGATATCGAGTGGGGCGGCGATGACTCGGGGATAGTCGCCGAATGCCGCACCTAGCATCTGCCAAAGATCACCCTGTTCCGTCTTCGTGGGAACTCCCGTGGAGGGGCCAGCGCGCTGGCAGTCGATGACTACGACTGGCGTCTCCATCATGGCCGATAAGCCGAGACCTTCGCTCATCAGGGCAAAGCCGCCGCCCGAGGTTGCGCACATGGAGCGGACGCCGGCGTGTGAGGCACCGATTGCCATGTTCACTACGCCAATTTCGTCTTCCACCTGGCGGACCATAATGCCAGCCTTGCGGGCGTGCGCCGCCATCCAGTGCAAAACGCCCGTGGAAGGACTCATGGGGTAGGCGCAGTAAAATTTCACGCCGGCAGCCGCGCCGCCCATGGCCATAGCGACGTTGCCGCTGAGCACCGCGTACCGGTTCTCGGTCATGGGAAGTGGTCGGGCAAAGGGCTGGAAATTCGCGGTGGCGTAGTCGTAACCGGCGCGCGCGATTCCGACGTTCTCGGACACGACCGCTTCGCCCTTCTTCTTGAACTGTTCGCCCAGGACGCTCTCTAACGCCTGAAAGCCGATGCCCATCATGCTGAGGCCGGCGCCCAGCGCGAGCGTGTTCTGGGCAACCTTGTTCCGAGTGATGTCAGCCAACTTCGAAACTGGAAGCGGGCAGAGCTGCACACCAGCGGCGGCAGTTCCTGGCTTGATCGTGTCAGCGTTATAGATACACGCAGCGCCGGCAGTGAGCAGCCCGAGGTGGCGATTCATTGCATCCTGATTGAGCGGGATCAACAAATCGAGGCGGTCACCCATGTTCGTGACTTTCTCGGGACCGGTACGAATGGTGAGAAAGGTGTGGCCACCGCGAATGATGGACTGATAGGCGTTGTAGGCATTGAGGTGCAGGCCGCGGCGGCTGAAAATCTTGGCGAAGATGTCGCCCGGTGTAGCGACACCTTGACCGGCGGCGCCCCCAATGCCGATGGCAAATGTCTGCCTCATAGCGCAATCTCCAGGCTAGAGCCGACTGACCCAGCCGAGCCAGAGTGTCCCGTTCTACTTGCGGCGTATCAGTTCAGCTGCAGTTCAGAATGTGGGGTAAGAAGGTCAATGAATCCCTTGTTCCGCCATCCTAGGCGCATAAGCATACACCCGAACTTCGCTTTCCGCACATAAAGTGGGGGGATCCAAGAGCGAATCATGACCACGCAAGCTCTTTGAGCTAGAAGGCTTAACTCACCTTGCCGGCATGGAGTGTCTTCCTGTATCTGTCAACTGCCGAATCTGCCGAGAAGCCTCCCGGACCGTTTGTAGCCACATAAAGGAAGAAGAAGCAATACAACACCGCCCACTCACCACCATTTAGAATGGGCCAGAATCCGATCGGTGCGTGCACTTTGAAGTAAGCGATCGCCATCTCTCCGCTGGCAACCAGCGCGGCCAGCCTGGTCAGGAGCCCTATCGCAACCAGGGTTCCAGCGAAGAATTCAATCATGCCGGCCATCATTCCCATGCCGCCGAGTTCTTCTTGAACACTTCCCAGAACTCCAAAAAGTTTTTGCGCCCCATGGCAGGCAAACAGAAACCCGACCACCACGCGCGTCACAGCATAGACGTGAGGTGAATACTTGCTAAGGAGCTGAGTCATAGATTCCTTTAAGTTCAGCATGAATGGCGATTTTAGATTTGGGTAGATTTAGCCCACAGAGCCCATCGAAATCATTCTCGTCAGTTGCGGGGGAGCAGTTCGTCAGCTTGTCCCGCATGCGTACGCGAGATCCATTCGCCGACTGCGCCGGCTCAGGATGAAGAGATCGACGCCCGAATCGCGAATCGGCCAGTCTAATCCGTCCAGTCGAAGGATTTTGTGACGGCACGCTTCCACATTTCGTAGATCAGTTCTCGCTCGCCCTCTGGCATCGTAGGCCGCCAGGTATGATCAATGGCCCAGTTGGCACGAAGGTCTGCCAGGTCTTTGAAGTATCCGACTGCCAGCCCAGCCGCGTAGGCGGCCCCCAGCGCGGTTGTCGCGTCTCGGGTGACAGGCCGGACCACCGGAAGGTTCAGAATGTCAGCCTGGAACTGCATCAGGAGGTTGTCTTCAACCATTCCCCCGTCAGCGCGCAACGCGTCGAGCCTGATATTCGAATCCTTGTTCATAGCCTCGAGAACATCGCGCGTCTGAAATGCAGTGGCTTCGAGCACGGCTCGCGCCAAGTGACCCTTGGTAGCGTAGCGCGTGAGACCCGCAATGATCCCGCGAGCATTGCTTTTCCAATACGGCGCGTAAAGTCCGGAGAACGCCGGCACGAAGTAGACTCCTCCATTGTCTTTGACCGTTTGGGCGAGAGCTTCGATGTCCGAGCTCTTTTGAATCAGGCCGAGGTTGTCACGCAACCATTGCACCAGGGCTCCCGTGATCGCGATGCTCCCTTCCAGCGCGTAGTGGGCGGCCTGGTCCCCGAATTTGTAGGCCAGCGTTGTGAGCAGCCCGCAACTGGAATGCACCAGCTGAGGCCCGGTGTTCATAAGCAGGAAGCACCCGGTCCCGTAAGTGTTTTTAGCTTCTCCGGGCCGAAATGAGGCTTGTCCCACCAGGGCGGCTTGCTGATCCCCCAGAATCCCCGCGATAGCTACCCCCTTAAGCACCCCATCCTTAATATGTCCATAAACTTCACTGCTGGAGCGGATGCGGGGAAGCATCGCGTCAGGAATCCCGAAGGCGGCGAGAATTTCCGGGTCCCATGACAAGGCCTCCAGGTTCATCAGCTGGGTGCGACTGGCGTTGCTGACGTCGGTGATGTGAATGCCTGCGTTGGGGCCTCCCGTCAAGTGCCAGATAAGGAAAGTATCGATATTGCCAAACAGGGCGTCTCCGGACTCGGCCAACTCGCGCGCGCCACCAACGTTCTCCAGAATCCAGCGAATCTTCAGACTGCTGAAGTAAGTGGAGAGCGGCAAGCCGGTCTTCTTGCGGAAACGATCCTGCCCGCCAGCCTTGCCGAATTCAGTGACCCCGTCTGCGACGCGGGTGTCCTGCCAAACCAAGGCGTTCACCAGCGGCTTTCCAGTCTTGCGGTTCCACACGACAGTGGTCTCACGCTGGTTTGTAATTCCGATTGCCGCCAATTCAGTCGAGCGGAGAGATTTTTTCTGCATCGCCTGGCTGATGACTTCCTGGGTCCGGCGCCAGATTTCTTCCGGATCATGTTCGACCCACCCGGGCTTGGGATAAATCTGCTCATGCTCTCTTTGGGCCGCGGATACGACCCGCCCCGACCTGTCAAATACGATGAATCGAGTGCTGGTCGTTCCTTGATCGATCGCGCCAATGTAGCTTGTCAATTTGGGCCTCGTCCCCACCGATGCTACTCGCATTGCCACCCTACTGTTAATTGGTGCCGAGGCGCTGGGAATAAATTCGCTGGTAGGCTGGTATTCCAATCATGGGTGGCCGTGATTCGGAAGGAGCACTTCTGTGCCGCAGGGGAGGCACGGCGGAGCCATTACGCACAGGCTAAACCGGTCATAGCCTTAAACTGCTGACCGCGAGGGTTAAAGGCGCCTAGGGTTCTCTCCGACTCCACGGTCGCTCGATTGGCCTTCGCGGTTAGCGTGATGAATGGCGCGTAGCGGGCAAGCGGCTTGTTTTCAACGCTTCGGTGGGTTCACACTGAACGCGTGGGCTGGTTTTCGGGCTGATCCAGCACGGTGTTCGCCGTCCTTGACGAGGCGGATCACGCGTTCCGAATGGGTACAGGGTTTCTCCGAGCCCCATACAGAAGCCACTGCATAGACTTAGAGTTGAACGAGGGTAGGATGCTGCCGGCTTTCCAGCACCTTTTTGGGGCGAAGGTGTGGGAAGTTTCCGTGGTTTGCCCCGGCCCAAAGAGCGCCTTCGGCTTTTTGGGCAAGACGAGTTTCAACGCCGAGTGCGGGCCACTTCGTCACCCTTGTACTGCAAACCTGCCTGCCACTCCCCGCTGAAGAATTGATTGTCGCCGAGTCAGGAATTTGGGCGGAGTGAAATGCGCCCCAAAGCCGAAGATGGAGAGGCCTGACCGGAGAGCGGGCGGTAACGGGAGATCGATCTTATGCAAAAAAAGGCGCTCTGGGTGATCATCGGGATCCTTGCGATGGTCATGATTGCTTCAGTCGCATACCTCTTTATGCGACCGCCAGGGCCGCGCGCGATGCGCCATCCAATCACGGGCTACGTGCTTGAAGTCGCTCCCGAGATGAACAGGATCACGGTTCGCAACGCCGACGTCCCGGGTGTGATGGCTTCGATGGTTATGGATTATCAAGTGAAGGACAAGGCTTCGCTCGCCGGAATCAAACCCGGTGACACCATTCACGCCACCATGATTACGGACGGCGGTTACTCGTTGGAGGACGTTAAGGTGACTGGAAAGCATTAGAGCAGGCCACTCCGTTCAAGCCTTGGAAGGCCGAGGAGGTTCAGAACGAGTACAGCGTTTGCCGGAGCGGGATACAGAGAATGCCCGAAGAATTCAGAGTTGAAGCAGGATACGATGCACCGCTTTGCTCCACCTTTGGCGAGGGCGGGGAGATTCCAATAGTTGGCTTCAACCCCACAATTCCTGACCGTGCCACCGGTTCTCTGGACTGGAGGCGCGTCCCTCAGCGGAGACCTTTTATTATAGTCACTCTGGGCGGTCAAGGTAAACAGGATCGGACCACCGTACCGCCGACAATGCCTTAGAGAGTGACTATAAGAAATCTCCGTTGTCTGCCAACCCCGGCTGAAGAGTGGAAGAAGGCCGGTCGCGTCAGCTTGAAAGAGCGGGTGCGACGACCTCACCGGTGGCATAACAAGACTAGCTTGACCATTAAGACAGAAACCTTGGTCGGTTTCTTTCTTGGGTTTCTCTACTCTGCTTTCTCTGGTCAGCGAAGAAGACGCGCCCGCCAGAACACCGATACATGAGCGCCACGCAACGTGCGTCGGACTCCTCATCCAACGGTAGCATGGGTCGCCGCTTTGTGTTTTCCGCAGGGCAACTAGTTCTCTCCGACTCCATGGTCGCTAGATTGCCTTCGCCGGTCAGCAAAATCTTAGGAACGATTCGCTTGCCTGAGTAGTGCATTCCTAGATTCCCTGTCTCCGGCTCGCGTGAGCGTCTCCGCCCAGGCTTGCCTGACATCGAATTGGGATCGAAAAAAGTCCTTAGCCCTGGCTGGACCCCGCGGTGGGTGGCTGGTTGGTTGTCGACAGGGCATCCTGGATGCAGGAGCCGCATTCCTTTTCGAGTAGTCTGAGCAACTGCTCCATATGCTCGATGCGGGTGCGGAAATTTACGGGGTTAATGCGGAACCAAGTCTTCCCCTTCAGTTCGGTCGTCGAGATCCAGAATTTTCCGCTCTGCTCGATTCTCCTGGCGACCTGTGCGTGTAATTGCTTCGATCTTTCTCCGTCTGCATCGGCGCCACGATAGCGAATGCAAATCGCTGACATAGGCGGATTACTCGCCGGTTCAAAATCGGGATGACTTACCACCATACAATAAAGATGCCTTGCCTGGCGCACATTGTTGTCAATCCAGTCGCCAATCTGCCGGGCCCCGTAGCGTTTGAAGCTCATCCAGACTTTGAGGCCACGGAACCGCCGGGATTGTTCAAAGCCATGCACGTAGTACTGATAGCGTTGTTTCGCATGATCCAGCTCATCGGTGAGATATGAGGGCTTCATTCCAAACGAGGCAGCCAGCCGTAGCTCGTCCTTCACCAGCACCGCCCCGGCGTCCAGAGGCGCATAGAACCACTTGTGAGGATCGATGGTGATCGAGTCCGCGAGTTCCAGGCCGCGATCTCGCATGGGCGACTGGTTCGATAAAAGCATGCCACCGCCGTAGGCAGCATCCGCGTGGAGCCACATTCCCTCTCGATCGGCTATTCTGCGCAACTGGCGGATCGAATCGACAGCACCAGTGTTTGTGGTCCCGAAAATGGCAACGATGCACATCGGGCGTACACCACGCTTGTGATCTTCGGCAATCGCAGCTTCGAGCGCATCCAGACGCACGCGGAACTCTGCGTCGGTGGGCAAGGCACGCAATGCGGTCCGGCCCAGACCGACAGCGTCCACCGCTTTGTCCACCGACACGTGACGTTCTTCCGAAGCGTAAACAGCCACGCGTTCCTGAAGTCCATCCTGCTGGGCACGATCGCGGGAAGCCCAGTCGCGTGCCAGCTTCAAGCCGATAAAATTCGCCATCATGCCGCCGCTGGTAAGGTTTCCGCCCGCTTCCGGGCCGTAACCGACAAGATCGGTGAGCCACCGAACCGTCCGCCGCTCCATCGCGACTCCGGCCGGCCCAATCGTATAAACTCCAATATTCTGATTAAGAGCTGAGCAGATGAAATCGGCAATGACGCCAACCGGATTCGGTGAAGGGGTAATCAGGCCCATGTAGCCAGGGTGCCCAACGTGCGTGCAATAGGGCAGAAGCTTCTCTTCCAGTTCGGCCAGCACTTCTTCCGGCGCACTGGCAGCCTGCGGCAGCGGCTCTGCAAACAGGTCAGTCAGGATTTGTGGTTCTACATCCGGGAAGACTGGCTTCTCTTCGATGTGCTCGAAATATTCCGACAACAAATCCACGACATGATGACCGAGCTGGCGAAACTCGCGTGCGTCCATGGAGCCTCCTATCTTAATTTCAGTCTAATCGAGAGCTCTTGCGTGTCGCCGTGCCAGCTCTTATGCGATGGACCCGGCAGGGCAGGTAGAGACGCCGTCTCTGTCGTTCACATGCGGCAAGCCGCGTCTCCCTACACCCGGAAGGTCGCAATGACCGCACTCAGTCCATTATTATGGACAACGACGTTGATATATGACTGCCTGGCAGGCCATTCTCGTCCTTTCGCTGTTGGTGTCGGGCGGGGTTCTGGGATCTGCGGCTCCCAATACCCCGTGGGCCGAGGGTGCCCAAAAAGGCGCTTCCGAACACCTTATTTTTGTCCGCGAGTTCTCCTCTGCCCATGACGTTAAACGTGGATTGAGCCCGGTCCTTAACCGAGGTCTTGATATCATCGCTGGCCCAAAGGAAGACCTTCCCGCCACCGACATCTTGCAGAAGCCGTACGCAGTGACGACTGACGCCGCTCATCGTGTTTTCGTCACCGACCTCAGCGCCGGTGTGGTGCACGTCTTTGACTTCGTTCATTCGAAGTATTCGAATCTCCACGGTGGCGATCGACTCAGTGCCCCGGTCGGTGTCGCCGCCGACGGTGATGGCAACGTATATGTGAGCGACAGCAACTTGCGAACCATCCTGGTCTACGACTCGAAGGGCAAGTTTACCCACTATCTAAAGAGCGCCAGAAGGCGGGAGTCTTACTTCGACGTTCCCCGGGGGATAGCTGTCGATGCAACGACGGGCCATATCTATGTTTGTGACGCACCCCGCCATATGGTCGTCATGCTCGATAAGAAGGGTCATGTCCTTGCCCGCTGGGGCAAGCGCGGCGGTGGGACGGGACCTGGGGAATTTAAGTATCCAACCCAGGTTGCCACTGCGGGGGACGAGATGGTGATCCTCGATTCGCGGAATTATCGAGTGCAGATCTTCGACCTCCGGGGACATTTTCGGATGGAGATCAGGCTGGGAGATGCCGCCACCCATGCCAGCCTGGCGATGGACAATGACAAGAACATCTATGTCACTGATCCACAGCTCGACCGTCTCCAGGTCTTTGATCACAACGGTCAGTTGTCTTATGAGTTCGGGCAGATTGGAACAGAGCCTGGGCAGTTTCATGGGATATCGGGTATTTGGGTGGACTCAGGGCACTGCCTCTACATCGTGGACAGCTATAACAAGCGGGTGGAGTTGTTTCACATCAGCGGGCCCGGTCGCGACGCATGCTCATGATGATCCTGGGCTTGACGCAGGGCAAAGACGGGTCGGCAGACCGTTCAGTCGACACGCGTAGCTATTACTCAATTCAGTTCAAGTCCGCCAACACGGTTGACGTGTAGCCTCCTGACTGCGCGTTCAGTGCTACGAGAGTGCGGATTTGCCCTGCCGTGAAACTGAGCACTCTGGTATCGAGATTAATAAATTTCTGTCCTGGCGAGGTGAAGTACACTTCGTAGTCTCCCGGCGTTAGAACGCCGTAGGGCGACGCGGCTCCGAATGCCAGACTCGAAAAAGTTGGCGCGAGTGAACCGATATTTGTATTGGGCGGCTCGACATACACGTCCTGCGCGCTTAATCCCGGGGACGCGTTGATAATCCGCAGTTTGGAATTTCCGGAACTGGGCGCGGAATTATCGTCGGTAAGGACCACGTTGCTGATGTTAAACGAGTAATTCAGGGAAATTAGGGTCAGGCTGCTGCCTGAACTTGCGGTGGCAGTGATGTCGATGAGAGGAGTTGAGGTGCCGGCGGGCTCTACTTGCAAATGCGGTGAGCCGGAGCTGACCGAACTGTATCCGGAAGCCGTGCCATAGCTCGCGGTCGCCACGCTCTTGCTATCCACCAACAGGCTGAGGCTTGACTCATCGGGCGTGGCATTAAGTAAACGGATTTTCGCATTGCTGGATCCGCATCCAACCGTAAGGCAAGCCATCGCTAGCAACTCCGGGACGAGAACGAAACACATCCACGTGCGATTTCGCATGACTGCGCACCCCCGTCGAAGGATTTCTGGTGACTGAATGCAGGAATGGATGCGCGTGTCAGAATCCAGAGTTGCTGACACTCTGTAAAGAGTCCGTCAAGAACCGTAAAATCGCGTAAGCTTCCGAGTAAAAGTTCGTAAAAGCCGATGGTTCGTCTCCCGACCGATGCTAAAGTCACCTGCATGCAGGCAGGCTTGCAGCGGTGGTTAAGAGTCCGTTTTGTCGCAGCCCTCGTGCCGATTCTCGCGTGGCAGAGCTACTCTCAAACGCAAGGATCGGTGAACGCGCAGGTCACCCGAACTGCTGGCACGATCAAGAGTGTGCAGGCGGCCTCTATTACTCTCACCTCTGATTCTGGCAGCGAAGTGATTGCCCAAATCACGGCTTCCACCCGCCTCTTGCGCGTGCCTCCGGGACAGAAGGACCTGAAGAACCTAACCCCGGTTCAAGGTGAGGATTTGCAGCCGGGCGATCGCGTTTTGATTCGTGGAACGACAGCGCCGGATGGCCGCTCCATTGCTGCCCTCGCCGTCATAGTCATGAAGCAGGCTGATGTGGCTGCCAAACGCGAGCACGATCGCGAAGACTGGCAGAAGCGAGGTGTAGGCGGTTTGGTCAGCGCTGTAGATGCAACGACAGGGAACATCACCATCACAACCGGCGCATTCGTCGGGAACCGGAACCTCGTCGTGCATACCAGCAAAGAGACAGTGCTGCGCCGCTACCCGCCCGGTTCTGTACGGTTCGACTTTGCCAAGCTCGCGCCCCTCGACCAGATCAAACCGGGAGATCAGCTTTGGGCTCGCGGCACGCGGAGCGAAGACGGCAGCCAGCTTACCGCCGAGGAAATCGTCTCGGGGACATTTCGTAATATTGCGGGAACCATCGCCACGGTTGATCTGGCAGGCAACTCCATCACAGTACAGGATTTTATTCACAAGGGTGTCGTCGTCGTGAAGATCTCACCCGACTCGCAGATGAAGAAGCTGCCCCAGCAGATGGCGGAACGTATCGCCATGAGGTTGAAGGGCGGCAGCTCCGAGGAGGCACGTTGGAGTCCGGGGACCCGAAATGGCGGATTTCCCCGCGACGGAGCGATGGCCGGGTCCGCATCACAATCGCCCGGCCCAGCCGGCGTCACGCAGGGCGACCAAAGGAATGGTCCACCCGATTTTCAGCGGATGGTGAGCCGGCTGCCCGGCAGCACGCTGGCGGACCTGCTAAAGGGGGATGCCGTCATGATTGTTGCGTCCTCCCCCGGAGACGGACAGGCCGTCACAGCCGTCACGCTGTTGGCGGGTGTGGAGCCGATTCTGGCTGCAGCACCGAATCAAAGCGCATCCATGGTTCTGTCACCGTGGACGCTGGGTTCCTCGAATGCAGAGGCTGCGTCTGAGCCCTAACGAACCTATGCATATTCCCGAGCGTGATTTGAAAAATGCAATGGCTGCAATCCTCAGATATTTGCCCGTTTTAATAGTAACGGTCTTGTTGCTGTCGTCCTTTTCTTCCGCGCAGGCGCCGACTGGAACTTTACGCGGGCAGGTTACTGACCCGTCCGGTGCAGTGATCGGAAACGCCAAGGTAACGGCAAGCGGAGGCAGCGGTGCCGCACACACGGCGAACGCCGATGGCGCCGGTAAGTTCGAAATTGCCAATCTGCCGCCGGGCAAATATAGCGTCACCGTCGCAGCCCGCGGCTTCGCAACGCTCGTCAAAGACATGCAGGTAGTGTCAGGCCAAACCCAACAATTCAACATCTCGCTGGAAATCGAGGTGGAAAAAGAGAAGATCGAGGTCCAGGGAGAAGAGGGAGCGCAGGTCCAAGTGAATCCTGCCAACAACGCGAGCGGGATCGTGATCAGCGGCAAGGACCTGGAGGCTCTCCCCGATGATCCAGACGAATTGGAACAAGACCTCCAGGCACTCGCCGGACCCTCAGCGGGACCCAACGGCGGGCAGATTTACATCGACGGCTTCCCTGGGGGGCAGTTGCCTCCCAAGTCGTCAATTCGCGAAATCCGCATTAATCAGAATCCGTTTTCGGCCGAATATGACAAGGTGGGATATGGCAGAATCGAGATCTTTACCAAGCCGGGTACGGACAAGTTCCACGGACAGTTCTCCGTCGTGGGCAATAGCTCGGCGCTCAACTCCCGCAATCCTTTCCTCCGCGAGGAGCCGCCGTATTACTCGGCCATCTACATGGGAAACATCGGCGGTCCGCTGAACAAGAAATCGTCTTTCTTCTTCGATTTCCAGAGGCGGAACATTAATGAGTTGGCGGTAGTCAACGCCGTCGTGCTCGATCCAAGTCTGAATCCCACGCAATTCAACGCAAGCGTCTCCAATCCTCGAACGAGAACCAATCTCAGCCCGCGTCTCGACTACCAGCTCACTCCGAACAACACGCTCACGGCCCGCTATCAATATTTCCACGATACACAGGACAATGCGGGTGTCGGACAGTTTGCGTTGGCTTCTACCGGTTACGACGCCTCCTCCTCGGAACATACCCTGCAGGTCAGCGACACGCAGATCTTTGGGACGAAGGTGGTCAACGAGATGCGGTTCCAATACATCCGGCACAACAACTGGCAGACACCGCTGACCACCGGCCCGACCATTAACGTTATCGGCGCTTTCACCGGCGGAGGGAGCAACGCCGGAATTCTGGCAGATCATACGGATCACTACGAGTTGCAAAATTATGTTTCGCTGGGGTTGGGATCTCACTTCGTGAAGTTCGGAGGCCGTCTGCGGGCAGTACACGAAATAGAAAGCTCCGGCGCAGGGTTTAATGGCAGCTTCACGTTCTCTTCCCTTGCTGCGTACCAGAGCGCGGAGCAGACCCTGGCATCCGGCGCAACCACTGCGCCAGGCGCTAGCCAGTTTTCGATCACTGTACCTCCGAGCGGCGGGATTCCTGCCGTCGCTGCCACTGTGGCAGATGCCGGCCTATACGCGCAGGACGACTGGCGCGTGCGTCCCAACATAACCCTCAGCTACGGCCTGCGGTTTGAAACGCAGAACGCCATTCACGATCATGCTGATTGGGCGCCACGCGTGGCTATTGCATGGGGCATGGGCGGCGGAGGGAAGAACACGGCAAAGACGGTGCTACGTGCAGGCTACGGAATCTTTTATGACCGTTTCGCCGAGAACCTAGTCCTCAATTCAGAGCGCCTGAACGGAAGGACGCAGCAACAGTACATTGTCGCGGCAACAGCGAACACTCCGATTGATTTTTTCCCACTCGTGCCACCGGTCAACACTCCAGCCTTGCAAACAACACCGACGATCTATCAGATCGATCCAGCGTTGCATGCCGCATACATCGTGCAGGGCGCCGTCAGCGTAGAGCGCCAGCTCACGAAGAATGCCACCCTGACGGTGACTTATCTGAACTCGCGCGGCGTGCACCAGTTTTTGGCGAGGAACATCAATGCGCCGCTGCCCGGAACCCCGTACTCCACCGGCCCGCGCCCCGATCCGAACGCAGGCAACATTGATCAGTACACATCAGAAGGAACACTTCGGCAAAACCAGCTCATCACGAATTTCAATATCCGCTTAGGTCAGAAGCTGGCGTTGTTTGGTTTCTACTCTCTGAATTATGCCAACAGCAACACTTCAGGCGCATCCAACTTCCCGTCCGATCAGTACGATCTGGCCTCGGACTACGGCCGAGCCTCATTCGACGTGCGACACCGGCTCTTCCTGGGCGGCAGCATCAGCCTGCCCTACGCGTTCCGGCTGAGCCCGTTTATGCTTGCCAATTCGGGTTCCCCTTACAATGTGACTGTTGGCCAGGACTTGAGCGGTGATTCGTTATTCAATGACCGGCCTGCGTTCGCGGCGAATCTTTCCGGATCATGCCTTTCGCCAACCGCGGCTTGCCACTACACGGTTCCCACACAGGCCTACACTCCAATTCCAGTTAATTACCTGACGGGACCGGCTCACTTCACGTTGAATCTGCGCTTGAGTAAGACCTTCGGCTTCGGACCGGAAACTTCGCGCGCTAGCGGCAGGCCGCGAGGAGATGGCCCGCCCCGGGCCGTTTCACGTGCGGGAGGCGGAGCCTTCGGCCGGCCCATGGGTGGCGGGCCTTTTAAGTTGGGAGGAGAAACGAGCTCGCGCCGTTACAACCTGACTTTCAGTGTCAACGCTCGCAATGTGCTGAACCGGGTGAACCTGGCGACTCCGATCGGGCATCTTAATTCGCCTCTCTTTGGCGAATCGAATTCCCTGGCAGGCGGTCCCTTCGCCAGCGCCGCCGCCAATCGAAAGCTCGAATTGCAGGCTGCCTTCAGCTTCTAGCCAACGGTTCAGCACTGGCGTGATCCCGTTTACTTCCTGCGCCAGCGTGCCCCGTCCTTGGTGATCTCCACGATGATCCCGGCGGCATGGAGTTCCGCACGGATAGCATCCGACTGCTTGAAGTTCCGGGCACGCCGCGCCTGCTCCATCTCGGCGACCTTCTCCTCGACCTCGGCATCCGATAACTGCTGAGCGTTAGCCGCCGCGATTACCTCCTGGCTTGCTTCCTTCAGCTTGCCTTCCGTCCTGGCCCACTCCAGAACGCGCTGAATCTTCGGCTGGTCGTCATCTTTCAATACCGCAAAAATCTCGTCGAACTTCTCAACTGCACACAGCAATGGCGAAATATCATCTTTCCTCATCTGGCCGGCATCAGCTGCCGCGTTGGCCCTGCGAACCATCTCAAAAATTGCCCCTTGGGCCTGCGCCGTGTTGAGATCGTCTTCCAGAGCGGCCCGCATGCGTTCGATCGTCTCTTTCGCCAACTCTGAAATGCCTTCGCTGGCACCCTTGGAAAAACGCTCGGTCTTCAAACGCAGCGCAAAGGTCCGCAGACGGTCGACTGACTCGGCCGCCTGCTTCAATCCATTAAACGTAAAGTTGAGCTGATTTCGGTAGGGAACCGATGCCAGCAGGTAACGGATCGACGACGGTTTGTGACCCTTGAGCACCAAGTCGCGCAGGGTAAAGAAGTTGCCCAGGCTCTTGGACATCTTCTCCCCTTCCACCAGCAGAAACCGCGCATGAAACCAGAAGTGGACGAACGGCTTACCGGTCATGGCTTCGGATTGGGCTATTTCGTTCTCATGATGCGGGAAGATCAGGTCTTCGCCGCCGGCATGAAGATCGAAAGTCTCGCCAAGCTCCTCCATCGACATCACCGAGCATTCGATATGCCAGCCCGGTCGCCCGGGACCGATGGGCGTCTCCCAGAAGGCTTCGCCCGGCTTGGCCGCTTTCCACAGCGCGAAATCGCGGGCATTGTCCTTGTCGTACTCGTCGACATCCACCCGCGCGCCGTCTTCCATCCCGGCAAAATCTTTCTTGGAGAGCTTTCCATAATCGGGGAATTTCGCGATCCGGAAATAATAAGAGCCATCGTCCGCGCGGTAGGCAAATCCCTTCTTTTCCAGCAAGGCAATAGACTTCGCCATATCCTGAATGTGATCGGTCGCACGCACCAGTTGCGGCCGCTCGATATTCAGCGTTTCCGCGTCCTCCAGAAAAGCCTTCTCGTACTTCTCGGTGTATTGCTTGACGCTGACACCATCGCGCGCGGAGTTGCGGATAATCTTGTCGTCCACGTCGGTGATGTTCATGACGTGGCGAACCTGATATCCGCTCTGGCGCAGGAAACGCCGCAGCCCGTCCACTGCAATAAAAGTTCGGAAGTTGCCGATGTGCCCGTAGTCGTAAACCGTAGGACCGCAGGCGTACATGCGCACCTGGTTGTCCGCGAGCGGCCGAAATTCCTCAATTTTTCCAGACAGTGTGTTGTAAAGGCGCAGCGGCATAGAGAGTTCGGAGTGCTGTGCGTCGAATCTTCAATTCTAGGTGGACGCGAGAAAAGGGGTCAAATCGTGTGGGGGGTAAGCGGGAGAGCCGGGAAAAACGGCTACACCTCCCGACCACTCGGTCGGTACGGCGCGTCACGATACTGAAGCGCGGCACTCCGGGGGAGTCGAGCCGAAGCGGCACGCGCGCACGCTTGCTTGCTGGCTTGCTTGCACGCGCGCCTTGGGTCGGGGGCCGGGGCTGAAGCGAGCGCGGGCGCGGGCGAGCGGGCGGGGATCGCCAGAGCAAAACGGCAAGGGCCGCGCCACAGGTCGGCGCGGCCCAGCGATGGGATCAGCAGCTAAAGAAAAAACTTCTCACCTTCTTAATCTCCGGTTTGAACTTCTTCGATTTTCTGGAGTTTCCGATTCCAGTGCAGCACCACTTTGCCTTTC
>DATEPX010000276.1:0-7407 GCA_035272945.1 Terriglobales bacterium
ACGGTCAACTATTGGCGAAGAGCGGCCTGCGGTGGCGGTAAAGAGTGCTCAACAGAATGAGACCCCCAAATGGCAGCAAGAGAATCCAGCACTAGACGACCGAGGCGATTGGCCGACATTTGTGATCTCAGACCGAGCGAATCCGCCGAAAAGCGACCCATAAACCCGAGTATGTCCCATCGGTGACGACCAGAGTTGTGCCGGAGGTAGATTAGGACCATATGCGTAAGCGGCTTATCACTCCAACCCGGTGCGCGGCCAGCGCTATCGTGGCTCAACCCAGGAAAGCAAAGCAGCTAGGGCCGCCACGTTAGCCAGTCTGAAACTCGCCCAGGTGGTGGAGGGTGCAGACCCGCTTCCTAGAAAGGTTCCTGTGCTGCTGGAGTTTTCCCGGGCGTTCAGCCGAAGGGTGGGCAGCGGAAGTACGTCGCATGCAAGCCATGGCGAGCTCGCGCATTAACGGCCGCGAAGCAGATCAAATCATAAAGTTCCTGGCTTATGACGAATCTCATCGGAAGCCCGCAGAACGCGACAAGGCGACTGTGGATACGAATAGCGACCCGTCACCATGGGAAAGCAGCTATTTGAGAAATATGGCTGTTCGGCGTGCCACTCGGTTGGCGGCAAAGGGAACACGTCATTCTGCTCGGCCGTGAATTTTGCCTTGTTCACCGGAGCTCAAAGGGTCATCTGCCTTGTTACGAAAGGCGAGCCACGACAACACGCTGAGACACACCAATATACCGCCGATAGCCGCTAGAAGGAGCAGACTGTGGGCCGACCACGCCTTTGTTACCAACCGCCTGCCAAACACAGACGCGAGATAAGCCAGCAAAACAAATCGGCACGCCCGTCCTACGCCAAAAGACGCCACGAATGAAGCGAAACGATAGCGCGTTGCACCAGCACAAAGCACGAATACGGAAGTCGGGAAAGGTGGCGGAAAAAGCGCAGCAAGAGACAGAGCAAGGTTGCCAAAACGCTTCAAGAATGACTTAACCCTGTCGAATGCCACTCCCTTAATGCGGCGATGGAGAACTCCAAGACTCGACAGGCGGTAGGCCAGTGACGCTCCTGAAAGCGAGCCTGCGGTGCTGCACATCGCATAATATGGCCATAGATCTGGGTGCCTTGCGGCTAGCAATATCGTGAGCGCGTCAACCGCACCGAGGGTGGGGAGGACGGAACTGTCGAGGACAGCGAGAATGAACACACCAATACCGCCCCAGTGCCTCAGGAGTGAAATGAATGATGTCACTGGCTTGATGATAAGGCTTCCGTCCGAGACGGGAGAGCAGATTGAGGATTCAGCACGCGTCCGGCACACAATCGCCTCTGAACGCCCCGAAAAAGGCGGGATGTGGCTGTCCGACAGTCAGCCACGGGAGTGACCTGCGCCCTTGAACACGGTCTTCCAGATTTCGCACACTTCTCGCACACAAACCCCGCAACGAACCGGGTCAGACTTGTGGAAAGGCAAAACGAGTTGGGCTCTATTGTGTCGGGTAGCCAAATTTGTTTGGTTATCGAGAATTCGGAGCCTTCGTTCGCACTGCCCACAAGCCCGTGTCTCACCCGCCAGTTTCGACAGCGAGTCTCCAGCGGATGTTTATCGGCCGCAGCGGAGCCGGTGCCTAGATGGATGGTCACGGGTCAGGCCAAAATCGCTGCTTTAACCAGAGTTGTACCGCGTGAGAGTAAAATTCTGGAAATGCACTTCGATGCCTTCGACTCGCCGTCCAGTTGATTGACCACTGAGTCAACGACGAACGGCGACTCGGTTCGTCACCAAGCCGCTTCAGGGCATAGCCTATTCCCAGGAGTCATCCTAATGAGCACCCTCATTTCGAACGCCGCCGCCGAAATCCTTTCTCTCAGCCCGTACGGTGAGACTCGATCGACTATTGGAGAAAAGCCGCTCAGCACTGAAGAGTTGCGCAGGACGGATGCCTACTGGCGAGCTTGCAATTACCTCAGCCTGGGCATGATTTACCTGCTCGATAATCCGTTGTTGGCGGAACCGCTGCGCCCGGAGCATATCAAGAGCCGGCTGCTGGGACACTGGGGATCAAGCCCTGGACTGTCGTTTATCTATGTTCACCTGAACCGGCTCATCAAGAAATACGATCTCGACATGATCTTCCTGGCTGGTCCGGGGCATGGCGCGCCCGGCGTTCTCGGTCCTGCGTACCTCGAAGGGACCTACTCCGAGGTCTATCCGGAAAAAAGCCAAGACGTCGAGGGGCTGCGGCAGTTCTTCCGGGGGTTCTCCTTTCCTGGAGGCATCGGGAGTCACTGCACACCCGAAACGCCGGGGTCGATCCACGAGGGCGGAGAGCTCGGCTACGTGCTGTCTCATGCCTGTGGGGCGGCCTTCGACAATCCCGAACTGATTGTCGCGGCGGTTGTGGGCGACGGAGAATCCGAGACAGGACCTCTGGCAACTTCCTGGCACATCAATAAGTTTCTCAACCCTGCGCGCGATGGAGCAGTTCTGCCCATCCTGCATCTGAACGGTTACAAGATCAACAATCCAACCTTGCTGGCTCGGATCTCGCATGAAGAACTGGAGAACCTGCTCTCGGGTTATGGCTGGACCCCCTACTTTGTTGAGGGCTCCGAACCCGAAAGCATGCATCAAGCTATGGCGGCGACGGTGGAACATTGCATTCTGAAGATCAGGGAACATCAGCAGGCGGCCCGCACCCAGGGCGCGGATGGCCGCCCGCGCTGGCCGATGATCGTGTTGCGCTCACCGAAGGGCTGGACTGCGCCGCACGAAGTCGAGGGCCACCGGCTGGAGGGCTTCTGGCGAGCTCACCAGGTGCCGCTGCCCGACGTAAAGAAGGATCCCGAGCAACTTCGAATTCTTGAAACATGGATGCGCTCGCTGAAGCCGGAGGATTTCTTCGATGGCAGCGGCAAGTTTGCTGCCCCATTCAGAGACTTGGCGCCCAAAGGAAACCGGCGAATGAGCGCGAATCCTCATGCCAACGGGGGACGAGTGAAGGAAGGCCTGCGTCTGCCGGATTTCCGCGAGTACGGGTTCAAATTCGAGAAGCCCGGCCAAAGCCAGGCAGAGAACACACGGTCCTTGGGCGCTCTCCTGCGAGACGTGATGAAGCTGAACATGAAAAACTTTCGGGTCTTCGGCCCGGATGAAACCACTTCCAACAAGCTCGATGCCATTTACGCGGTCAGCAAGAAATTCTGGATCGAGCAGTTTTTCCCTGACGACATGGACGGCGGCGAGCTTGCCACCGACGGCCGAGTCATGGAGATGTTGAGCGAACACACCGTGGAAGGAATGCTGGAGGGTTACCTGCTGACGGGAAGACACGGCTTTTTGTCCTCCTATGAATCGTTCGTGCACGTGATTGACTCGATGTTCAACCAGCATGCCAAGTGGCTTGAGATCTGTAGCCACCTGTCGTGGCGCGAAGCCATCGCGTCCCTGAATCTCCTGATCACCTCAACGGTGTGGCGACAGGATCATAACGGTTTCACGCATCAGGATCCGGGTTTTCTCGATGTAGTGGCCAACAAGAGTGCGAATGTCACCCGCATTTACCTTCCGCCGGATGTGAACTGCCTGCTGTCAGTCGCGGATCATTGTCTTCGCAGCCAGAACTACGTAAACGTGATCGTCTGCGACAAGCAAATGCACCTGCAGTATATGGACCTGGAGGCCGCCATCACGCATTGCACGAAGGGCATTGGCATCTGGGACTGGGCCAGTAACGACGAAGGCGGCGAACCCGATGCGGTCATGGCCTCGGCGGGCGACATTCCTACCCAGGAGGCCTTGGCCGCCACCGCGCTTCTTCGCAAGGAGTTTTCTGACATCAAGATCAGGTTCATCAATGTAATCGATCTTTTCAAACTCCAGCCGAGCACGGAGCATCCTCATGGACTGCCGGATCGGGATTTCGACTCGCTGTTCACGGTCGACAAACCGGTGATCTTCAATTTCCACGGGTATCCGTATTTGGTCCATCGCCTGGCCTATCGCCGCAAGAATCACGACAACATTCACGTGCGTGGCTACAAGGAAAAAGGCAATATCAACACGCCGCTGGAGCTGGCCATTAACAACAACATCGACCGCTTCAGCCTGGCGATGGATGTCATCGACCGGGTGCCAAGACTGCAAAGAATCGGTGCTCATGCGAAGGAGAGATTCCTGAACCAGCAGATTGAGTGTCGGAATTACGCTCACCAGTACGGCGTCGACCAGCCTGAGGCGGCGGGGTGGAAGTGGCCATACTAGTGCACCAGGGAACCAAATTCAGGAGGGATGGGGCTCACCCAGGATGACGCGCACCGTATCACGCGCAATCAATAGTTCCTCATCGGTCGGGATCGCGTAAGCGAGCAGCGAGGAATCCTCGGTGGAAATCTTGCCTTCCCGAGCCACGGTCTCCTGATTGCGTGATGGGTCGAGCTTGAGACCGGCCCATTCCATGCCCCCGCAGATCAAGGCCCGGATCTCGGGCGAGTTCTCTCCGATGCCGCCAGTGAAGACCACCGCGTTTGCGCCACCCATGCCAGCCAGGAATGCGCCGATGTACTTGCGGGCCCGATAGCAGAAGACCTCAATCGCGAGCCGCACCCGCCGGTCCTCGTGCTCTTTCAATTCCGCCTGCAATTCGCGCATGTCGTGGGTGAGTCCAGAGATGCCGAGCAGGCCCGACTGCGTGTTGAGCAGCGTGTCAACTTCCGAGGGAGACATTCCCTCTTTCCGGGCGATGACGTTGACGATGGCGGGATCGAGGTCGCCGGAGCGAGTCCCCATGACGAGACCTTCCAGCGGCGTCATACCCATGGAAGTGTCCACCGGCGATCCTCCCCGGATCGCAGCGGCGGAGCAGCCGTTTCCCAGGTGCAGGGTGATGATGTTGGTCTGCTCGCGCGTGAGTCCTCGCAAAGCGCGGTAGCGGAACGCGACGTAGCGGTGAGAGGTTCCGTGGAACCCGTAGCGGCGGATGCGGTGACGGCGATATAGGTGATACGGAACGGCATACAGGTAAGCCCGCTCCGGAATCGAATGATGGAACGAAGTATCGAAGACTGCCACCTGGGGAACGGTCTTGCCGAAGAGCTCGCGAGCGGCCAGAATGCCTTTAATATTGTTCGGATTGTGAAGTGGGGCAAGATCGATACAGTCTTCGATCCCCTGTAACACCTTGTCGTCAATCAGGGCCGACTCCGAGAACAGCTCACCCCCGTGCACGACGCGGTGTCCTACGGCGTGCACATCGCCCGCGCTCTTGATATCCAGTACGCCTGACTGCTCAGATGCCATGTACCGGACTAGGTAGTCCAGCGCCGCTGAAATATCGCGGAGCGAAGCGGTGAATTTCTGACTCTGCCCCTGCCGGTTCTGAACCTTGATGATGGCTTCCCCGCCAATCCCCTCAACTTCCCCCCGGCAGAGACGATCGTCCTTGTATTGCTTAATCCGTTGGAGATCAGTCGAAATCACTTGAAACTTCAAGCTGGAGCTTCCGGAGTTTACAACGAGGACGTTCATACGCAGCGCACTCTCTGAATGGCTATGCCGCTCCAAGATAAACGTTGCTAGTGCCGTCTGGCAAAAGTCGATAAGCTTTGTATCCGAGCCAAGTCTCAAGGGCTTATACATGTCGTACACGAATGGGAGGAAGTCAACCGCGGCGTCAGTCGACAGAGTTGTCCCCAATGATGGCCCACTGGGAACTCCCGCTTTGGTTGGAAAGTGACTCCCAGAATTGAATCAGCTGAAGCGGGCCAGAAGTCAGCATCTGGGAAGCTGAAGTCGATCCGTTCTTTCGCCAAATTCCTGTCGGAGATGGACGCGGCCTGACCTGGATTCTGAGCGCTATGGCCTGATTGCGACAATTGTGAACACGTGGTTTTGGAGGAAAGCCGGAAGGGCCTGAGATTTGACTAGAACCGAGCAAGGATCTGTTAACTCATCGTTTTTCCAAACAATTCGGTGTAGTGTTTCCAGTTGCGCTCTGCTTCTGACATGATGTGTTGAAATTCAGGGTCGGAGCGCAGCTTATCCCAGTTCTTGTCGCGTTGGAACCAGGGAAAGTTGTGATTGCCGCGCCGAACGGCCTGCCGCAAGAAAGCGATCGCTAGGTCTTTCTCGCCCAGGAGCGCATGCACGGCGCCAACCCACTCTGCCAAGTCACCATCCACGATCTCTTCCGGCTTGTACTGAAAAATGCGAGGATCAATCTTGTCGCGGTCGCCGCGCGAGGCATGCACGATGCCGCCAATGACCATGGGTTCTTCGTCATCTCCCCGGGAAGTCACTTGCACGGCGCGATCGAGCGCCTGCATTGCCTCATCAGTTCTTCCCTGGTAGTAGAGCGCAGCGCCGAGGAAGGTCAACAGCTTGAACTGGTTCGGAAAAAGCTCGAGGCCCCGGCGAATTTCCTCCTCCGCCTCACGAGCCTTGCCTTGATAGATCAGCATTCGTCCGTGCATCCAGTAGACCTGGGGAGCAGCGGGATCGAGATCGCGGCCGCGGCCCCAGGCGGCCTCAGCTTGGTCAGTTAGACCCGCGTAGTGGTAGATGTAGCCCAAGTGCTTCCAGATCAGAGGAGCATTTGGGGCCAGGGTTGACGCCTTGCGAAGCAGGCGCAGGGAATCCGCGAGATTTCCCTCTTCGCCGTAGATCGCTCCGAGCGCCATAGTCGCGTCGAAGGAGTGCGGATCGAGTTCCATCGCCTTGCGGGCGGACTGTTCGGCGAGGGCGAGGTTTTGGGCGCCGTTTTCCTGGAAGTTTGTGGCTTCGAGCGAGTAAGACTGCGCCAGAAGCGCGTAGGCATCCACGAACTTGGGATCTTTCTCGATGGCGCGCAGGCATGCTTGCTGTGTGTTGTGCAGAGTCTCCCGTCGGGAGTTCAGAAGATAAGCCGCCCAGTACGCGCGACCCTGCAACAGCAAGTTGTAGGCGTCGGGGGATTTTGTGGAGGAGGTCTTCAAGGATTCCTGCTCTGCGCCGGAGAGCTGTACGCTGAGGCCCTCCACGACTTTCTGAGCAACGTCATCTTCGAAGCGCAGGAGGTCGTGGCCCTGCAAGTCGAAGCGCCCTCCCCAGCGCGCAGCGCCGTGATCAATCAACTGTACAGAGACGCGCATGACTCCGCCCACTCGCTGGTAAGTGCCGGCCAGCACGGAGTTAACCTCAAGCTCGCGGGCTGCTTGCGCGGGATCGTCGGCCGCTTTGGCGTACTTCAGAACGGCGTTGGTGGGACGGACGGTGAGATTCTGCAGCGTAGCCAGGCGGCTGATTATGGCGTCGGCAACTCCGATGCCCCAGGTTTCGCTGTCGGCCTGTCCGGAGAGATCACGGAACGGCCGACAGCGAAACCTGGGGCATCGGAGTTGCCGACGCCATAATCAGCCGCCTGG
>DATEPX010000277.1:0-3036 GCA_035272945.1 Terriglobales bacterium
CATTGAAGAGCACGATCTTGCCAGCGACCTGACCATGGCCCAATGCGTTCAACTCATCGAAGTCATTGACGACGACTACGTCTGCGGTAATCCCTGCCGCGGGGGTCGCCGTACTTCCACCAAGTGCCGTGAGCACGATCTTCTGGGTTGTCCCGGACACCTTTCCAGCGAACTCGACCAGTTCCGCCGTCTCTACGCCGCGCACCCAGTGTGGCACCCTCACTTCTTCCAGCCGCACCTCGAGGCCGAGCTTCCGCAACTCATCCGCGACATACTCTACCGCCCTTTGCGATTGTGGTGACCCGCTCATCCTTGGCCCGGCTGAGATATGCGACTTGCTGGTAGGTGTAGTCATCCGTAAGCGCCGCATCGCGGATCGCTGTCAGCTCCCGCAGCAGTTGCGGCGAGAAAGACGACTGCGCTTCCTTCGCGGACGCAGGCTGATCCGCCAGTTGCG
Source organism: Terriglobales bacterium (assembly GCA_035272945.1). Taxonomy (GTDB): domain Bacteria; phylum Acidobacteriota; class Terriglobia; order Terriglobales; family Acidobacteriaceae; genus Gp1-AA122. The sequence continues at coordinate 458 of DATEPX010000277.1, forward strand.
GCTTGTTCGGAGTGCCGACCTGACTAGTGACCTGAGCCCGAACCGAAGCGGCGGAGATCACCAAGCCAATTAGGTTCATCAATCCAATCAAGAGCAGCCCAGGAAGGAAGACAGCTATCGGAATGCGCATGTGGATGGGAAAGGCGTCCTTGGTTAAGGCTTCTGGCCGGGAGGATTGTACCTTGACCAACTTCGGGGGTGGATAGTACACCAGTTTTTTCTTCGGCGGCGTCGGCAAGGTCGTCTCTCCCGCTCCCGCACCGCGCTCTCGCAGGGGGCAAGCGTACGGGCGCCGCCCCAGGGCATGCCAAAAAAGCGGCCCCATTTCTGGGGCCACCATTTCAAAGAGGCAAGGGTTAGGAGGGAAAGTCAGGGTAGGCGATGCAAGGTGCCGTTCCGGCAACAGAACGGGTAAGCGGGAATTTGTCGAGAACCATGGAAGAGAGTGAACAGCATTTCTTCTGTTTGCGGCCTCTTTAGTTGACCACCAACGGTGCACTTGCGCAGCCAAAGCCGGTCCTCGCCGGCCGCTGTGCAGTCCACAACCTAAGTCTCTGAGGCCGAAGTTCTTACAAGATATTTGCACTGCGATTGCACCGTTTGCAGTGCTCTCGCCAAGGGAAATTAACTGCAGAATGATGCACATTCCGTGCAGGTCGCTGCTTCAAGGCGCCTGAAAAACCCTTCCAAGAATGTGCAAAACAAAAACCCTGCCGGCCAACAACCGGTATCCCGAGTGCTCGGGCGCGGCCTAGCTGTTGCCCGCGACCGTGCGCAGCTTGCCAGGCAGGAAATGGTAGGGTGGCCAGGGGCCGCTTATAACCAGCTCGCAGTTCTTCAATTGTTTTGCTGCGGTGGTATACCGGTTTTGATATTTTTCCACAGACTTGGAATCAATCAGGTGGGCAATATCGATCAGCATCCCGTCCGAGGCTACCTTCTTACAGCTAACTTCCTCGTCCAGGGGGTTGAAGAGCTTGTGGACTTGGACGGAAAGCGCACGGGCTTTGGTCTGGCGTTCTCGCTCCCGCGACGCCTTCTCTCGAAGTTTAATGAGATATTCGCCGCCGACGGTATCTGGCAGTTGCACGTCCATCATGGCCCGGCGCAGTGAACCGTCCCGCACGACCAATTTGAGGTGCATCTCGGATTTGCCCCGCAGCTTGGCCACGCTCTGGCCGAAGGTGCGGCGATTACAGCGCACCGCCTGCCGCAAAGCGTCGTCCGTATCGAAGATCGTTCCGAAACGGAAGGGCAGGACCGTCCCCGAACGAAAGCAGACGCTCACCACTCGAGCGTGCTCCAGGACGGATTTTTCATCCAGCTTGGCGCCATTTCGTTCGTAATCACTGACGATCACGGCAAATTCTCCGCTGGGATAGCCTAGTACGGAAGCACCGTTGACGCCTTGAATTCCATCCAGCAAAAAAGGGCGTCGAGCGCGAGTGCCATTAGGTAGGGTCTGATGCTCAGTGAGGCAATATGCGTACCACGACATGTCGGTCTCTCCGAACCTGGGTTAGAGGCGGACGAGTCCACCTTGCCAATTGGTAAAGCTTTCGAACCTGGAAGAAAGGGCGGTACGAGAATGAACGCCCACAGCAGCGTCCAGCAGCATCTTACTTCTTCCACAGGTGAAAATGCAACTTTTTCGTGGCATGTCGCATCCCCGCCCTGGGGAGCATTCGAAAAGCAGAACGCAGGAGAAACGTTTCTCACGTCAGAGAGAACCAGCCCTGTGACCAACCGGCGCTAAAGCTCGTCTCCAGGAGCCTACCTAACGCGGCGCTGAAGCGCCGCTCTTCCGCGCCTACCACTATCCCTAAGAAGCTCTGGAAGTAGACCCTGTTCGAGGTGTATATGCTGCTGGAATCATCCCTTTGGACAGTTTTGAGTGCGGCCTGTGGAAAAGGGGCGGCGTATGGATCGCGTCCGCTGGATCACTCACCAAGGCAAGCAGATCCTTTTCCTGGACCTGACCAACTGTACAGCGCAAGAAGTGATCCAGTCGGTTAACGAGGTCCAGCGCATCGTGACCACACAACCCATCAACTCAGTTCGCACTCTCAGCGACCTCAATGGTGCGCAATTCAGCCGCGATGCCGTCACTCGGATCAAAGAAGTTGCAGTCTTCGACCGCCCTCACGTGAGCCGCGAGGCGCTTGTGGGAGCTGATAGTCTGCCTCAGGTGTTCTATGATGCTCTCAAGACTTTTTCCCGGCGAGAATTTCCTAGGTTCAAGACACGGGAGGAAGCCATGGACTGGCTGGTGACGGGCTAAATGAAATGTCTGCGTGCGGATCATGTGCTTCCGGGATTGCCGTTATGGTGACCTCTGGGGAGCTGAATTGACTATGCTAATGGATGCGGGCCTAACATGCCCATCGGCGGCGTCTTTCCCATGATCGGCCGGACCATCTCGCACTACCGCATCGTCGAGAAGCTGGGCGGCGGCGGGATGGGTGTGGTCTACAAGGCCGAAGACACTGACCTCGGCCGCTTCGTCGCGCTGAAGTTTCTCCCTGAGTTGGTCGCCCATAACCCGCGGGTCTTGGAGCGCTTTCGACGCGAGGCCCGTG
>DATEPX010000278.1:0-8754 GCA_035272945.1 Terriglobales bacterium
GGGCCAGAGAGCAACCGTGTTGGTTGCGTTGGCTTGCACGGCCGGCAACCCGGCAAACAGGAGCGCGGGAAACGAAATGAAGCTGCCGCCTCCGGCAATCGAATTCAGAATGCCGGCAATCAGTGCGGCCAGAAACAGAAACATTGAATTTGTGAATTGCAAGCTCACCAGGTTAGAGCGAAATGCTGGCGCATCTTACAAGGGCTCCTCGACAGTGTCAAAACGCTACAGCCGGGATAAACAAAGTCACTATTCGCGGAAATTGCGGATCGCGATAAGGAGACAAAACTGAATTAAACTTAAAGGCCGACCCGGCAAACAAATCGCGCCTATCGCGAAGGAGCCCCCGTTATGCGGTGCCCGAAAGCAGCGCTCGCGTCGCATTTCCTCACCGTTCTCGTATTTCTTTCCTGGCTCGTGACTCCCCTTTTGGCCCAAACCCGCGTCTCGATCGTCGGCTCCGGATCCAACGTGCCGAACCACCTCTATTCGGCATGGATCGATGAATTCAACCGAAAGAATCCCAACCTTCAGGTGCGCTATCTTCCTTTGGGCACTTCCGAAAGCATGAAACAAGTCAGCGAAGGATCAGGAGATTTCGGAGGAGGGGAAGTGCCGCTTACCCGCGAGCAGATGCACCGTGGCAAGTTGACACTCGTGCAAATTCCAACCGTACTGGTAGGAATCGTGCCGATTTATAACCTACCCGGCAGCCGTGAACTCAACTTCTCCGGCGAACTGCTGGCGAACATTTTTCTGGGGAACATTAAGAGTTGGAAGGATCCCCGCATCGTGAAGGTGAATCCGGGAACCACGCTCCCCGATTTGCCGATCAGTATTGTCCACCGCACTCCGGGTAAGGGCTCCAACTACATATTCAGTGATTTTCTCTCGAAAACGAGTCCCGAGTTTCGCTCCAAGATAGGCAAGAGCCCCTCGCCCAAATGGCCTCTAGGGGCCGACGCCAACCGGGGTGAAGACATGGTGGAGAAGGTGGCCGCAACCCCGGGCTCGATCGGCTACGTCGAGGTAGACTTCGCGCGGCGCTCCGATATCGGCTATGGCAGGGTGCAGAATGCGGCCGGCCGTTTCATTAAGGCTAGCGCTGCCAGCATCGCAGCCGCATGCGCTGCCCTACAAAAGTCCATTCCTGCGGATTTTGGAATCTCGATGGCCTACGGGCCCGGCAAGGATGCCTATCCTGTCAGCAGCTTCACTTGGCTGTATCTCCCGGATTCTTCGCTTCCGCCCGACCGCAGTCATGCGCTGCGGCTCTTCCTTGACTGGACCCTGCAGGATGGCCAGTTGATGGCTCGCAATATGGGCTATGCGACGTTGGCGCCGGGCCTGGTGTCCCGGGCGCAAGCTGTGGTGAGCAAAATACAGTAAGCGTCCTCAGATATTTCAACCTCTTCCCTTAGCCGGGCTAATCTTGAGCGGCTGGGGCCGGTCGAGCAGCCAGATCACGCCGCTGTAACCTGCATCAAGCAATCCTATGACCGGTATCACCGAGCGCCAGCATATGCGGGGATGAAAATAAATTCAGAGCTGACTGCACATTCGGCCGGCCGGCCCTTTGGAGTACATAGTGGATTCATTCATCTGGATTGTGGCTGGCGCCATTGCGTTTCTGTTGTTGAATTACCTCTGGGTGTGGCTGTTCGTCACCGTGGAAACGCGGAGATCGGCCGCGGAGGTCAAACCCGTCGAAGAAAAGACCGTGCACTTGAGGCTTGTTTGGGGCGACCTGGCCCATCACGCCCATCGTTAAGAAGTGCGGCTCGGGCTCAGGCGGGTCTGAGAGCCGCCTCCACATGAATCATGGCGCTCCGTTTAGTCCGAGCCCGCCCGGGATCCGGGTGACGAGGTCTGTCTATTCCGCTGCTGTTGGCGAGGAAATGGCTCTTAGCCTGGCTGGCGGCCTCCGCTGCGGCCTTTGCTTCCTGGACTGGGCTCAGGATTCGGCGCTGTTCTATTACGTCCTCGGTGTGAAGGTGCACGCTCTCCTGCCACGTGGATGCATCGAGACGCCAATAGCCCATCCCAAGAAGAAGGGATGTGGCAATGTAGATGGGTCCGGCGTCGCGACACCACGGCTTGATTTATGTTGCCCTTCACGCAAACTGCTGATCGACATCGAAAGACAGCCGCACAAAGGAAAGAACGGCGGCTTTGGCGGGGAAGCCAAGGCCCTGCTACTCCCTAAAAGGTCGCCTGGGTGTCAAAATGGGACCCGGCCAAAAGGGCACCTGCACGGCTAGGTGGCAACTCCGGCTGTCGAAGTAAAGTTTTGTAAACTCAACAGCTCTTTGCCTTGCTGCTTAGTCAAATAAGAGCGCGCTTTGACTCTGGCTCTTCCCGGGTGAACAAGAAGCATCTCAGGCGGCCAACGAGACAGATTCCGCAACCCGGTTACGTCAAAGAGCGTCCAACGCTCAGCTCTAGGACCGTGCTATGGAACGATCATTCCCGCGGCCAGGAGGTTTGGGCCAGGGTGCGGCGAATTGCGAGCAACAGCGAAGTTCTATCTCGCTGAGCAAGCGACCCGCCGTACGGTCATGGCTGTCGCTTGCCATGATTGTTTTCATTTTCGCGCTGGCGAGCGGTTGCGGCTCGTCCGATTCAAGAAGGAACGTCCGCGCCGCCACCAATCAGCCGGTTCCGGTCGCTGTAGCCCCCGCTCAGCTGCAGGACGTGCCGGTGTATCTCGAAGGCCTCGGATCGGTTACACCGCTGAACGCGGTCAGCATCAAGAGCCGCGTCGACGGCCAGTTGGCCGAGGTTGCATTCCGTGAAGGCCAACAAGTCCGGAGAGGCCAACTCCTCGCAGTAATCGACCCGCGGCCGTTCGAGGTGCAACTGAGCCAGGCGCAAGCGACCCGGTTCCGCGATCAGGCCCTGCTCCGCGACGCAAAGCTGAATTATCAGCGCTTCAAAGATCTGTTAGAGAGCTCAGGCGCCATGTCGCAGCAGCAAGTGGACACGCAGGCGGCCTTGGTCGACCAGTATGAAGGAGCGGTTCGCAACGACCAGGCGCAAATCGACAATGCCAAGCTTCAGCTTGCGTATTGCCACATAACTTCGCCCATCGATGGCCGCATCGGTCTGCGGCTGGTCGACCCGGGCAACATGGTGCACGCCTCGGATCAGAATCCCATGCTGGTGGTTACGCAATTGCAGCCAGTCACGGTGATCTTCACCCTACCCGAAGATCAGCTACCCTCCGTCGCACATCGAATGAGAGGCGGCCGGTTGCAGGTGGACGCTTATAGCCGCGATGATCAAAGCAAGTTGGCCACCGGCCGCCTGCTCACGATTGATAACGAGATCGATCAGACCACCGGCACCGGCCGGCTGAAGGCGGTGTTCGACAATAAGGATGCTGCTCTCTGGCCGAACCAGTTCGTCAACGCGCATCTTCTGCTGGAGATTCGAAAGAACAGCATTGTGGTTCCCGCGGCGGCCATCCAGCGTGGCCCGCAGGGCACTTTCGCCTACGTGGTGAAGCCGGACAAGACGGTAGAAGTGCGACCGGTAACCGTGACCCTGACCCAAGGCAATACCAGCGCGGTTGCGCAGGGCCTGGCACCGGGCGACCAGGTCGTCACTGACGGGCAAGACAAACTGCAGGCAGGCAGCAAGGTGGAAGCCCGCGCGGCCCCCGCGAATCCCGCCACTCCTCCCGGCACAACTGCACCGGGGAGAAATAACGCCCCCGGTGTCAATGCCCCAACCGACAATTCCCCGCGCAGTCGACAACTGCCAACTTCGGGAAATCCCACGCCATGAGTCCGTCCCGGATTTTCATCCTGCGGCCGGTTGCAACTTCGCTGCTCATGATTGGCCTGCTGCTGGTGGGAATTGTAGCTTACCGGCAATTGCCGGTTTCGGCGCTACCTGAAGTCGATTACCCAACCATTCAGGTGGTTACGTTTTATCCCGGCGCTAGTCCGGATGTGATGGCTTCCGCGGTGACGGCCCCCATGGAGCGCCAGTTTGGACAGGTTCCCGGCCTCAGCCAGATGACGTCCACCAGTTCTTTCGGCAGCTCGATCATCACCCTGCAGTTCGCGCTCGATCAAAATATTGACGTCGCCGAGCAGGAAGTTCAGGCTGCCATCAACGCTTCCGGCACTTACCTGCCACGCGATCTGCCTAATCCTCCGATCTACAGCAAGGTCAATCCCGCCGACGCGCCCATCCTCACGCTTGCCCTGACCTCCGACACACTTGCTCTGAATAAGGTGGAGGATCTGGCGGACACGGCACTCGCCCAGAAAATTTCGCAGCTATCGGGGGTCGGCCTGGTTTCGATCAGTGGCGGCCAGAAGCCGGCGGTTCGGATTCAAGCCAACCCAACGGCTCTGGCATTCCACGGTCTAAGTCTGGAAGACCTGCGCACCGCGCTGGGGCTGGCCAATGTTGACCAAGCTAAAGGTGTGATTGACGGCCCGCGCCAGGCATTCACTATCGGGGCCAACGACCAACTAACCTCCAGCAACGACTACCGTCCGCTGATCATTGCGTACAGGAATGGTGCTCCCATCCGGCTCTCCGATGTGGCGACTGTGATTGATGGCGCGGAGAACGCCAAACAGGCTGCCTGGATGAACACCGCCCCGGCGGTCATCGTCAATATCCAGCGCCAGCCCGGAGCCAACATCATCGCGGTCGTCGACCGCATCAAGAAGCTGTTGCCGCAACTGCAGTCGTCGCTGCCTTCGGCCGTCAAGGTTTCGATTCTTACCGATCGCACAGAGACGATCCGCGCGTCTGTGAAAGATGTGCAGTTCGAACTGATGCTCACCGTCGCCCTGGTGGTGATGGTGATCTTCCTCTTTCTGCGGAATCTGTCGGCAACGGTGATTCCGAGCGTCGCGGTTCCTCTCTCGCTGGTGGGCACCTTCGGCGTGATGTACCTGCTGGGCTACAGCCTGAACAACCTGACCCTGATGGCGCTCACGATTTCTACCGGGTTCGTAGTGGACGACGCGATCGTCATGATCGAGAACATCGCCCGCTTCCTCGAAGAAGGCGATTCCCCGCTGGAAGCAGCCTTGAAGGGCTCCGGCCAGATCGGGTTCACCATCGTTTCACTGACTGTCTCGCTGATTGCCGTGCTGATTCCACTGTTGTTCATGGGAGATATCGTTGGCCGGCTCTTCCGCGAGTTTGCCGTGACGTTAGCGGTGACGATCATGGTTTCGGCCGTCGTCTCGCTGACCCTGACCCCGATGATGTCAGCCAAGCTGCTGAAGTCGAAGGCCGGCAAACCGCCGGGACGCATTTACCAGGCCTCGGAAAATTTCTATGAGCGGGTCATCCATTATTACGGCCGAACTTTGAAGTGGGTACTCGGTCACCAGACTGCGACCCTGCTCATCACATTCGGCACCCTGGTTTTGACGCTCTTCCTCTATGTCGTCGTACCCAAGGGTTTCTTCCCGGTGCAGGACACCGGGGTGATTCTGGGTATCTCGCAAGCACCGGAAACCGTTTCTTTCGCAGCCATGGCCGAGCGCCAGCAGGAGCTGGCGAACATCATTCTTCAGGATCCGGACGTAGCCAGTCTGTCTTCTTTTATTGGGGTGGACGGAATCAACACGACTCCCAACAGCGGCCGCATTCAAATCAACCTGAAGTCGCGTGATCAACGCAAAGAGACCGCCTCGGAAATCATTCGGCGGCTAGGGCCTAAGCTGGCGCCGGTGACGGGCATCACGCTCTACATGCAGCCCGTACAGGACCTGACGGTGGAAGATCGCGTCAGCCGCACGCAGTTTCAGTATTCGATCGAAGACGCGGACGTGCAGGAACTGAATTCCTGTGCGCCCCAGTTGGTTGCCAAGCTCGAGACCCTGCCGGAACTCCGTGACGTTGCCAGCGATCAGCAGAATGCTGGCCTGCAAGCCGACCTGGCCATCGACCGCGACACGGCCTCGCGCCTCGGCATCCTGCCCCAGGCCATTGATGACACGCTCTACGACGCCTTCGGCCAGCGCCAGGTTTCGACCATCTTCACGCAATTGAACCAATACCATGTGGTGCTGGAAGTCAATCCGCAATTCCAGCAGACGCCCGATTCGCTCAAAGACATCTACGTGAAATCGAGCAGCGGTACGCAAGTGCCTTTGTCAACTTTCAGCCACTTCGAGCGAACCAATACTTCTTTGGCAATTAATCACCAGGGACAATTTCCGGTGGTGACGCTTTCTTTCAACCTCGCGCCCGGAGTGTCGTTAGGAGAGGCGACGAAGGCGATTGAAAGCGCGGAACGTGAGATCAACCTGCCCGCCAGCATTCATTCCAGTTTCCAGGGGACAGCCGCCGCATTCCGCAACTCGCTCTCTACCGAGCCCTGGCTGATCCTCGCCGCAATAGTTACCGTTTACATCGTTCTGGGCGTGCTGTACGAAAGCTATATCCATCCGATCACGATTTTGTCGACGCTGCCGTCGGCAGGCGTGGGTGCCATTCTCGCGTTGCTGATCACAAGAAATGATCTGAACGTCGTTGGTCTTATTGGAATCATCCTGCTGATCGGCATTGTGAAGAAGAACGCCATCATGATGATTGACTTCGCGTTGGAAGCCGAGCGCGATCAGCACAAACCGCCGGAAGAAGCGATCTATCAGGCCAGCCTCTTGCGTTTCCGGCCGATCATGATGACCACCATGGCCGCTCTGCTCGGTGGTTTGCCACTTGCGCTCGGTACCGGCACAGGTTCGGAGCTGCGGCATCCGCTGGGCATCACCATTGTTGGCGGCCTGCTGCTGAGCCAGTTGCTCACGCTTTATACGACACCGGTCGTTTATCTCTGGTTCGATCGTCTGGCCCGAAGATTCGCGCGTTTCCGCATTGGCAACCCCATCGAGGAACCGGCAGGAGCAGATTAGCGGATGAATATTTCCGCTCCATTTATTAAGCGGCCCGTGGGCACCTCGTTGCTCACTTTGGCGCTCTTGCTGGCAGGCGCTTTGGCTTTTAATTTCCTTCCGGTAGCTCCTCTGCCCCAAGTGGAATTCCCAGTGATTTCAGTATCCGCCGGCCTGCCCGGAGCCAGCCCGGAAACTATGGCCTCCGCCGTCGCGACGCCGCTGGAGCGCCAATTCGGCCGCATCGCCGGTGTTACGCAGATGACTTCCACGAGTCAACTGGGTTCCACCAACGTCACCCTGCAATTCGATCTGAATCGGAACATTGATGCGGCTGCGCGCGATGTGCAGGCCGCCATTAACGCCGCTCGTGGGCAGCTTCCGGCGAATCTGCCAAACAATCCTGGGTATCGCAAGGTTAATCCTGCCGACGCGCCCATCCTGATATTGGCGCTCAGTTCGGACGAACTCACGCTGCCACGCATTTACGACGTCGCCGATTCCATCCTCTCGCAGAAGCTGGCCCAGGTTGGCGGCGTTGGCCAGGTGTTTGTCGGCGGCGGCGCGCGACCGGCGGTTCGCGCCGAACTCAATCCAACGCTGCTCAACAAGCTGGGAATCAGTCTCGATCAGGTCCGCACGGCTCTAGGCGCTGCCAACGCCAATCGACCGAAGGGAGAACTCGCGGACCCAATCAATGCCTGGGCGATCAAGGACAACGATCAGATCTACCGCGCCGAGGAATACCGGCCCCTGATCGTGGCTTACAACAACGGGGCCGCGGTGCGGCTGGGCGATGTGGCTGACGTACAGGATTCGGTCGAAGACACGCGCAATGTCGGATTGGCGAACGGCAAGCCGGCCGTGCTGATCATCGTGTTCCGGCAGCCCGGCGCGAACATCATCAGCACGGTGGATCGCGTGTACAGCGTGCTGCCGCTGCTCAAAGCCTCGATTCCACCGTCCATTAACCTGGATGTCGTAATGGACCGCACCACCACCATTCGTGCTTCCGTCACCGACATCGAGTTCACGCTGATGATCTCGATCGTGCTGGTGATCCTGGTGGTGTTCCTGTTCCTGCGGACGGTTCGCGCTACGGTGATTCCCAGCGTGGCTGTGCCGCTGTCGCTTATTGGAACCTTCGCGGTGATGTACCTGCTGCACTACAGCCTGGACAATCTTTCGCTGATGGCGCTGGCTATTTCGACCGGGTTCGTTGTGGACGACGCGATCGTTGTACTCGAGAACATCACCCGTTATCTGGAACGGGGGATGGGTCCGGTACAGGCGGCGTTCAGAGGCGCACAGGAAATCGGATTCACGGTTCTCTCGATGAGCACGTCGCTGGTGGCCGTGTTCATTCCCATCCTGTTGATGGGGGGCATTGTCGGGCGCCTCTTTCGCGAATTTGCGGTTACGCTCAGCGTGGCCATCGGAGTGTCGTTGCTGGTCTCGCTTACTACAACGCCCGCTATGTGTGCCAAGTTTTTGCGGCCGTTAGGAGAGGAACGCCACGGACGCGCCTATCGTTTTGGTGAACGCCTGTTCGACGCTGTTCTTCACAGGTACACAAAAAGCCTGCAATGGGTGTTGCGCCACCAGCCACTCACGCTCTTGATCACTGTGGGTACGGCCTGTCTGAGCATTTATCTCTACGCGATCGTGCCCAAAGGCTTCTTTCCGCAGCAGGACACGGGCCGCATGTTTGGCTCGGTGCAGGCCGCGCAGGATATCTCCTTCGAAGCGCTGCGCGACAAGATGGCGCAGTTCGTGAACATCGTGAAAGCCGATCCCGCCGTGAACACAGTAGTCGGCTTTGCCGGGGGCGGAGCGACTTCCAATACTGGCCGCATGTTCATCACATTGAAGCCCCCGA
>DATEPX010000279.1:0-4392 GCA_035272945.1 Terriglobales bacterium
ACTCTTCGATAGGCCTCTGCCCAATAGTGGGCGTAGTACTTGCGGTACCCCGCAAACAGTTCGTCGCCACCTACTCCAGACAGCAGTACGGTCGCGTCCTTGCGGGCCTCTCGGCAGACCAGATAAGCGGGGATGATGGCAGGGTCGGCCGTGGGCTCGTCCATGTGCCATATCAGCTTAGGCAGGAGATCGACCACATCCGCCTCCACCACAATACGCTTGTTCTCGCAGTGGAGGTGGCGCGCCAGACGCGAGGGCACTTCGGGGTCGTCCAACGTGGTCTCGCCGACGCGGTACTTCTCGGGGAAAGTGATGGTATAAGTACGCACCGGCTGTCGAGTGGCCTGCGACATCATGGCGACGATGCTCGAAGAATCCAAGCCTGCGCTGAGGAAGGCGCCAATCGGGACATCGCTGATCATCTGCGATTCGACGGAGCGGCGGAATCGTTCCCCGACCTCATCCGCCAGATCGGCCTCGGAGCGCGGAAAACGGGCATCGGCGGCGGGGAAAGTCAGGTCCCAATATCTGGTCACTTCCAATTGACCGTCTCGAAGGAGAGCGTAGTGCCCGGCAGGCAGCTTGGAGATGCCGCGGAACATCGTCTTCGGTTCAGGAACCCAGAGAAAGGTCAGATACTGATGTAATGCCGCGGGATCGATTTCTGCTTCTATACCAGGGACCTGCAACAGCGCCTTGATCTCGGATGCCAAGGCGAAGCGTGGTCCCGCTTGCGAGTAGTAGAACGGTTTTATCCCGAAGTGATCACGGGCCAGGAATAACTCAGGACTAGCGGAACGAAGGTCACAAATGGCGAAGGCAAACATCCCATTCAATCGTTGGACGCAGTCCGGACCCCGTTCCTCATAGAGATGGACGATAACTTCCGTATCGGTCTCGGACGCAAAATGATGTCCCCTAGCTTGCAGTTCGCGTCGCAGCTCACGGAAGTTGTAGATCTCCCCGTTGTAGGTGATCCAGACAGTCTGGTCTTCATTGCACATGGGCATGTGCCCACCAGGTGAGAGATCGAGGATGGCCAGACGACGGCTGCCCAGGCCAACATACGAGCCGTCGGAAAATTTGTGTTCCCATAGGCCGAAATCGTCGGGACCGCGGTGGGCCTGGATATGAGTCATGCGGGCCAGCGTCTCTCGGTCGCCGCAATTCACCAGACCACTGATCCCGCACATGTCTATCCCCTTCGCGCCCGCAGCTCGTAAATTTTGGCCTTGATATGGAACAGTTGAATGCCTTGCAAGGCGCAGTAGATCAGACCGGGCACACCGTCCAGAATTCCCAGACAAAATACATACTTATAAAGAAAGAAGACGAGCGGCGATCCGGGAGTTCTGAGGAAGTTTTTCTTCAGCCAGCGGCGGCGCTGCGCCTGGGTGCCGAATAGCGCGGGAGCCAGTTCTCCTGTACCGTTCTCGCCTTCCAGCCATACTCGCGCTTCCCAGTTGGAGTACTCGTCGTGTTTCTGAATGTACCGGGAGAGCGACTCGACATTGTGGTGGATCAGTAGATTCTTCAGCTCGACGGTGCGACCCTGGACCACAACATGTTCGTGGACCTCCATGTCTGCCATGGAAAGGTCCTGGTGCGCCAGCCGGCACTCGTAGTGCCCCAGTTCCCGGCGAAATAGAGAAAGTTTCCAGAAACGGGCACCGCTGAAACGAAGAGGCTTCCCGAGAAAATACATGCGTAACGCGATATAGGCGCCGGCGATCGCGGAATCCTGCATCACCCGGCGAATTTCTTCCGCTAAATCGGCCGTCAGGACCTCATCCGCATCGAGCAATAGCACCCACCGGTGAGCGAGCGGCAGCGTGTCCAGAGCCCATTGACGCTTCTTGGGCCAGCCTCCCCGGTAGTGAAACTGGACGACTCTAGCCCCGTAAGAGCGTGCGATTTCAACGGTCGCGTCCGCGCTCTGGGAGTCAATTACGTAAACCTCGCCCACGTCACGCAGGGCTTGGAGGCAGCGTGGCAAGTTATGAGCTTCGTTGCGGACAGCAATGATCACGCTCAGCGGAAGACTTCCCGCACAAGCGCTTTCAGGGGTCCGCCTGACTTCCTCGAGTTTTTCCATTTACCGATGGCCGAGCATGAACGATTGAAGTGCTTTGGAGGCATCATACAATTCCTCGGTCCTAAAGCTCCACAAAGAACTGCAGGAACGTGTGCTAATATCGGCGCTTCCCATCATGGCAGTTGCGCCGTCCGCTCCTGAACTCAAGGCCGAGGTCCAGTCGTTTTGGGACGCTGACCCTTGCGGCACCCGCTACCTGGAAACCCCTGAGGATTTCGAGAACCATGCCCGGGTACGCTACGCGCTGGAGCCTCACATCCCGCAGTTTGCCGGTTTCAGTCAAGCCCGCGAACTGCGAGTGCTGGAGATCGGTGTTGGCATGGGCGCTGATTACCTGGAGTGGCTCAAAGCGGGCGTGCAGGCCACCGGAGTCGATTTCTCTTGCGGGTCGCTTGAGAAAGCACGCCGCCGATGTCAGCTTGCCGGCTACGAACCCGACTTGCAGCTTGCCGATGCGGAACATCTTCCCTTTGCCGACCAAAGCTTTGATTTGGTCTACTCGTATGGCGTGATGCACCACAGTCCTCACACCGTGGCCTGTCTAGGGGAAGCGTGGCGCGTGCTGAAGCCGGGCGGCCGAGCGCGGATCATGGTGTATCACCATCCGTCGATGGTCGGACTCATGCTCTGGCTTCGCTATGGCATTTTTCGCGGAAAATCTCTGCGTCAGTCGGTCTTTGATCATCTGGAAAGCCCGGGGACGAAGTCGTACACGAAACGGGAAATCCGCTCAATGATGTCAGGCTTTGAGGAGATCGAATTGGAGCAAGTACTCAGCCCCGGAGACTTGCTCCTAAATCGACCTTCTCTGCGTTTTCGGGGCGCGATCTACAGGATCGTATGGGCTTTATACCCTCGATGGGTGGTACGCTCAGTTTGTCGCGAGCTTGGACTCTTTTTGTTGGTTTCCGCGAGAAAGCCGCAGGGCGCTCGAGCGGCGACTGAAACCGACGCGACCTCTTCCTGAGCCTCCCATATCGGGATAAGAAACTAACTTGGCGAAAGCTGAACAACAAAAGGTTCAAACCGAATCTGCGAACATTGACTTATCTGCCGCTCTGCTCGAGACGATTGTGTGTCCTCGGGACAAGCAACCGCTCCGCTTAGAGGCGGGCAAGCTGCATTGTTCTGGAGACCACAGCTATGCCGTCGTGGACGGCATTCCTATTCTGTTAGTGAAGGAAGAACGGCAGACTCACACCGAGGGCCTTCGGTCCCTTCAGGTTGCCGAAACTGGCGATACTTCGCAGATGGGCGATCTGGACGTCGTTGCTGGCCAGATTGATCCATTCGTGCAGGACTGGATTGCGGCAACGAATGGCAACATGTACCGCCACCTCATTGGCCGACTCATGGAATATCCGATTCCAGGTTTGCGGCTGCCGCCTGGAAATGGGGCTTCGTTCCTGGAGATCGGTTGCAGTTGGGGCCGATGGTGTATGGCGGCAGCTCGCGCCGGATATCGGCCAGTGGGTATCGATCCGTCTCTGAAAGGCGTACGCGCGGCACAGCGGGTTGCGCGCCAGCTTGGTATCTCCGCCGTCTACGTGGTGGCTGATGGCCGTTACCTGCCGTTCCGTGACGGCAGCTTTCACCAGGTGTTCTCTTACAGCGTACTGCAGCATTTGTCGCCGGCTGACGTGCGCGACACTCTCCTCGAGATCAATAGGGTGCTCAGCACGGACGGTACCACGACCGTACAGATGGCCAATGCCTTCGGTGTGCGCTGTCTTTATCACCAGGTACGCCGCGGATTCCGCGAAGCAAGAGAGTTCGAAGTCCGCTACTGGACACCTCAGCAATTGCGCACGACTTTCGAGGCGGCGATCGGTCCCTCTCATTTGTTGGCAGACGGGTTCTTTTCGCTCAATGCCCAGCTTAGCGACGCCAGGTTTCTGCCTCTTCCATATCGAGCTATTGTGTATGCCTCCGAGATGATGCGGTTTCTGAGCATTTGGCTGCCGCCGCTCAGCTACTTGGCCGATAGCCTGTACATCTCGGCTTCGCGTGGAATCGAGCCGAAGGGGGTCAGGACCTGAATTGACCGCGGCTAAAAAGGCCTGCTCCAACGACTGGTTTGAAAATGCATGGCTGAAAAGTGTGCGTGAGGACTGGCGTCGTCCCTAGGGGACTCGCTCCGATTTCCCGCTTTACCCAGGACTTAGGTCCTGGGCTAACCTATTTCGCCCCTCCGGGGCTGGTATCTTGCGGATTCTGTTTCCCCGTTTTGACCCACAGAGTAGTTCTGACGCACACACTGAAGACCCTGCGGCAGCCTACTCATGGACAATCTAGTG
>DATEPX010000280.1:0-6069 GCA_035272945.1 Terriglobales bacterium
TCTACCGAGCTAAAGCCGTGCCCGTAGGAACGGCCATAGTCATTAATAATGGTCTGGCCGAAATGGTAACCATCGCGCAGAGGCGGACCGGAGATGTTAGTGGCGCGAACGTAAACTGAGTCCAGGCTCGCGCCCACATTGTCCGCTCCGTTTAGGCGGTTAGTTTCATCCGACAGTTCCTTGGATAGTTCGCTGTAAATGCGCGGCGCCTCTCCGCCTTGCTCGTCTTCATCCCCGATCCTTTGTTCTGCCTCTTCCAGCATTCGCGCGCATTCGATGCGGGTCCAGGGGCGGATGCCCAAATACGCCGTTTTAATGTAGCCGAGGGCGACGAGACGCTCGAGCGCAGGATATATCCAACTGTCGAGCGGCACAGATGGAGATCCCATGTTTGCGGGATTACGGGTTTTGTCTCCGTAGTTTTCCGGCAGGACATTACCCCATGCGGCACCGCCTAAGTCTGTGTCGTGGTGAGCGCGATAGACCTGCCGCCCGAAGTACCAGCCGAGCGCGCTGCCGATTATCACGTCTGAGGTGAAGTGTTGTTGGCCGGTCACGCGAGTCGCACTCACTGTAGTTGCCAAACCGTAAGCCAAAATCTGACTCAGCGTCCCTGGATATTCATGCGCCAGCACACTTGCAACGGACCACGCGATCGCAGCGTGTTCCGAAGGAAATGAACTTCCTCCCTGGAAAAATGTGCCGCTTCCGTTCGCCTGAAACGGGCGCGGCCGTCGGGTGACGTTCTTTAGCAGGTAAGCCACCGCGGTGCTGTTCATGGCAGCTTCACCGCTGAGCAGTCCAGCTTCCGACATTTGATCGTTGCCGGTCATGTGGCCGAACAGAAACGAGCCCGCTCCCGCGCCAATCAGGGAATACACAGCATAATTCGAGATCTTTTTGCTGCGCTGGATTTCCCCCAAGGGGATCTGCTTCGAAAGCCAGCTATCGCTTGCAATGAATCCTGCGGTGACTCCGGCAAATGGCGCGATCCATTCAATGTCCTTCTTTTGCATGTGCGCTGGAGCGGTCCAGAAATTTTTTTGGTCGGTTGCAAGATGATTGACAAAAGGCAAAACCAAGTGATTTTGCGGTTCTTCGCCTGGCATTAACTCGTACTTAGACTCTTCATCCGCCTCGCTCTTCATGCGATTCCCAAATACGCGACTTGTCACGATACTGTCGCGACCCGATGCACTTGGAGCCGTTACTGAAGATTTCGGGGGGGATAAGGAACTCTCTTGCATCGGCTGTTCTGCGTTCTGCGCACGCATAACGGAATTCACAAGCCCAGTCAAAAGCAAACTCAAGACAATCTTAGGAATCGACGGCATCAGAATCGATACAGCTCAGAAGCTTCTGGCAACCTGAATCGCGACACCTACAGCGTACGCAAGCTGCGCCGATTGCAGAGTCGTCTTCCATTTGGTTGTGCCGCTAAACGCTTTCTCCGGCACCATGACTAAGTCTCCCGGATGCAAAGCTGAACGTTCGGCTCCGCCGCTGAACAAGCCGGCTGCTCCGCCCGCAACCGAGCCGTCAGCACGAATCACAAAAATTGCTTTCTTGTTGGCTGTGTTCGTGGGACCGCCCGCCTGTCTTAGGTACCAACCCGCGTCCTTACCAGGCTTAAAAGTAACGGCAGTCGGGTTATAGACTGATCCGTCCACCATCACGAAATTGGGCCGCTTGGGGATGTAGACCATGTCTCCTGCCCGCAATTGAATGTCAGAGGGAGTATTGGCCCAATGTTTTACGTCCTTGGTGATGTGAATCACGAGCCGGCCAGGCGGAGGGGCATTCTGCAGCTTCTGCAAAGCAGTCTGCCACTGGCTCACCGCAGCTTCCTTTGCCATTTTTTGATCGGCGTCCTGTTCAGGAATCAGAGTAAGGTTGGCTCCGTCGGTCCGCACCTGCCGGATGAGTTGCTCCCGGTTCTCCTCCTCTAGCTGACGCACTTGCTTCCGCTCGAAGATGACGCCATAGGGATAAGCGTCGCTCCTGAAGCCGCCCGCGCGCATCAGGATCGAGCTGAGGCGCTCGCCTTCCTGAATTCCGTAGGTGCCCGGATGGATCACTTCGCCCTTGACCGCGATGCTTGCACCGACGTCGTTCCATCCCGCAACCTGTTTGATTGTCAGTACGTCGCCATCGTGCAGCCGGACGTTCGCATCAGGCTCGCCGGCCATTGCTTTTGCAATGGGAACGGTAAGCATCTCGCCCGCCATGCTGGCTCCTCGCACAAGTTCATACCGGGTTAAATCCGCGGTCTCGGTATAAGCGCCTCGTTTAAATCCGCCAGCCACGCGCACCAAATCGGAAGCAGTCATGTCTTCGCCCAGCGGATATTTCCCGGGACGCGCAACTTCTCCTTGCACCACCACTGTGGGCGGGTCCGCCTTGCTCAAATTGCGGTGAACGAAAATTCGGTCCTTCGGCTCCAGCAGAACGTTGTCCCTAGGGTCATCTGCGAGGGCTCTCTTTAAATTGACGTTGATCACTTTCAGCTTGCCGTCTTCAGTTCTGCGGAAGACTTGTGCATCATCCAATTGGGCGTCGGGGCTGACTCCTCCTGCCAGGTACACCGCATCGCGCAAACGCGTGACCCCGTTTGTCACGTGGTCGCCTGGATTACGCACTTCCCCAGTTAGCGTAATCACCGGAGGATCTTCGAAGTCGTAACGGCCGAACACCCGCACCGTATCAAACGGTTTCAACATCAGATCCTGTCCTTTTCCGTCCATGGCTTCGCCAAGATTGAAAGCCAGCACTGCCGGTGTGTAGTCCGGCGGCTCAAGACGAATAATCTCAGCATGGCGGCGGGAAGGTTCAGGCAGCAGATCCCTGTAGGAGTGAAGCAGGTCGGTGAGCTTCATTCCATCGCGATACGCGTATTTGCCGGGATGAAAAACGTGCCCGTCGAGGTATACGGTTTTTTCGGAATACGGCAGGATAGGAGAAATCCTGATCTTGTCTCCGTCTTGAACTTTAAAATCGTCGAGAGCTTTATTCACCGCCTGCTCGTCATTGCTTTCAGGCATGTCGATCTGCATCATCGTGTGGTTTTGGTGTGCGACCACGCGTTCCACCTCAATGTGCCGGAAGGTTCCCGAGGGCAGCACGCCGCCAGCCAGCTCGAGGGTTTCGGCCAGGCTCTTCTCATTCGCGAGTTCATAAATCGCTGGGTGACGTACCATACCTTCTACCGTCACTGCAGAACCCACCGGTGGGACTTGGATCGTGTCCCCTGACTGAATCCTTGCCAAATCGTTGTGCACTCCGTGCAACAGCAGATCGTAGGCGTCGACCTCCTGAATTAGGTTCTTGCCGCGGTACAGTCTCAGGTGTCGCAAAGAGCCGCGTGAGGTGGGGCCGCCTGCGGCATACAAAGCGTTCAGCGGGGTGGATAGCGAACTGATGTCGTACGGCCCCGGATTTTCAACTTCGCCCACAACGTAAACTCGCACGCTCCGGATGCGTGCCAGGGAAACATCAGCCTCAACCTCATGAAACTGGGTGCGCAGCGCTGCCTGCACTAGGCGCTGGACATCGCCCAAGGTCCGTCCGGAAACATTTACCGTCCCCACTTCGGGCAAGGCCAGGCGACCGGACGGATCAACGACCCGTTGCAGCCGTTGCGCCACTCCGCCCCAAATATCGATGCTCACACCATCGCCTGGACCGAGGACGTAATCTGGCCCTGCGGGAAGATCCATGGGCAGTCTGTCCGAATTGCCAATGCCGTTCCTGAAGATGTTTTCGCCGAAATGCTCCAGCACGGCGGGGCGTTGCGAAACTTGCAAGTAGAGGTCGTAGAGCGATGGAATGTTCGCGTAGGGATCGGCCCGATGGCGAATCTGCGGTCGATCCAGGTTCATGTCCGCGGCGGAAGAAACCTGCCCCTGCCGACGCGGCATTTCAAGGCTGGCCTGCAGATTGAGATTTGATGCTTCCCGCGAAAAGTCTGAGCCGCTGACGGAACGCTGACCTGTGATAGCAGAACTCATGCCGGGAGTTGTGGATCTGACGGAGCTGCCATAACCTGGCATCTGTGAAGCGCCAGGGCGACCTTGTACCGCCGTTGCTCCGCCAAGCATCGCGATATCCGAGGCGGAGGACGAACTTGCATTAAGGAAACCGGGGAGTTGATCCGGTGTGATGCGGGTCATCAGGCTGGAATCCATGGCTGCGCCGGAGTCGAAGCCCATTCCGTCGTATACATCCTGATTCTGCGGCAGGCTCGCCATATCTAACTGGCGCACGGGATTGTCAGCTGGTGGAATTGGCCGCGGGGCGCTTGGTGTTGAGGGAACGGTCTGATTCGTTCGTTCCCCTTGCTCCGGAATCGCGTGCGGTTCTATGTCGCCGTCGTGCTTCTGCCAGTATGCGTCTTCCTGACCAACGCCCGTCTGTCCGGCTTTTTCGTCCGTACGTGGCGGCGTCGCGGCCGTCGTTGCAGTGCGGACAACACCGAATCTTGCGTCCAACTCCCGTCGGCGTTCGATCTCTTCCTGGGTGGGCTTCGCCCTCACGTACGAGCGGGACTCGATTTCTCGGGTAGCCAACACGCACACATTGTGATCTTCGCGCAAGAGCTGAAACAGAGCTTCGTCCGTTAAATCGTCAGGATCGAGAATCCGGCCCTGCTCATAGGCTTTCTTCACCAGCATTTTCTTCACTTCGAGCAACAGGCCGGGCTCATTGCGGAGGATCGCGATGATCTTGTCCGCTGAGAGCGAAACCATCTGTTCCGCTTCCTGTGCCGCACGCGAGTTGGCCTCGTCAATGGCGTGGGTGCGCCCGTTGTAGGACCCGCTCTGATGGGTTCTTTCCTGACCAGCGAGGACCGATGGAAAGGCCAGTAGCATGAGGAACAAGCACACTCTTCCGCGATTAATCCGCAAATGGTTCTTCATAACTCCTCTACTCGCGCGCATCATCGGAACTAAATGGGTATGTATGAAGGAAGCAATCGGTGATCTAATTTGTCAGCGAAGTGCGTTCCACAAAACTGGGCATTCTGGAAGTCCGGTTCTCAGCGGATCGTCTCGATTTCCACTTCATAGACCTCAACAGCGACGGAACGCTGGAGCATATGAATGGAAACCACGACACGAAACTTGTCTTATCGATGGCGGTACTGCGATCATAAGCGGGTTTGGCTCCAAGCAGGAACCGCAAGAGCCAGGCAGGCCAAGAGCAAAGCCGCTAGCTTTGCGCCACATATCACTGAAGAAGAACATTTGCTCGTAGACCCTTCCATTTGTGCAAATTTAGGAGATTCGTTTTTGTTCGACGCAGATTCCTCAGCAAGGTTCGACATCAGCTTCGTCGACTTCTACAGCAACAGAGCGCATGATGATTTCAATTGAGATCACAACTCGGTAGCGGTCTTTCTTGCGCACCAGAATGCCTTCCATACCAGCCAATGGCCCATGCTTCACTCGAACTCGTCTGCCGGCTTTCAAATAAGGGTGGGGCTCGGCACAAGCACCGTTCATTACCCCACTCCGCAGTGACTCCAATTCGCGGTCCTCGATCACAGCCGGGCGCCCGCTGCAGCTCACAAAATAGGTGACGCCGGGACTTTGCAGCACGCGCAGGCGGTCCTCATCGTCGATATGCACGAACACATATCCGGGAAACAGCGGGAGCTCCAGTTCCTTGCGCCGATCCTTCCACCGGCGAACACTGCGATAGAGCGGCAGGAAGCAATCAATCTGTTTCTGTCGAAGTTGCCGGCTCACGCTTTTCTCGTGACGCGAACATGTATAGATCGCATGCCAACGCAGCAGGCCAGGTAAGGTTGCAGGCTCCGCCACTGTGGCGGCGTACATGGCGGAAGTCATCTTGTCTAACATTTCTGCTCCTGTACCCAATTACAGCTTCGCCGCCTCACTTACAGGCCTCGTGAGCTAACCTCTAGAAAACAAAACAAAACTCAACTCGAAGGCAGCTAGTTAGCCCGCGAGTTACATTTCCCTTCCTGCCCAGACGAAACCACCACTTTGCGGCTGCGTAACGCGGTCAAAATTCCTTCTTCGGAGTTCTCGATTCGATTGGAACGAA
>DATEPX010000281.1:0-34984 GCA_035272945.1 Terriglobales bacterium
GTATTGCCCGTGGTGATGCCTCCCACCGCCGTAGTGAATCCGGCTGGTGCGTTCTGGTTGGTCGCGCTGAAGTTCACGAACCCGACTTTAAAGGTAAAGAAAGCCCGGGCCCCGCCCACAGTGGTATTGAACTTCGGACCAAACATCGCGTGCAACGGGCGCAGGCGCGTGGTCACAAACGTCGTGCTTATGCCGTTTGAGATTTCGTTCGTGAAATTACGCTTGAAGTCGTAGTTCATCTCCGCTTCAATTTGTGCGTACCGGCCGGCATTGAAAGCTGCGCGCCCGCCCAACCCGAGAAAGTTGATATGCGGAGACGTCCGGGCAAAATTTTCATAATCGACGAACGCCCCGACTTCAGCGTGGTTGTATTCAGTCCCTTCCTGCGCCAGCACTAGCGACGGTACAGAAAGGCAGAAGGCCAACGCGGCGAACCATAGAATACGTTTCATACTTCCACTTACCCCCTTGTTCTGGTCTCCTATGCGTCGCATTTCGAGCTTGTCGAACCAGCCAACCGGGCTGGGCGGCGACAGTTCTTTGGATGCCGCTCCCGTCGGCAGGTTTGGCCGCCCCCCCGCCTACAAACAGTGGGATACCTAGGGCTTACGCGGATTCTGGGATATTCCAGCGCAAGCAGAGTGGCTGTGTGGAGGCGCGGGTCTCCGATCCGCCTAAATGAAGAAGTGCCCTAGAGCCGGTTCCGGCGGAGTAGGGGCCCCGCGTTACCCGGAGTGCCATCCTGTGAGTGCCGGCGCAAGAGAGGAGCTTCTCTGCTGGCCAGCCTGGATTTGACTTCCTGGAACTCGCTGGTGTCGAGCACGTAATCGGTCCTGGCTGGCAGCAAGCTGGAGATCTCGGTTTGAAGCTTGCGCAGCCGGTCCTCGGTTGGAGGATAGCTGGCGAAAGCCTTAGCCAGTTGCCGGTGGAACGGCACTCTGGTCATCAAGTGGTAGCCGGGAACTTTTGTCCAGAGACTGTGCATTCGTTTTTCAAGTGCCTGCAGCTTCTCCAATGCGACCACGAATGCTTCCGGATCGTAACCGGCGGCATATTGATACTCGATTCCCAGGAGGTCGGCCTCGCGCTCCGCATCACGGCTGAACTTCTTCAATGAAAACGGAAACGCGATTCCACCGCCTTCCTGCACGCCGACTCCAATAGGACCGCCCATCAGGCTTACCGGGAGCAACAGGTCCCAGAAATATCGCCGCGTGGTCGCACGGGTGGCGTGGCGCGCCGCCACATGTGCAATCTCGTGTGCCAGAATACCAGCCAGTTCCGCCTCGCTGTCCGTCGCTAGAAGCAGCCCGCTGTCCACGTACAGAAATCCTCCCGGCAACCCGAACGCCCCAATGCCTGGCGAATCGAGCACTTTAATGACGAACGGCACTTCCGCATCGGAATTGCGAACGATCTTCTGGCCGACCCGGTTCACGTAATCGGTTACGACCGGGTCATTCAGCAGCTTGGAACGCTGCTCAACCCCTTTCGCAAGTGATTCGCCGACACTACGTTCATGGCTCAGCGAGTACATGTTAACGCCGTGGCCGATTCCGCGATCGCCGATGCAGTCAACATCGTACTTGGCACGAACCTTGTCTTTTTTTTCTTGCTTAGTATCTTGGGAAACCTGGGACGTGGAAACAGTAGCGACCTGCCGCGGCTGAGCTACGGCTTCTGGCGCTTCCTGCGCCGAACAGGTTCCGACCCAGAGTATTGCGCCGAACACAACACCCAACAGCGCCCCCACAAGCCGCGACAGGCGCAGAAGTATCCCAATTACAGGTCTTGGGGAGAAGAGGCGGTGTGGAACGTCGCCGTACAAAAGGGACCTGTACACCATGGTTCACCTAGCGAGCTGAGCTAGGCATTTTACTTTGATTTGCGGGAAAGAATTCAGAATTTTTGGAAGAATCTTCCCCGGTGTTCTCGGCGTACTTGGCGGTAAGAAAAGCCCGGCTTTCGCCGGGCCCGACTGAAAGCTGATAGCTGACAGCTTAAATGTCGTAATACAGCATGAACTCGTGTGGATGGGGGCGCAGGCGAACCGCGTCCACTTCCTTTGAGCGCTTGTAGTCGATGTATGTGCTCAGCAACTCTTCGGTGAACACGTCGCCCTTGAGGAGGAACTGATGATCCTTCTCCAGAGCGTCGAGCGCATCCTCCAGCGAGCCCGGCATCGAGGGGACCTTGGCGAGTTCCTCCGGACCCAGATCGTAGATGTCCTTGTCGAGCGGCTGCCCAGGATCGATCTTGTTCTCGACGCCGTCCAGGCCCGCCATCATCATCGCAGCAAACGCCATGTAGGGGTTACAACTCGGATCGGGCGGCCGGAACTCGACGCGCTTCGCCTTGGGCGATGCCGAGTACATCGGTATACGGCACGCCGCCGAGCGGTTGCGCCGCGAGTATGCCAGGTTCACCGGAGCTTCGAAGCCCGGTACCAGGCGCTTATACGAGTTGGTGGTTGGCGCAATGATCGCCGACAGGGCCGGACCGTGCTTGATCAGTCCGCCGATATACCACAACGCCAGCTGCGAGAGTCCGGCATAGCCATCGCCGGCAAACAGCGGCTTGGAGTTCTTCCACAGCGATTGGTGGGTATGCATGCCGCTGCCGTTGTCCTGGAAAATCGGCTTGGGCATGAAGGTGACGGTCTTGCCATACTGATTGGCCACGTTCTTGACCACGTACTTGTAGAGCATCATGTGGTCGGCCGAACGCACTAGCGAATCGAACTTGAGGTCAATCTCGGTCTGTCCGCCGGTCGCAACCTCGTGGTGATGGCACTCCACCTCGAGGCCGCAGTTCTGCATGGTCATAACCATCTCAGAGCGCAGGTCCTGGTAGTGATCGGTCGGAGGCACCGGGAAGTAGCCTTCCTTGTAGCGCGGGCGGTATCCCAGATTGTTTTCCACGCGGCCGGAATTCCAGCGGCCTTCTTCCGCGTCGATGAAATAGAAACCGTGCTGTTCGCGCTGATCGAAACGAACATTGTCAAAGATGAAGAACTCGGCTTCCGCGCCGAAGTACGCGGTATCGGCGATGCCTGTCGAACCCAGGTACAGCTCCGCCTTGCGCGCGATGTAGCGCGGATCGCGGTCGTAGCGCTGCTTGGTGACGGGATCGATCACGTCGGCCACCATCACCAGGGTCGGCACCTCGGTGAACGGATCCAGCATGTGTGTGCTCGCATCGGGAATGAGCAGCATGTCGCTCTCGTGAATGGCCGCCCAGCCGCGAATGGACGAGCCGTCCATGCCGAAGCCCTCTTCGAACGAGGACTCGCTGAACTGGTCGATGGGATAGGAAACGTGATGCCAAAGTCCGGGAAGGTCCGTGAAGCGCAGGTCCAACAACTTGACGTTGTTCTTCTTCACGAATTCCAGGACACTCTTCGGGTCAGCCATGGAATGCTCCTTTGCGCCCCCCAGGTGCGCAGGGGACGAGAAATTAGCGGCGCAGCCACACGCAGATTTGCTGTAGCTTCGGTCGCGATAAAAGCCTTCATTGGGAACTTGGGAGTTGTACGCCTGCTATCTCGATAAGCAAGCCTAGGTCAGGATAGTACCTCGCGAGGTTCCCGCGAAATTGATTGTTTTTATGGGCCGCATAAGCAGGGATTATCTGTAGCTAAACAGCGCGAGTGCATTCACTTAGACGGTGGCGGCGGCTGCGCCAAGATAAACAGAAAAGCCGCCCTCGAGAAGAGTTTTCAACAGCTGAGCAGGCCGGACTTACCTCGTTCAGAAGCCGTATGTGGCCTCGCCGACCACTCCGCCACAGCCTCTCCCCAAGGTCCCGAAACCTTTGTTACTGGTTCCGCTGTTCCCGGCCGTACTGGAGGAAGGCACATGCAGGTTTCTTCCACGCTGTAATCGACGCCACAATAAACACAATGCATAAAAACCTCCGCGACGATGAATAATTATTCAAAGCATAGGAGCTTCCCATGCGCACAGGAAATTCATAATTTCGATAGCTTGCATCGGAGCCATTTATGATGGGTAGAAGAGCGCTAAGCAGTTAGCACTTGGCATTTAGCCATTAGACTTGGTTGCCTGCTACGGCCCGTACTGGCTAAGTGCAAATTGCTAATTACTGCCTTATGGACTTTGATCAACTAGAAACGTTCTTGGAAGTCGCGCGCCTGTCCAGCTTCTCCCGGGCGGCCGAGAAGCGCTTTCGCACGCAGCCCGCCATCTCTTCGCAAATTCGCGCGCTGGAAGAAGAAGTTGGCGCCAAGCTGCTCGACCGCTCCGGTGGTAAGGTTTCGATCACAGCTTCCGGAAAGATTTTTCAGAAATATGCCGAGGAGACGCTGGAGGCGCGCAAGACTGTCTTCACCGCCATTGCCGAAACCGAACGCGTGCCTCGGGGCGAAATAGTAGTGGGCGCAAACGAGGGTACCTGCCTGCACATCTTGCCCGAAGTCTTTGCGGATTTCAAAAAGCAGTACCCAACGGTAGCGGTCAACATCAAGCGCGCCCACTACGGGCAGATTCTTGAGAGCGTGATTGACAACTCGGTAGATTTTGGGGTGGTCTCGTTGCCAGTGACCGACAACCGTCTGACCGTGGTTCTGATTCACCGCGACGAGTTGGTCACTATCACACCGCCGCACCATCCACTGGCAAAACTAAAATTGGTGCCAATCGCCGAAGTAGCTAAGTTCCCCCTACTCGTTCCCAAAGCCGGTCACACCCGCGATGCCCTGGAACAGCTGTTCCACGAACGCAAGTTGAAGCCGCAGTTCTCCATGGAGCTCGATTCCAGCGAATTGCTGAAACGTTTCGTTGCCGCCGACGTGGGAGTCGGCTTCATAGCTCGCTCCAACGTGCTGGAAGACGTTCGCGCCAACGCGCTCGCTGCCATCGCTATTGCCGATGCACAAATCCGCCGTGATCTTGCCCTGGTTTTTCGAAAAGACAAAGCTCTCAGCCGTGCCGCTCTTGCCTTCATTGACATCGCGGTTAAACTCAAGCCGGCCCAGGCCGCTATTCCAGGTAAGCACTAATGCTTAGTCTGCTCCGCATTGCCTTCGTTCTTGTGCTGTCGACTTTTCTGCTCGCGCAAGGCAAGCCTTCCCGCCGCGCGACTTCCCTCTCCGCCTACAAGCTGCTCTCGATCAAGATAACCGGCACAAAGCTCTACACGCCGGAGGAGGTCATTGCAGCTACCGGACTACAGATCGGAGCGCAGGTAACCGAGCAGAACTTTAAGCAGGCCAGTCAGAGGCTCAGTGAGACCGGCGCTTTCACCGAAATCACCTACAGCTATTCCTATTCTTCTGACGGGACGAAACTGGAAATCCAGTTGGCCGACAACGATCAGCTCATTCCCGTCTATTTTGATAACTTTGTCTGGTTCTCCGATCAGGAACTGATGGAGGGTTTGCGCCGGCATGCTCCCCTATTCAAGAATCGTCTTCCCCTCGGCGGCTCTCTGGCCGACGAGATTGCCGACGCGCTCAACACCATGTTGTCTCAACGCGGCGTATCCGGCCACGCTCACTATCTTCGGGTTAGCGATTCGCCGGACGGCCCCATTCAATCCTTTCTGTATTCCGTGGAAGATACCGACATTAGTATCCGAAATCTCGATTTTCCAGGGGCTAACCCTTCGCAACTCCCGATACTCCACGACATCGCCAAGAAAAAAATCGAAGAGGGCGAGTACCTCCGCTCCAAGCTGGCAGCCATTGCCAAAGTTGCCCTTAGCCCTGTCTACCTGAAGCAGGGCTTCCTGAAGGTTGCCTTTGGCAATGCGCAGGCTGACGTCGTGAGCGTGTCGCCGAAAGAAACAATCGTTGACGTGAAGCTCCCGGTGGCGGAGGGCCGCCAGTACAGAGTTGCCAAAATCGTCTTGAGCGGCAACACCATCCTTCCCGCCGA
Organism: Terriglobales bacterium; assembly: GCA_035272945.1. GTDB lineage: Bacteria > Acidobacteriota > Terriglobia > Terriglobales > Acidobacteriaceae > Gp1-AA122. Next base: position 5,898 of record DATEPX010000281.1, read on the forward strand.
CAAGCTTCGACCGCTGATCCACCTCGAACTCGATCAGCCTCCTGACGCCGTCCAGCTCGAGAACGACTTCCGCGCCATCCAGCGGCTCTACGGCTCGCGAGGCTACCTCAAGGTAATGGTCAAGTCTCAGCCGGCACTCAACGACAATGATGGTACCGTGGCTTACACACTTGAGGTCAAAGAGGGCGACCTGTATCGCCTAGCAGAGGTCGACATCGAAGGTTTAGATGAAAAGACCGCTGCCCGCTTGCGCGAGGACTGGAAGCTTCGAGAAGGGGAGCCCTACGATTCCACCTATCCGCAGCGCTTCTTCCAAGATGCCGCTGCCGACCTGCCTGCGGGTGTTCGCTGGAAAATGAAAGCTGATGAATCTCTGAACGAAAAAGACAAAACAGTAGACATTACCCTGGGTTTCTCCCCGGAATAGACTTTGGTGAAACCTTCCAGCGCCCGATGACTCTATAATGGTGCGGTTCGGATAGCAGTCCCGGCCCGAGCCGGTGTACGCCAAAGACCAGGAGAATACGATGAGCTTGCGTTTGAGGAAATTCGAAATTTACCTGACTGGCGCGCTTTTGTTGGTTTCGCTCAGCTTGCCGGCCCTTGCCGGCGATAAGAAAAGCGCCAAGAAGGATTCTGGTAAGCAGACCTTCACCGGCGTAGTAAGCGATTCCATGTGTGGCGCCCATCACATGATGGAGAACGCAGCCGACTGCACACGTGCCTGCGTCTCCAAAGGATCCAAGTACGCTTTGGTTGTGGGGGACAAGGTTTATACCCTCGACACCGAAGATAAGGCCGCTCTCGACGAACTCAACAAAAAGGCTGGAGAAAAGGCCAAGGTCACTGGAACGGTCAATGGCGACAACATTCAGGTCAGCTCGGTTTCGGGTGCTTGATCCGGCAAGTCCAGTTGCTCTCGCTCCGAAACACTGCGGCGGAGGCTCTCCCAGCCTCCGCAATTTTTTTGGCCCCGGCCGCAAATTTCACATTGTGTTCATATTTCGCTGTGTTAGATTCTGTTTTTTCCACTTCAGCGCCCGGCGGAGGCACAAGAATTGTCCAAAGACATGGTCCCCAAGCGGATTTTCTTTACCAAGGGGGTCGGTAAACATCGTGAGCGTTTAACATCCTTCGAGTTGGCGTTACGCGACGCCGGCATTGCTGCACAAAACCTGGTGCGTGTCTCCTCCATCTTCCCGCCGAATTGCAAACTGATCGCGCGATCCCAAGGTCTGAAGTACCTGAATCCTGGCGAGGTGGTGTTCGCCGTGGTGGCCGAGAACTCCACTCACGAACCCCATCGCCTGCTGGCTGCTAGCATTGGCGTGGCAATCCCAGCCGACCGCAATACTTACGGCTACCTGAGCGAGCACCACTCCTTCGGCGAAACCGAGGACGCGGCCGGCGACTACGCCGAAGAGCTTGCCGCCGAGATGCTGGCCACCACTCTCAATGTGGAATTTGATCCCGACCGTTCCTGGGACGAGAAGAAGCAGATCTATCGCTTGTCCAACAAGATCGTGCGCACCGCCAACGTGACCCAGTCGGCTGTAGGCGACAAGCGCGGCTTGTGGACCACGGTCATCGCCTCGGCAATTTTTATTTTTGATTAGGCGCTGAGATTAGGGCGCGATCGAACTCACCTCTTTTATGTCGTCATCCTGAGCGAAACGAACGTCTCTGCCTTTCGCCGTCGACCAGCCCAACGCTCTGGTGTGGGGACGGGCGTCCCGCCCGTCCAGGCGGAGCGAAGCTTCGCAGTCGCTCTTATCACTGCGCACATGTCGTCCTCCTGAGCAGGCGTAAGCCTGCGAAGGATCTGGCGTGCAGTGCCCGACTCCGGTACGCGCACCTCGCGAAGGATCTCCCTTCCGCCGGCAACACTAGCTTAGCTAAGCTAGAAGCGACGGAAGGCAACAAGCCCTCGGAGGCGCGGAAGAGCCGCGAACCCGCTACTTGCGCGCGAGAACTTTCTTCCCCCTGCTGCTTGCGATCTTTTCCTTACCGCGGTCAAGCCGCTCCAGAACTGCCGCCACAATCAGCGGCAATCCGACCGTCGCGTCCACAAAGACCTCGCCAAACATCCCGCCTTCCGCCGGGGGGACGAACTTCCCCCAAGAAACGGCCTCACTGTAAGGGCTGCCTGATAGCCCGCCCCAATACACCGGCTCCGGGCAAATTCGCACTCCATAGTGGTAGCGTTTCAAAGGGATTTCCTCGCCCAGTTGCCGGTGCCGCAACTCAATGAAGGGTCCGAACTGCTGCGACCAGTTGCGCGGCACACCCCCTCCGATAGTAAAGATCCCCAGCCGCTTCTGTTTCAACAGAGTCTCCGCGAAGTATTCCAGGTCGAGAAAAGGATCAAACCGCAGCCTGGGTTCGTCTTCCTTCTCGCGGACGCGGTTAGCCAGAGCGAAATCCAGGCCCAGCTCAGAATCGGTGAAAGCGGGCACAAACACGGAAACACCTTTCTCATACGCTGACTTTAGAATGCCCCGGTCCTTGGCAGTCTTGCTCAGGTACTTCCCAATCACCGCGTTCAGCTTGTAGGAGCATAGGACTTCATTGGCATTCCAATCCGAGAGGATCCGGAACATGACTTGTTCTACATCGTCCAGGTTGGTTTCTGGTTCAAGCGTGTCGTACACGCGGTTATATCCCTGTTCGTAAAGCTTTTCGTCCGACACTTCCGGGTTGTGGCGGAAGTGAGCTCGTCCGGTGGCTTCGACCAAGCCGTGTGCCATCAAGGCGCCTGTCGAAACGATGGCGTTCACGATGCCGCGATCGATCAGCTCCGTGATGATCAGACCCTGCTTGGCCACCGTCATGGCGCCGGCGAGGGTCATGACCTTGAAGCAGTCCTGGTCGCGCGCCATCGCTTCCAGCACGTCGGCTGCTTCGCCCAGTTGCCGCCCGGTAAAGGCCGTTTTGGCCATGCCTCGCACCAGGTCGTCAATCGAGTGCACCCGCGACAGATCGAGCGGCGCCAGCGGGGTCAGCCGATCCTCGATGGGACTGTGTAAACGCCGTTCAACCCCCAAACCGTCGTGATTGCCATGCTTCAAGGTGGCACCTCCAGCGAGTCCATACCCGTGATTACTTTACAGTAACCACAAAGCAACAGCTACATCCGGCTCCTTGCGAGCGCAGCCCTTGGCAGCAGGCTGCGAAGCCTCTGATATTCTATGACGTCGAAATTTTGCGGGAGACAATCTTGGCGCTTCAGAATTTCCGCGTCGCACTGATCCAGATGTCATGCGGCCCGGAGCCCGAGCAAAATCTGCAAAGAGCGCTCGACCGGGTGGGCGAGGCTGCCAGACTCGGCGCCCAGGTTGTTTGTTTGCCTGAGCTTTTTCAGACGCAGTATTTCTGCCAGCGGGAAGACGCTTCCCTGTTTGATTTAGCCGAGCCCATTCCAGGGCCCAGCTCTCCGAAATTGGCTGACGCCGCCCGCAAGCACAAGGTCGTGCTTGTTGCGTCGCTTTTCGAAAAACGCGCTCCCGGCTTGTATCACAACACTGCGGCGGTATTCGACGCCGACGGCGCTCTCCGGGGTATTTACCGCAAGATGCATATCCCAGACGACCCTCTCTACTACGAGAAGTTTTACTTCACTCCCGGTGACCTGGGATTTCGCGCACACGACACTCAGGTGGGCCGCTTGGGAGCGCTGATATGCTGGGACCAATGGTATCCCGAGGGTGCCCGTCTGACCGCGTTACAAGGGGCAACCCTGCTCCTTTATCCCACCGCGATCGGTTGGCATCCCGCGGAAAAAGTTGAGTTCGGGAAGGCTCAGCACGACGCCTGGCGCACCATCCAGCGCGCTCACGCCATTGCCAATGGTGTATACGTTGGAGTAGTCAATCGTGTCGGATTCGAGACCGGGAACATTCGTGGGAAATCTGCGCCCGGCCAGGGACTCGAATTTTGGGGCGCGTCGTTCCTGTGCGATCCGTTTGGCACCGTGATCGCTGAGGCTTCTTACGATAAAGAAGAAATCCTCATCGGTGAAGTGAACCTCCGCAAGCTCGAAGAAATCCGCCGCAACTGGCCGTTCCTGCGCGACCGGCGAATCGACAGCTACGCGCCCATTACGAGCCGCCTGCTTGACTAGGAAACCGGTGACTCGCGCACGAATCTCACAGGAAACCGATACACCCTCCGCTCAGGGTTTCCGCATGCCTGCGGAATGGGAACCCCATGCCGCTACTTGGCTCGCATGGCCTCACTACCGCAGTGATTGGCCGGGCAAATTTGAGCCTATTCCCTGGGTCTATGCCGAGATCATTCGTCACCTGGCGAGACATGAGCGTGTCGAACTGATCGTCAACGACGCGACCTCTGAAAAAAGAGCAAAGAAGATCCTGGAGCGAGCCAGCGCCCTCTCAAAAAATGTTCGCTTCCATCGCTGGCCTACCGATCGCGTCTGGACCCGCGATTCCGGTTGCATCTTTGTCACCGAACGCGCAGGGGCAGATGTTCTCGTCGTCACCAAGCACGTAGGGGCAGACGTCCTCGTCTGCCCGGCCGAGCGAAGCTCGGCTGCTTCTGCACTCGCCTTAAAATGGAGCTTCAACGCCTGGGCTAAGTACCCCAACTGGCGACGTGACGAAAAGATCGGCAGCCGGATGGCCAAGGCTGCCCGGGCGACCGAGGTGCGGCCGGTGTTCGGCGACCAGCGCGTGGTGCTCGAAGGCGGATCCATCGACGTCAACGGCAAAGGCGCTCTACTGACCACCGAAGAATGTCTGCTCAGCCTTGAGCAGCAGCGCAACCCCGCCATGGGCCGAGAGGATTACGAGAACGTCTTCCGCGATTATCTGGGAATCAAAACCGTGATCTGGCTGGGCAGCGGCATCGTGGGCGACGACACTCACGGCCACGTCGACGACATCTCCCGCTTCGTTGCCCCCGATACCGTGGTCACGATGGTTGAGAACAATCCCAAAGACCCCAACCATGCTCCCCTGGGAGAAAATCTGCGTCGCCTGCAGGCCGCCAGCGACCAGGACGGCAAGCCCCTGCGGGTCGTCGAACTCCCGATGCCTGGGCCTGTGAGGTTCGAAGGCCGTCGCCTTCCCGCCAGTTACGGAAACTTCTACATCGCGAATGGAATCGTTCTAGTTCCCGTCTTCAACGATCCCAACGATCGCGTCGCGCTCAACATTCTCGCAGGCCTCTTTCCCGGCCGCGAAGTCATCGGCATCTATTCTGGCGATCTGATCTGGGGGTTCGGCACAATGCATTGCATGACACAGCAAGAACCAGCCACATAGCTGTCAGCTATCAGCTCTCAGAAACGGAAAAAAGAATTATCGAGGCCTTCAAGGCAGGGACCATGTGCGTGGTCTTGCTTACTGACAGCTGAGAGCTGACAGCTGAAGGTTACTTCCGGTATTGCGTCGGCTGGGGGCCCTTCTCCAGGGTCTCGCGGTCCCAGATCGCTCCCTCGCGCGTGTAGTTGGCGAGTTCGAAATCCTGAGTCAGCTCCAGAGCGTCGGTGGGACAGGCGTCTTCGCACAGACCGCAGAACATGCAGCGGCTCAAGTCGTAGGTGAAATTAGTTAGTTCTTTGCGGCGGGTCTTCTCGTTTCGTTCGCTGGAGACAACGATCAAGTGCTCTGGGCAGGCCAAGGCGCACAGGTCGCAAGCGATGCAAAGTGTCTCGTTCGTGTCGGGGTTCACGTTAAGGCGTGGCGCTCCGCGATAGCGTTCGGCCACTTGCGGCCGCTGCAAGGGATACTGCTCGGTGTAGATCTCCTTAGGATCCTGGTAGCGGAACGTAACTTTGAGACCCTTCAGCAGATCTACCAGCAGCATTTTGCGAAGCAGAACGGGCATCCCCATAAGTGGTTAGCATAACACTTCCGAAAAAAATGCAGAAGTGACGCGCATCACCATCCATCACCATCACCAAGAGCCAGCGGAAGTAGCTGGATTTTCGCGCCACCCACCTTATCAGAAGCCTAGCCCCGAATTGCGGACCACGGGTCCAGACGGAACTTGCCTACTTGTCCGAACGTACAATCAAGCGGAGGACGTCATGAAGAGCCTGTTGTCTTCTGTTCCGATGCTGGCATGGGTCGCCTTGGCGCTGCGGGCCATCGTCATCTCGTGCAACGTGGTGAGAGCAGTGGTGCTGGAAGTAATTCGAGCCGTCGTCCCTGCTGTGATTCACGCTCTGTACCACTAGCCAATCAGGGCGGACCTCCACAGGGAGTCGTGTCTCTCGCTCTTGCCAGCTACAATCAACTGGCACTGGCAACTAGCCACTGACCGCTGCCCACTGACTACTGCTTTCACCGACGAACTCTGGATGGAAGAAGCGTTGCGCGCTGCCCGGCGCGCCCTTGAGGCTGGTGAGGTCCCGGTAGGCGCAGTCGTGGTGTGCGACGGTCGCGTTGTTGGCCGTGGCTCGAACCGCAATCTCACCGACTCCGATCCCACTGCCCACGCCGAGATCGTCGCCCTGCGCGAGGCCGGTGCCACCGTTGGTAACCACCGTCTCGGCGACTGTGAACTGTTTGCTACAATTGAACCGTGCGCGATGTGTGCGGGCGCGCTGGTGCATGCCCGGCTGAAACGCCTGGTGTACGGTGCAGACGACCCGAAGGCTGGCGCCGTCCATTCAGTGTTGCAGGTAGTGAATTACCCGCAACTTAACCATCGCATGGAAGTTCGTGGGGGTGTCCTAGCCGTCCGCAGCGCAGAGTTGCTGCAGAGTTTTTTTCGACAGCGCCGTGAAGAGAAGAACCGTCGTTAGTCGTGGGTCGTTAGCTTTTGGTGCTGTGAACTGAGAACATTCAGGCGTGGCGGAAAGATAGGCGGCATATATTTCGAGAAGTCACCGGCCACTGACCACTGTTTTGCCGCGGAGAGGTGCGTGAGCGGTTGAAACGATCCGCCTCGAAAGCGGACATACCTTAACGGGTATCGGGGGTTCGAATCCCTCCCTCTCCGCCAGTCCTTTAGACCTGCAGCATTCGAACTCACCTCATTACTCTATGGCGTCATCCTGAGCAGGCATAAGCCGGCGAAGGATCTGGCGTGCACTGCCCGGTGTTTGTGTGTGCCCTTCAATCCGACTGCAGTGCGTATGGGCTTCTACACTACGAAGTATTTCGCCGCCGGATGGTGCGCCACAATTGCCGACGTAGACTGTTCCGGATCGAGCAGGAAACCGCCTGTGAGCCTCACTCCCACGGTCTCTTCCGGATGCAGCAGCACAAACAGCTTGGATTGGTCCTCCAAGTTGGGGCATGCCGGATAGCCAAACGAGTAGCGCGACCCGCGATATTTCTGGTGGAACAGATCCCGGATATGCGGAGAGTCGTCGCCCGCGGTTCCGAGGTCTTCGCGCATCTTTTTGTGGTGATATTCGGCAAGAGCCTCGGCGGTTTCCACACTCAGCCCGTGCAGATAGAGATACTTGGTGTACTCGCCGCCCTCAAAGAGCTTTTGTGTTTCAATCGACGCTTTCGGCCCAATCGTGACCAGCGACAGCCCCAGCACATCCATCTTCCCCGACTTTTTAGGTGCGAAGAAATCCGAGATGCATAGCCGTCGCCCTTCTTTTTGTCGTGGGAAGGTGAAGCGCAGCAACTCTTGCCGAGCTTCCCTCGGCCCGGACGGGCGAGGGCGCCCGTCCCTACACGGACCGGGCTCATACACAATCAGATCATTCCCTTCGCTCTGGCAAGGGAAATATCCATACACGACTTTGGGCTCAAACAATCCGCCGGCCATCACTTCTTCTTCCAATTGCTTCTTGATCGGTCGGAACTTCTGCTCCACCAGCCGAACGTAGTCCTCCTGCGAAGCCGTCTTCAGCTGCCACTGATTCTTAAATAGCGCCGTGTCATTGATGTACGGGAAGATTTCCCGCAAGTCGTAATCTTTGCGCACCTGCACACCCCAGAACGGCGGCGTCGGAATATTTGGAGCATCGCCAACCACAGCGCTTCGTTCCGCGAAGACCGGGCCGGTCTCCTCGTCCGCCGCTGTCGCCTTGGCGTATTCCTTTACGGTTTTGCCCTCCTGTAGCCGCTTTCGGCGCTGGCCATCGGAAGATGTCAAGTCCTCCATGATGTGCAGCCCTGCGAAAGCGTCATCCGCGTAAAAGACCCCCGACTTGTACTCCCGTCTCAAATCATCTTCGACATACTTGCGCGTGAGTGCCGCGCCACCACAGATCACTGGAAATTCCAGTTGCAGACGGTGCAGGTCCTGCAACACGTACTTCATCTCCAACGTGGATTTGACCAAGAGTCCACTCAGCCCGATGGCGTCTGCGTTCTGTTCCTGCGCGGCCCTAATAATCGTGTCTGCCGGCTGCTTAATCCCCAAGTTCACCACCCGATAGCCGTTGTTGCTCAGGATGATGTCCACCAGGTTCTTACCAATGTCGTGTACATCTCCTTTAACCGTTGCCAGCACGATAGTGCCCTTCTGCGAACCGGTCTTCTTCTCCATCTTCGGCTCAAGATAGGCCACCGCTTGCTTCATCACCCCGGCAGAATCGAGTACCGAAGGCAGCTGCATCTTGCGCGCGCCGAACAACTCGCCCACCGTGCGCATCCCGTCCAGCAGCACCGTATTGATCAGATCGAGTGGCGTGTACTGCCGCAACGCTTCTTCCAGCAGCTGTTCAAGCGTCTTTTTCTGCGCGCCTTCGCCGACCGACTTCTCCCCGTTGATGATGGCAAATTTCAGCTTGTCATCCACCGAGAGCGTCTCGATGGGTGCCGTTGTCGACGCCTGCGGTTTGCCCTCCCTCCCGGCAAAATGCTGCATGTACCTCTGAAGGGGATCGCCGTTCGACTCGTCGCGGAAAATCAGCTTGCGAGCGAGTTCAATCTCCTCCTTAGGAATCTTGTACAAAGGGTAGATTTTAGTGTAGTTAACAATGGCCATGTCGAGGCCGTTGTTGACTGCCTCGTGCATGAACACGCTGTTCAGCACGCGCCTGGGATAGGCGTCTAAGCCGAAAGATATATTGCTGACCCCTAGAATTGTCTTCACTTCGGGCAGTTGTTCCTTAATGGCTTTCACCGCCTTGAGCGTTTCGATGCCCGCCGTCCGGTATTCTTCCTGCCCAGTCGAGATCGGCAGAGTGAGCGCGTCGAAAATCAAGTCCACCGGCCGGATTCCGTATTTCTTCGTAGCCAGATCAAAGATCCGCCTGGCAATGGCAACTTTCTTCTCGGCCGTTAGCGCCATGCCTTGTTCGTCGATGGTCAAGGCGATCACCGCCGCACCGAACTGCTTGGCCATGGGCAGGACTTTGGATGTTCGTTTTTCGCCATCCTCCAGGTTGATTGAGTTGATAATGGCCTTGCCGGGAATACGCTTGAGGGCCTCTTCCACCACGTCCGCCTCAGTGGAGTCCACGAGAATAGGCGCCGGCACCCGGGTAGCAATCTTTTCCAGGATCGAGGTGATGTAATCCTTCTCGTCTTCGCCCACGATGGCGCAGCACAGATCCAGCATGTGCGAGCCATCGTTCACCAACCTCTTCGCAAGCGCCAGGATGTCGTCGTGTTTCTTTCCTCTAACCAGGTTGCGGAAATGCTCTACCCGGGTGGTGGTGTTCATTTCCTCGGCCACGATGAGCGGCTTGGGATCGAGATCGAGCGGCATCGACGTGTAGGCGCTGGAAGCCGCCGCAATCGGTTTAACGTCCCGCTTTGCTGGTTCCAGCCCAGCAACCGTATCCACTACGGCCTTGAGATGTTCGGGTGTTGTCCCGCAGCAGCCACCCACAACGCGCACGCCATAGTCCGCAATAAAGTGCTTGTGGAACTCAGCCAACTCCTGCGGCTTGAGCTTGTAGACGGCACGCCCGCCGACGTTTTCCGGCAGGCCAGCATTGGGCAGCACGGAAATGTTCTTGGTTGAATTGACACTGAGATACCGAACCGCATCGTTCATCTCGAGCGGCCCAGTCGCGCAGTTCATGCCGAGAACGTCGATGTCAAACGGCTCGAGCGCCGTTAGGGCAGCGCCAATTTCTGTACCCAGCAGCATTGTGCCTGTAGCTTCCAGGGTCACTTGAACAGTCACTGGGAGCCGCTTCCCTGCCTTCTGCATGGCGTCGAAGATTCCCACAACGGCGGCCTTGGCTTGCAGCAGATCCTGGCAGGTTTCGATCAGCAGCACATCCACGCCGCCCTCGACCAGCGCCAGAGCCTGCTCCTCGTACGCGGCAGCCATGTCATCGAACTTGATGTGTCCAAGAGAAGGCAGCTTGGTGGTGGGCCCGATCGATCCGGCGACAAAACGCGGCTTGTCTTTCGTCGAAAACTGCTGGGCAACTTCGCGCGCGATCCGGGCCGCCGCAATGTTCAGTTCGGCAACCTTGTCCTGCAGCTCGTACTCGGCCAGCACCACGCGGCTAGCCCCAAACGTGTCCGTCTCGACTACATCGCAACCGACTGAGAGGAAGGATGCGTGGATGTCCTTAATGATATCGGGACGGCTCAGGACCAGAATCTCGTTGCATCCCTCTTTCCCCCAGAAATCGTCAACACTCGGGTTACGGAACTGGATGTTCGTTCCCATGGCGCCGTCGTAGATTACGACGCGCTCCTCTACGGTATTGAGGAAGTCAGACATCGATTCGTCGTTGGTCGTTGGCCTTGGTCTTTGGTCGTTGGCCCAAAACAGTGTTATGCCGTGATTGCAAAGGACCAATGACCAACGACTTAACACCGCCTCCATGCACAAACGCCGGCCCGCTGCGGGACCGGCGCTAGTCTTTTTGGACGGTTCTGTTGAAGTCTTACTCTCCCGGCGCAATCACCGCTGGCGCTCCGCCTTCTACCTCGGCTCGATTAAATACGGCATTGGCTCCCAAATGCGCCGGCCTGGGGGCCAACAACTGCTCTTTGCGATAAATCAGATTGCTCGCGTTAAACGTTGCCAGCTCAAAACCGTGTCCATGCGTGATGGCGTCCGTTGGGCACGCCTCCACACAGTAGCCGCAGAAAATACACCGATTGTAGTCGATGTTATAAACCTTGGCGTAACGCTCGGCGCCGCTCACCCGGTGCTCAGCGGTGTTCTCTGCCGCCTCGATGTAAATGCAATTGGACGGACAAGCGGCCGCACACAGAAAGCAGGCCACACATTTTTCCAGTCCACTCTCGTCCCGCTGCAAAACGTGCACGCCGCGGTATCGTTCCTGGAACTTGGCGCCCTTCAAAGGCCCCGGCCCCTTGGGATAGTTCTCCACAATAGTGGGCCGGAACATCTCCCGGAAGGTCACTGACATTCCCTTGGCAATAGCCGCTATGTCTTTCAGGATGGGCATGGATCAAAGTATGAGTATACCGAAAAGACAGAGCGTCTCACCTGCCGCAACCACAGTGTCTCCACCGCGTATGTTGAGAAAACCGGATCAGCGATCATCAACACCATATCCTCGCTGCGGGCTTGGGCGATAAGCATGCGGTCGACGGGATCCTGGTGATGAGCAGGCAACTCGCTGACTGCCAAGGCGTGGAAGTGGGTGATCACCAGCGGGCGAATACCTTCAACACTCAGCCTTTTCGGAACGTAGCTGGCCGCCGGTTCCGGTAGCTTCCCTACTGCCGCCTTGGCCCCATTTCCCAGGAACTGGCCGCGAAATCCAGAGCCTGCTGGTTGAGCTTATGAAGCTCTCCCTGGCTCCCCAGAAAGACAAACGTATCGAGCAAGTACCTCATCGTCGACGGCTTCGTTTCTCGGCCTTTTTCGGCTTTGGATTCTATCCCAAAAATCCCGCCAGCACGCCAGGTGGAAGGGGAGCATCAAAATCATCTGCAATTTTGATCAGGCCCGTGTCCCTGCCCAGTTTGCGTTTGCCATGGACGGACTCCACAGGTACCAGCCGAGCTACTGGCACTCCAGCATTCGCGATGGTGATCTCTTCGCCGCCGGCAACGCGCTGGAGCAACCGGGAGAGGTGAGTCTTGGCCTGATGGATATCCACTTCATCTGATCTTCAGCACGAATCGACGCCGACCGTCCATCACATCGGAGATCAAGAATGATTTATGCGCATATTTAGGCGGCATCATTCGTGAACTGAACGGAGTCGCTCTGAGGGTCCATGGCACGGCAGACCACATGCACCTGCTGGTTCGGGTCCCGGCTCCGCGTTCAATATCAGAAATGGCCCGCGTCCTGAAGACAAATTCATCCCGCTGGATTCACGAGAAGTGGCCTGAGCACAAAGAGTTTTCCTGGCAAACTGGTTCCGGAGCTTTCAGTGTGAGCACGTCTAACATCGCAGCGGTCACCAAATACGTTGCAGAACATGAGGAACACCATAAGACAAGATCATTCCAGGACGAATTTATCGCCTTCCTGCGGAAAAACGGGATTGTGTATGATGAGAGGTACATCTGGGACTAACTCTTTCGCCCGTACCCGGCTGATCAGAAGGTTGCGAATTGACCCATGGCCTGCGCCATGGGCTTTATTCTTGCGCCGCTGCGCGGCTTGTGAAACGAAAACTGCCTGTCCTGCTTCAATCACCCAGCCCCAATTCCTTCCACTTCTTGTCCACCAGCGCTTTGGTCTTGGCATCCATGACGATCTCGTCGGGCCAGGGACGTGCAAAACCTTCGCTGGACCACTTGCGCGTCGCGTCAATTCCCATCTTCGACCCGTAATCGGGCAGGCGCGAGGAGTGATCAAGCGAGTCCACCGGGCCGAACGTGAACTGGATATCCCGCTCTGGATCGATGTGATTCAGAGCCTTCAACGTAACCTCGCCCACATCCTGCACCTTCACGTCTTCGTCCACCACGATGATGCACTTGGTGAACATGGCCTGACCCAGGGACCAGATCGCATTCATTACCTTGCGCGCCTGTCCCGGATAAGACTTCCTGATAGAAACAATCATCAGGTTGTGGAAGATGCCCTCGAGCGGAAGGTTGATATCCACAAGTTCCGGGATCGTGAGCTTCATCAAAGGTAGAAAGATCCGTTCCACGGCCTTGCCCATCCAACCATCTTCCATGGGAGGCTTACCGACAATGGTTGTCGCATAGATGGGATCCTTGCGATGCGTGATGCAGGAGACGTGGAAGACTGGGTACTGATCCTCTAGCGAGTAAAACCCGGTGTGATCTCCAAAAGGCCCTTCCGTGCGCAACTCGTCGAGGTGAACGTGTCCTTCCAGAACGATTTCAGCTGAGGCCGGAACCTCCAGATCCACCGTCTCGCATTTGACCAATTCCACAGGCTTCAGCCGCAAGAATCCGGCAATCAGGTATTCCTCTACATCGGGCGGTGCGGGAACGATCGCTGAAAACGTAATTGCCGGATCGGTTCCGATCGCGACCGCGACTTCCATCTTGCCAGACGGCATCCCCCCTTCGGGCAGGCGCGCGCCGCCGGAAGTCCGAGCCATGATATCGACCGCGGTAGACGATCCCGCCGGATTGCCGGAAGCGGCCGCCGCCCTCAGAGCCTCGCGGTAATGCTCTGCCCCAATTTTCTGCCGTTGCCAATGCATGCCTGCGGTCTTTTCCTCGTAAACCTGCATGCGGTACATGCCGACATTGCGCTTGCCAGTCTTCGGGTCACGCGTCACGACGCACGGCAGAGTGATGAATCGCCCGGCGTCTTTGGGCCAGCACTGCAGAACGGGAAAATAAAGCAAAGAGAAGTTGTCCCGTCGAATGACTTCTTTGCAAGGCCCCGTCGCCACCGTTTTCGGAAAAAACCTGCCCATCTCGGCCAACATGGGCAGCATTTTCACCTTGTCGAGAAATCCCTGGGGCGACTTCACATCCATGAATCCGCGGATACGCTCAGCAACCTCATCCAGCGAATCCACGCCGAGTGCGAGATTCATGCGTCGCGCCGAGCCGAATTGGTTGATCAGCACCTGCGCCCCGGGATGGCCTTTAATATTCTGAAACAGGAGAGCAGCCCCGCCGAGCGCTCCGTCTTTTTTCGAACGGCTCTTGCTGACCCGGTCGGCGATCTCGGTGACTTCGAGAATCGGATCCACTTCTGTGCGGATTTTCTTCAGCTCGCCAGCGCGGTCAAGGGCGGCAATCCATTCCCGCAGATCGTCGTAGGCCAACGCTCCTCCCCTTACGAAACGTCCGATTATACGGCAGCAAAAGCATTTCACCGCAGAGCGCGCCGAGAACGCCCACAGATTCCAAAATTCGTCGAAGCATGCCCGGCAGGCCAACGACGTTCGCTTTGTAATACTTTTGTATTCACTCTATTGGTCACTGCTAGTCAGGGCTTATGCCAGCTACGATTTCGTCGTCAACTTTCAGCTTCGTAACTTGAAACAAAATTATGGAGACTCACCCCAAAGGAACGCATGCCCGTTTGCTGCTTAGTTCGGTCTTCGGTCCTTATGCGCAGGACGATGAATTTGGCAGCCGCTCCATCAATCCCATGGAGCTCTATCACAACCAGGTCACTCGCGCCCAAGGCAGCTTCTCCCTGCGCATGTTCCATCGCTCCTGGGGCATCATGATGATCCAGGCCAACATCTCGGCGCCTTGCACCGTGCTGGATTTCCCTACCCGCGAGGCTTTGCCCGCGAACTGACACACAACCACTACGACATCGTTGGGATTTCTTCGATCATCGTGAATGTCAGCAAGGTCACGGAAATGTGTCGCATGGTGCGAGAGCTATCGCCGCACTCGACCATCGTGATAGGCGGTCATGTAACCGCCATTCCCGGAATAGAGAACATGATCGATGCCGACCACATCGTGGGTGGAGAAGGCATTGCCTGGATGCGCCGCTACCTGGGAGCAGACGAGCACGCTCCCATTCGCCACCCAGCAATTGTTTCCGGGCTGAACACTCGAATCATGGGGCTGCGCTTGCCCGAGCGCAAAGGCGGCACCGCGGCCACCATCATTCCCTCCGTAGGCTGTCCCATGGGCTGCAATTTCTGTACAACGTCGGCTTTCTTCGGCGGTAAGGGCAAATTCGTGAACTTTTACGAAAGCGGAGACGAGCTGTTTGACGTGATGTGCCAGTTGGAGTCCCAGCTCAAAGTCCAATCCTTCTTTGTCATGGACGAAAATTTCCTCCTTCATCGCCCACGGGCGATGCGTCTGCTCGAGCGTATGAAGGAAGCCGGCAAGAGCTGGGAGCTCTCCGTCTTTGCTTCCGCCAACGCGATTCGCAAATACACCATGCAGGAACTCGTGGAACTAGGTGTCACCTGGTTGTGGATGGGACTGGAATCGCCGAAATCTAACTACAGCAAGTTGCACGGCGCCGATACCCGCCAGCTCACGAGGGAGCTGCGTGAACATGGCATTCGCGTGCAAGGCTCCACAATCATCGGCTTGGAACATCACACTCCCGAGAACATTCAAGCGGAGATCGAGTACGCCATCGCCCACCAGACCGACTTCCACCAGTTCATGCTCTACACGCCTGTACCGGGCACGCCCCTCTATAAAGAAATGGCGGAGCAGGGCCGCATGCTAGAAGGCATTGACCTCGCCGACGTTCATGGCCAATTTAAATTCAATTTCCGCCACGCCGCCATCTCTCGCGACGATTCCAAGCGCTTTCTCGACTGGGCCTTCTGGCGCGATTTCGAACGCAATGGCCCGAGCCTCTATCGCATGACGGAAACCATGCTCCAAGGGTGGAAGCGCTACAAGGAATATCCCGATCCCCGGGTTCGCGAGCGTTTCGCCAGAGAGATGACCAAAGTCCGCACCGGATATAACGCGGCGCTTTGGGCAATGGAACGGCAATTCCGCAAAGTGAACCGGAGCATGAGCGAGCAGATTCATCTCCTGCGTCAGGAAGTAAACCGGGAATTCGGCATCGCCGCCCGTGTAACCTCCAGGCTCCTCGGACCGGTTCTGCTGTGGACCACCCGCCGGGAAGAGAAACGCCTTGCTGCCGGCAAGACTTACGAGCCGCCTACCATCATCGATCGCACCAACTGGGCCTCAGCTTAAGCTAACCGCAGAGTACGCTGAGGACATTTATTTCTTGTTTCTCTGCGTACTCTGCGTACTCTGCGGTTAATCTTTATTCTTTGAGATAAATTCCAGCATCCAATCATCTATCATTGTTGCGAGGGGTGAGGATGACACGGCGCGTGGTTGTCACCGGCATGGGGACGGTCAGTCCCAACGGTGTGGGCAATCGGGCATTCTCGGAGGCGGCGCTGGCTGGCCGCAGTGGCGTACGCCGCATCTCATGTTTCGATCCCAGCGAAATCCCGGTGCAGATCGCGGGTGAAGTCCGCGACTTTGACGAGCTCGCCTTGGTGGAAAAACGCGACAGAAAGCACGTCTCGCGAGTGCTGCCCCTGGCACTGGCGGCCGCTTCGGAAGCACTCAGCACGGCTGGTCTTGATCCCGCTTCCCTCCCGCTCGAAACCAGGCGCCGCTTTGGCGTCATTATCGGCTCGGGCGGCGGCGCTCAGGAATTCACCGAGGAGCAATACCGCCTGTTCTTCCAGCAAAAATACAAGCAGATGAGCCTGTTCTGCGTTCCCACTGGAGTCATGGGGACCCTCTCCAGCGAATTGAGCACGCGCTTTGGCCTGCGCGGCCCCAGCCATGTGATTACGACCGGCTGCACTTCCTCGACAGATGCCATCGGCTATTCCCTGCGCCAGATTCAATCCGGCCGCATTGACATGGCCCTCACCGGCGGCGCCGATGCTCCCATCGCTCTTGGCATCGTGAAGGGCTTCATCCTGATGAAAATTCTGACCGACTCCTGGAATCACGCTCCCGAACGCGGCTCACGTCCTTTCTCGGTTAACCGCGACGGCTTTGTCCTGGCGGAGGGTGCATGGATGTTCATCGTAGAAGAATACGAACGCGCGCGCGCGCGCGGAGCAAATATACTGGCGGACGTTTGCGGCTACGGTTCAACCTGCGAGGCTTTCCATCGTGTGCGCCTGCAGGAATGCGGAGAGGAGCCGGCACGGGCGATTGCTCTGGCGATGAAGGAGGCAGGAATCGGCTCACAGGACGTCCACTATGTGAACCTGCATGGAACGTCCACCCAGCTAAACGATCGCATAGAGACCCGGGCCCTGAAGCTTGCTTTGGGCGAGCATGCCGCCGACGTCCCGATGTCGGCGCTCAAGTCACAAATCGGCCACCCGCAAGGGGCCTGCGGCGCCGCCGGTGTCTCAGCCACGCTCGTAGCTATGCAGCATAGCCAGATTCCCCCGACCATTAACTTGGATGCGCCCGATCCGGAATGTGATCTCGATTACGTTCCCGATGCCGGCCGCAAGGTTGCCGTCAAGCATGCCATCTGCAATTGCATTGCATTTGGATCAAAGAATTCGGCCCTGGTGCTGAGAAAAGTCGCTTAAGGCGCCACGGATTCTCACGGATTTGATCCGTGCAATCTGTGGCTGCTTTTAAAAAAGCTTCATCACAACCTGCTCGATCCTGGGCCAGGCCGCGGAGCGTGGATCAATCAGCTCGAAATGGCCTGCCTTCTCTATTTCCAGCAGGTGTATATCTTCTCCCTGCTTCTTTTTCTTCTCGTAGTATTTCCGGCTGAAATGGGGCGGGACAATGTCGTCCACATTCCCGTGAATGACACACTGCCTCGCTTTCGAGATGCCCAGCCGCATGGGATCAGCTTCCGCATAGTGCTCCGGCACCTGCTCGGGCGGCCCGCCCAGAAATTCGACAACTGCATTGTTACTCAGGTGCAGTTCCCACGCCTGCTGCAGGTCGATAACTCCCGCCAACGAAACCACGCTTCTAACCGAGGCCTCGTGCCCTGCCAGGCAGAGCACCAACTGACCGCCCGCAGAGTGGCCCATGACAACGATCCTCTCCGGATCAAGGCCGTAATGCTTCGGAATCTGCGGGATGAAACGGTAACCATTCCGAACATCTTCAAACGTCCCGGGCCAACCGCCGCCTGCGTCGCCGACGCGCCGGTACTCAAGATTCCAAGTGGCCACGCCCTTTGCTGTCAGGGCGGAACAAAGATGTCCCGCATGGGCGAGGTCATACTTGTTTCGCCAATATCCGCCATGAATATTCATGACGACGAGATATGGCCCTTTGCCCTTAGGCAGGCGCAAATCGCCGAACTGATTCGGATCGCCTCCATAAGCAATACGAACGTCAGCCGGCGGTGGCGGAAGGGTCAAAATTTCATCGGAAAGCATGCGGCAGGAATTATAGGCTTGCTAGTAGAGACGCGGCTTGCCGCGGCGACTTCGGGAGATCTTCTTGGCGCGCTCGGCGATCTCGGCGGTGAATTTCACGCGAAGCAGCGCCGAGAATACCCTTGCAACCCTACTTCTCTTTGAGCTTGAGTTTCCCCTTGTTCTCTTCAAGAAATTCGCGAAGTCTATTGGAGGCTTCCAGCAGGCGCGTCCACTGCTCATAGTAGAGGGTGACCGGAAAACGTCCCAGCCCGTAAACACTTACCCCGCCCTTCTCGCTGACTCGAAATTCGAGGCTTCCTGTGCGGCGCGTGGCCCCCTGCTTTTCCAGTTCTGCCAAGCGGGCTTTCAGTTCTTCATAAGTCGGTTCCGGCATACGGTCACCTCATAAGGATGGCATTATTTTCCATCCATCATATTGTCAGAAGCCAGAGTTCGTCGAGCCAACAACCTCGGCGGTGGAAACTACATCCCGAACAGATTCCGTTCGAATTTAGCGTAACCGTGTTCTTGTGCCCACAGATCAAGCGGAACCGATGCGATCTCGTCGACAACCGGTTCTGCCAGCCCGTTCTTGGTAAGGTCGATGCCCTTCAGGTAGCTCTTGCATGTGTCACAGCACTCGACGCGTATGTAGTCGAATCCTTCGGCGGTATACACCGGAAGTTTGGCATTGTTCTCCTCACCGCATCCGGGGCAGACAATCCGGCGAAAATCCCATTCCGCCAGGCAGAAGGAGCACATTAATGATCGTCGCGACCCGTCTCCTTGCTGACGCAGCACGCCCAGTCCTGGTTTGCGATTGCAGAAAGGACAAATTGAGTGGCTGTATCCGTTCCACTGCATGGCCGAGCGGGTGCGGACAAATTCCGCGTAGGGCTGAAGAAACGCTCGTCCCAGAAATATCTGCGCCTCCGGGTCGCTAGATTCTGCCACTGACCAGCAACGATCCAGCAACTTTGACCGGTTGGCAGGGCTCTCGCCGTGCACCTCACGGGCCGATTCAGCCAACCGCGCTGGCCCTTTGGCTTCCACCAGTTTCAGGAAAGATTCAAAGCTGCCCTTGAGCTCGTCCAGTTCTGGTGGACCTGGCAGGGTGCGCTGGGAGTGGCTGGTTTTGCGATCGGACGACACTTCCAATCGCTGGTACAGTTCTTCCTGGAAGCGTGCAATCTGGACATAGAAGCCCAGGATCTCCGCCGCGAATGCGTGCTTGGATGCTAACGCTTGTGCGCGCTGCGCACGCTGCTGCCAGGGATTTTTCGCCATGCTCGGAATTATCGGCCTAGGAAAGTCAGGACGCAATGTCCGGAAGCCTGAGAAGCCGTTTTGCTGAACCAAGAGGGAGGCCTTCAGGTCTTGGCCGAGACCTGACACCTTATACCCGACACCTGAGACCTGCACTACCATTCACTACCATCCCCTGCGTTGACTGTCGCCAGCCGCAGAGGGTATAGTTTCACTCCTCCTTTTGGGGCAGTGCAGAAAATCGGCCGTCTCGGTACGAGTCTGCGACGGTCGCAACCAGCAACCTCCGTTTCTTCCCGGTACGTCGACTCACGGAGGGCGACTATGGAGTTTTCGCGAAGAACTTTCCTCAAAGGCACTCTCGTGGGAGGTGTAGGTCTGTCCGCCTTAGGATTCGACCTCACTCCCGTCTACGCTCAAACCCAAAGCCTAAAAATCTCCCGAGCCACTGAAACGCGTAGCACCTGCCCGTACTGTTCGGTCAGCTGTGGCGTCATCATCTACACCCTGGGAGACAAGGCCAAAAACGCGATCCCGCAGGTAGTGCACGTCGAAGGTGATCCCGATCACCCCATCAATCGCGGCACGCTCTGCCCGAAAGGTTCTTCCCTCGAGCAGGACATTTTGAACGACCGCCGGTTGCTGAAACCGCAGGTACGTCGTCCAGGCTCTGACCACTGGGAAGACATCTCCTGGGACGACGCGTACAACGAGATTGCACAGAAGGTGAAGAAGACCCGCGACGACACCTTCCTCGAGAAGGATGCCGCTGGGCATACTGTCAACCGCTGCGAAGGGATGGCCTTCACCGGCGGCTGCACCGACACCAACGAGTTCAACTATCTGGTCGTCAAGACCATGCGCAGCCTGGGGGTCTGCTACCTGGAAAACCAGGCCCGGGTTTGACACGGCCCCACGGTCTCCAGTTTGGGGCCAACATTCGGACGCGGGGCGATGACCAATGGCTGGATCGACATCAAGAACACCGACATGATGTTGATCATGGGTGGCAATCCGGCGGAAAACCACCCGTGCGGTTTCAAATGGCCTATCGAGGCCAAGCTGCATCGCAATGCCAAGATGATCGTGGTGGACCCGCGCCTGACGCGCACCGCCGCGACTGCCGATCTCTACCTCCAGATTCGCGCTGGTGCCGACATCGCTTTCCTCGGCGGCTTGATCAACTACGCCATCCAGAACAACCGCATCGCGCACGATTATCTCGTCGACTACACCAACGCAGCCTTCGTGATCAAAGACGGCTTTAAGCTGCCCGAGGACGGCCTCTATTCCGGCTTCGACCCGGAAAAGAAAACTTACGACAAGGCCACCTGGAACTACGAAGAGGGTGGCGACCTGACCGGCAAAGCTGCTGCAGCGACAGCCGCAGCGGGCGCTGCGGCACGCAAGGCGCACACCAGCGACACCCTCGGAGGCCAAGGGCATCAGGCCGGTGTCCCAGCCGGAGCAAAGAGTACAGGCGGAACGCCGCCTCCCCCAATGCTTCCACCGAAGGTCGCTTATGATCTATCGTTGCAGCATCCACGCTGCGTATTTCAGCTTCTTAAACAGCAGTATTCGCGCTACACGCCTGAAATGGTGGAGCGCATCACCGGCATTCCCAAGGATCAGTTCCTGAAAGCGGCTGACCTGTACACCTCGGTTCGTAAAGACGGCGACATGAAGAAAGTCGCCACCATCATCTACGCCGTCGGCTGGACTCAGCACAGCTTTGGCACTCAGATCATCCGCACTGCAGCCATGCTGCAGCTGCTGATGGGGAACGTGGGACGCGCCGGTGGCGGCGTCAACGCCCTGCGTGGCCATTCCAATATCCAAGGCGCCACCGACATGGCGGGCGTTTTCGACATCCTCCCCGGCTATCTGAAGATGCCAAACCCCGCCGACACAGACTTTGCCGCCTACTTGAAGCGAATCACCCCAACGGCTTCGAAACCCGATGCCTGGGATTCCTTCAACTATTGGTCCAACACGCCCAAGTTTGCGGTTTCGTTCCTCAAGGCAATGTACGGCCCAGCGGCGACGAAACAGAACGCCTGGGCTTTCCACTACCTGCCCAAGATTGACCGCAACTATTCCTGGGTCAACATCTGGAACGACATGTACGAAGGCAAAGTGAAAGGCCTGTTCGCCTTTGGCATGAACGGCGTGATGATCGGTCCGGATTCCGAAAAGAACATAGCCGCGCTGAAGAAGGCTGACTGGCTGGTGGTCTGCGAAATCTATCCGGACGAAACCAGCGAGTTCTGGAAGGCGCCCGGCATCTCGACCGAGGACATGAAGAAGATCAATACCACCGTCTATCGCTTGCCCGGAGCCGGTTTTGCCGAAAAGGACGGAACCTTTGTAAATTCCGCTCGCTGGCTGCAATGGAAGAATGTCGCGTTACCTCCGCCGGGAGATGCAAAGGTGGACCAGGAAATTCTAGCTACCATCTTCCTGAGAGTTCGTGAACTCTACCAGAAGGAAGGCGGGAAATTCCCCGACCCGATCCTCAACGCTTCCTGGACCTACACGGATCAGAAAAATCCCTCGCTGGCTGAAGTCGCCAAGGAGATCAACGGCAAGGCGCTTGCCGACATCACCGATCCCAAGACCAATCAGGTAATCAAGGCGGGCCAGCAGCTGCCGGGCTTCGCCATGCTGAAGGATGATGGCACCACAATGTCCGGTAACTGGCTCTATTGCGGTTCCTGGACCGAAGCCGGAGCTATGATTCAGCGGCGCGGCACAGATGACCCCTCCGGTTTGGGCATCTACCCGAACTGGGCCTGGTCGTGGCCCATGAACCGCCGCGTCATGTACAACCGTGCTTCCTGCAATCTCGATGGTAAGCCGTGGGATCCTTCGCGGCGGCAGGTTTGGTGGGATGAGGCCAAGCAGTCCTGGGTCGGCAACGATGTCCCCGACTTCAAGCCTGACTCCAGTCCCAAGGACCACATGGGTCCATTCATCATGAACCCCGAGGGTGTGGGTCGGCTCTTTGTCCCGCTGGGCGCCATGGCCGATGGACCCTTCCCCGAGTACTACGAGCCCATCGAAAGCCCGATTGCCAATCCGCTACACCCCAACCAGAACAGCAATCCGGTAGTGAAGAAGTACAAAACCGACTTGGATAAGTACGGCACGGTGGATCAGGGCTACAACGTCATCTGCACCACCTACCGCCTGACCGAGCACTACCACTACTGGACCAAGAACAACCCCATGAATGTCCAACTCGTGCCGGAACCGTTCATAGAAATTCCAAAAGAGTTGGCGGACATGAAAGGCATTCGCGGCGGCGATAAAGTCAAGGTCACAAGCGCACGCAGCACCTATATCGCCAAGGCCATGGTGACTCGCCGCATCCGGCCAATGAAGATCGACGGCAAAGAAACCTTCCAAATAGGAATCCCGATTCACTGGGGATTCCGCGGCATTGCCGAGGACGAAGACAAGACGGCCAAGTCCTTGGCCAACCAACTAACCCCGACCGTGATTGACCCGAACGCATTCACGCCGGAATTTAAAGGCTTCCTCGTGAAGCTCGAGAAAGCCTAGAAAGGGTGGGACGAAGATGAGCGACCGCAGGACGCTTCAGATCAAACAGATCTCGGCCCACCCCGGGCCGATACCCGGCGAAGGCGTACAGCGCGACCTGGAAGTCTGCAAGCTGGTAGATACCACCACCTGCATCGGCTGCAAGGCTTGCGAGGTGGCGTGTGTCGAGTGGAACGATATGCCGTTCACTCCGACCACCTTCGACAACACTTACCAGACCATGCCGGAAACGGCGTGGAGCTTTTGGAATCTCATCAAGTTCAACGAGCACGAGCGCGAAGACGGCACCATCCAATGGCTGATGCGCAAGGACCAGTGCATGCACTGCGCCGATCCCGGCTGCTTGCGCGCCTGTCCTGCTGACGGCGCGATCGTGCAGTACTCCAATGGAATCGTGGACTTCAACCAGGAGAACTGCATTGGCTGCGAGTTCTGCGTCTCCGGTTGCCCGTTCAACATACCGAAGTTCAACCAGACCACAAAAAAGGTCTACAAATGCACGCTCTGCTCCGATCGTGTGGGCCAAGGGTTGGAGCCGGCTTGCATCAAGGCGTGTCCCACGGGCTGCCTGAAGTTCGGCAGCAAGGAAGACATGAAGTTCATCGCCGAGGAGCGCTCCAAGCAACTCCGCGAACACTTCGGATATAAGGACGCCGGCGTTTACGATCCTCAATCCATCGGCGGCACACACGTGATTTACGTGCTGCATGATGCCACCCGGCCTGAACTCTACGGGGGATTGCCCAAGGACCCGCAAATTCCCTGGAGCTACACCGTCTGGAAGTGGCTGGCTAAGCCGGTCCTGGGAACGTTGGCGCTCTTTGGCTTGTTGGGTGTATGCCTGCACTATGTGACCGTTGGTCCGCGTAAACCTCAGCCCGAGCCACCGAGGAAGGAGAGATAACATGGCAACCGCGGTTGACCGTTTCGACGATAAAGGCCGTGGTCTGTTCGACCGCATCGGCACCAACGACGTTTACCAAGGCGAACTTCTCCGCCACCGTCCGTACACCCGCGTCCTGCACTGGATGGTGGCACTCTTCTTCTTCCTCGCCCTGTTCTCCGGCTTCGGGATCTACTTGCCCTGGCTCTTCCGCTGGTTCACTCCCATCTTCGGCGGTGGAGCCTTGGCTCGTTCCATGCATCCCTGGTTTGGTGTGGCCTTCTGCTTCTTTTTTGGATTGCAGGTCCTTAACTGGCTGGAGGCGATGAGATGGACCAAGGTAGACTCGGAGTGGATCCGCGGCCTAAAAAATCAGGTCTTGAAACCGGAAAAGCTCGAGCCACCGGAAACCGGATTCTTCAACGGCGGTCAGAAGGTGCAGTTCTGGGAGATTCTGATCGGTTCAGTGGTTTTCCTGGTTACGGGGATCATACTGTGGGTGGGAGCCCCTACGTTCGGCCCTACTCTCGGCCGCATCATCGTTGCCATCAGCTACGTCTTGCACGACATTTCCGCGCTGATCATGTTGTTTGGGATTTTCATTCACCTGTATCTGAGCACGTTTGGCGAGCCCGGAACCTTCCACTCCATGACCCGTGGCTCAGTCTCAGAAGCCTGGGCGTGGACTTTCCATCCCGCCTGGTACAAGCAGGTTACCAGCCGTGACCCTCGCCAGGCACACGAGGAAGCCCGCCGGCAAATGGAAACGGGCCCCAGGTAGGCACGGTTTGCACCCGGTAAAGTACCGGATACTATCGTAATACGATATAGTTGCTATCTCTCCTCATCCCGGGGTATACTCCTGCCCAAGACAAGGGGGTGAGGGATGGTTCCATTCGATCCGACAATTCTGCTCGCCTGTTGGATCCCCTTGGCAGGTTTGCTGCTGGCTCTTTGCATCGGCCCTGAGCCCGAGGATGATTGCTGCGAAGACCCCACTCCCTCCTCTCGGGCCAATGAGCTTGAATGAATTAGGCAGGATTCGAACTATTCTGCAGTGACCGCTAAAAAACTAAGCTGCTGAACCCGTAATTCGCGCGGCATGAGAATCATTCTGCTGAAACCTGGATTGCTATTTGTCAGAAATCGCAAAGTTTACTGAATTCTGACCGTTAGGTTCGACGACGACCGACTCTTCCCAGGTTTTCGGCTGGCTGAAAATCACTCTTTGAATGCTCTTCTGGGTGAAAACGTCGAGAGCATTTTCTCTTCCCATCACGTGCCATCCTTCGTGCCACGCCACCAACTGGTAGCGGCCGGGCGGGACGTTGTCCAGCTCGAAGTGTCCGCGTTCGTCCGTGACAGCATAGTAGGGATGCTGAACCACCATCATCTCGGCATTCATCCACACATGTCCGCCATTGCACCGTAAATTCACCAGACCTGCACTATCCATGTTTCGGGTAACCGTCTGGTCCACAAACGGAAAAGGCAGGTTGAAGCTGGCCGCCCCATCCATGTGGATGGTATGCAGCACGTGATCGGAACTTTTCATCGACAAGGCCGCGCTTTGGGGAACCAGCAGGATGTGGGGCTCGTACTGGCAACGTTTCTGGTCCAGCTTGCGCCTGGGTTCCGGAAGAACCAGGGCCTTACCACTTGAGATGTTTTTCAAAAACACCACCGTGTTGGCCACCCCTCCCTCGGACGACACGATCAGGCGCTCCAGGTTTCTAGTCTTGTTCCCGTCGGGATCGCATATTTCTGGATCCTTGTTCACGGGCACAGTCAATCCGTGCGGGATCGGACCTGACCACTTCACGGTTCCTGCAATGGTTCCCCCGTTTGACACGGGGACAACCTGGTAAGCGGTTTGCGACTGCACGCCAATAGTCACCGCCAGCAGGAACATTGGTAAGAGAAGCCCTTTTGTATTGCTAACCAGAGTCATATGCCATCCCTACGCTTAAATCGTAGGGCAGTCTCGTATATGGGCAAAGTAACGTAAGTAACTAAAGCAAAGCCATCGGGTGGCTATGGCGGCACGGGTGCGTGGAATTGGCCCCAAAAATAGAGTTGGGAGGAAGCCTCAAAAACCGGGCATTATCCCGCCGTGAACTGGCTCCTCCCGCCGGTCCCCGTTTCAACCGTTTCTAGAGGATTTGGAGCGGGCGGCGGGGATCGAACCCGCGACATCCGGCTTGGGAAGCCGACGTTCTACCGCTGAACTACGCCCGCTCGCGACGGCAGATTCGCCTAGATTATAGCGGATGCGGGTGCTCTGCTAGCAAACTTCCGCTGCCGTCCATAACGTTCAGAGCCGACCATTGCGCAACCAGTTGCTCGCTTAGTAAGCTCCTCCACCATGAAAACAGCCTTCCATCTAGCTGCTATCCATCTCGTGCTACCTGCTATTCTCCTCGCTCAACAGTTACCCAAACCCGCAGAAGCCGATTTCACGGTTCACAATTACCGATTCAAGTCAGGCGATGTTCTTTCTGAACTGAACCTGCATTACGCAACCTACGGCAAAGCCACCACTGACTCCAGCGGACGCGTGACCAATGCTGTCATGATCCTTCACGGCACCACCGGTTCAGGACAGCAGTTCACTGGAGAACGCTTTGCTGGCGTCCTCTTCGGTCCCGGGCAGCTTCTGGATGCGAGCCGCTATTTCATCATCCTTCCCGACAACGTAGGGCATGGTCACTCCACCAAGCCCAGCGACGGCCTGCACGCCAAGTTTCCGCACTATACCTACGATGACATGGTTGACTTGCAGCACCTTCTGCTTACCCACGGACTGAAGGTCAACCATCTCCGTTTGCTGATGGGCACCTCCATGGGCTGCATGCATTCCTGGATCTGGGCAGAGACCTATCCCGACTTCATGGATGCCGTCATGCCCCTGGCCTGTCTACCCGTCGAAATTGCAGGCCGCAATCGCATGATGCGCAAAATGATCATGGACTCTGTCCGCACCGATCCCGGGTGGATGAATGGCGAGTACAAGCACGAACCCCGCGGCTTGGAGGATGCGTTTCACATTTTTCTGATCATGACCAGCAGCCCGCTCCAGATGCAGAAGGAGTATCCTACCCGTGCGAAAGCCGATGCCTACGTCGATAATTTCCTCAAGACGCACATGGCCGGAACCGACGCGAACGACCTCTTGTACGCCTTTGACGCCTCTCGCGACTACGACCCATCCCACAGACTCGATCAAATCAACGCCCCGGTAATGTTCGTGAATTCAGCTGACGACCAGATCAATCCACCCGAGTTGGGAATCGCCGAAAGGGAAATCAAGAACGTAAAACGTGGCCGCTTTGTCCGGTTGCCCATCACCGATCAGACTCGTGGCCACGGCACCCACACCTTGCCTGCGGTTTGGAAGCAGTATCTGGAGCAATTGCTGGCGGAGAGCCAGCATTAGCGGATTTTTCGTTCGACAGCCTCGACCAGCTTGCGCGTAATCGGGACCTCGAGATGGTTCCGCTCAGCCCCGCGCAAGATTGGGCCTCCAATCGCGTCCAGTTCCGGAGACCTTCCCTGCTCCACATCCTTTTGCATCGAGCTGCGCATCGGCCCGGGAAGGCTGCGGATCATGGCAATGACACCGTCCGCGTCTACCCTGGCGCCCTCCGCAATTGCAACCGAACAAGCTTCCCGCACGCAGGACTCCAGTTGTTGCTGCGAGCTTGAATCCGCTCTGATCTCGCCAATGGTTTTACCACCGGCCGACGTTGCCAGGGCCAAGGGAGCCAAGAACACCAGTTTGCTCCACATCAGCGTCTGCTCGTCATCAACGAATTGGCAGGTAAAGCCGACTTTCTGAAGTTGATCGAGAGTTCCCTGCAAGAGTCTCCGCCCGCTCGAAGCAACATTCAATTTCGCAAACGGGGAGCGGTGCACGATCTGACCCGGGCTGACGCGCTCCGATTCGACGCTGATAGTCGCGGGAATCACGCGCTCCGCCCCGTAGCGCGACCGTAACGAGTAAACATGGTCAATTCCGTTGAGTAACGGAACAATCGCTCGCGCTTGACGACCATCTCGCAGTGAAGCCAGCGCCGGTTCCAGCTGCGTGGCTTTTACGGTAACCCACACCACATCAACCGCCGGGGCCTCCGCCGCGGCCGTGACCTGCGCATCAAACTTTCCGAAAGGACTTTCGAGGTGCAATTGGTTCGGGTATTTGGCCAGCGCTTCACGCCTTACCACCAGGGTTACGGACTCCCCTGAATGCGCCAGGCTGGCTCCTATTAGCCCACCCACACCACCCGCCCCCAAAATGGCATGTTTCACGAAACGCTTCCTTGCTTACTTTGCCGATTCAAATGCCCGGGAATGGAATTCTATCGTCTCGCCGATGTGTTCCTGAAAATAATCCAAGCTATGATCGCCGGGATAAAGATGAAACTCGTGCGTGATTCCTTCAGCCTGAAGCTGCCGATGCAGCGCCTCGGCGCCTTTCTGGAAGCCATAGTCATCGTTACGTCCGCAGTTGAAATAGATCGCGACCCTTCTCACGCCGGCCGCGTTCTTCTTCGCCAACGCCAACGGATCATTTTGCCGCCAATGCGCCAGGTTAATCGGATTACCAAAAACCACGCTCAGCAGTCTGCCCAGCGGCGTGCGGGCTCGCATCGCAGTATTGAGTTCCGCCGGTGAGTCAGTAATCAAAGCAGCACTCTCCGCGCTCACCGCCGAAAACAGTTTCGAATAAGTGAATGCGAACCGAAGCGCACCATACCCGCCCATGGAGATTCCCGTGATCCCGCGCGCTTTACGTTCCCGCCGGATCGGATAGTTGGCTTCGATATACGGCATGAACTCACCGACAAAGAAATCGTTATAGCGAACCCTGCCGTCGGCAGAATTAATATAAAAACTCTGCTTCCCTGCCGGGGCAACCATCAGGAAATCGACAATCTTATGCTGTTGGCGCAAGTCTTCGATGACACTCCAGCCACCGCTGTTGAAAAGGGTCTGCTCGTTGTTCCCGAGTCCATGAAGAAAATACAGCACCGGATAGCGCCGCGCCGAATGAGGATCGTAGCCGGGCGGCAACAGCACACAGTACCGCACCGGCTCCTTGAGAATCCGGCTATTCAGGACACTGCAATCAACCCGGCTCTGTGCCGGAGCCGGAAAAGGGGTGAGAAGAACTAACAGAAAAATCAAATGAAAGCGCTGAACCATAAGAAGCCGTGTGAGGCGGGTCTCAGG
>DATEPX010000282.1:0-18563 GCA_035272945.1 Terriglobales bacterium
GTGCTTCAGGAGGCCTGAGTTTTGCTTTTCCGGTGCTAGCATCGAATCCGTCGAATACCTGAACGTGGGCAAGCTCAGGGAAGTAAGTCGCAGCAGGTTCGTCCAATTTCACGCGTCCACTCTCGACCAGCTGCATAACCGCTACTGATGTGATCGGCTTGGTCATCGAAGCGATGCGGAAAATAGAATCTGCGGTCATCTCGATGTTCTCAGTCGTATCCCGCTTTCCAAACGCACCTTGATACGTGACCTTATCGGCCACTGCGACCATCGCCACAACGCCTGGGATCTTCTTCTCATTGACTGCCGCTCGCAAGACTTGATCAATTGGATTACTAGCTTTAGTCGAACTCTGGGCGGACAGTGTGAGAGCTGTCGCGGTGACGAGAGTCGCTACCAGAATGATGCGCGAGAACCTGCTTTTCCGACGGAACGCTGGCATAACCGATTGACCTCGGACGGACTCTTTGTGTGCGCAGTATACTCCACGACCATCTGCAGAACCCATGTCTTGGGGACGCAGATCAAAGTTCGGACTACCGATGTAATTTCCCAAGCGTTGAGGATGAATCTTTCGTTCTATGAATCATTCGTTCTATTGCGGATCGCAGCTGACTCTATATCCTTCCCCGCGCGTCAGGCGCTCTCCCCTTCCCGGGCGTCGATACAGCACATTCCAGGGATCCATGAGACACACAGTCCACATGTCGTCCTCTGCAACCGCACCCCCGGTACCAGAAGGGCCTGCTCCTAAATCGTGGTTGGGAGTGAGCCGGTGGGGTGGATCGCTCTCGCCATGTTCCTTTCTGCGCCCCTCCTCGGGTCTTTGACACCCGCGCGTGCAGGTTGGCTGGTATGGACAGTCGTCATTGCAGCTTTGCCACTCTTCATCGTCCTGCTTGGCTACCATCGATGGCGCGTATTTGCCCGCTTAGCTTTGTCGCTCAGCTACCGAATCGTTTCGGGTGGTCCGGTCAGCGCAAGGCTTCCCCATAGCTTGAGTCCAACTATTATCTAGTCGCGTTTGCTCTATTCCTCACTTGTCTTTGGCTTCGCCTGGTGGCAACTAACGGCAATGGTCGCGCGATTGCGGCCTTTTTTGTGCTGATCTCACTGGCGGCGTTTGCTTACGGAATCCTGTATACCGGCAAGACCTGGTGCAACTATCTGTGGCCTGTTTCGCTTATCGAGAAGATATAACAGAACCGCGCAGCCTGCTGGAGACACCAAGTTCTCAATGTGCGAGGTGCACAGGGTGCAAAAGATCGTGCCCGGACATCAACGAGGAGAACGGCTACTGGAAAGAGATCGAATCACGGACAAAACGCATGATCTGTTTTTCTTGTCCGGGGCTGGTTTTCGGATTCTATTTCTATTACTTTCTCCAGTCCGGAAGTTGGGAATACTACCTCGGAGGCCGCTGGACGAATGAACCGGGGGTCATGCGCACGGCGTTCTTACCGGGCCATGACAAGATGACTGCCGGATTTTTCTTCCTTCCCGGAATCCCTCGGGCACTCGCCTCCGTGCTCACGCTAGTTTTATGCGCGCTTCTGAGCTTATCGTTCCGTTCACAAGTGCAGATCAGGCAAGCCGATCACGAGAAAAATCATGGCCGAGCTGGCCGAGGAAGAGCGCCAGAGAATCACGGGCATGTTACAGAGGTCTCGGTGGAGAAGAGGCTGCAGCTACGTGCCTATGCGGGAGAGCTGAAGCAATACGTTGATCGTGTGCTGGCAGCGGGCAGGGGCGCCAAAGGATGATATCCTGAAGCGCTTGCAGAGCGAATACAGAGTTACCAAAGAGGGCAAACGGGTCGGCCGATCTCCGCAGCAGTTGTCGAGTGAGCTTTTCGCTCAGCGCTGGAAATAGCCAAAGGAGCACAGAATCGCATCCCGCTGTCTTTGCGAGGCATGAACCGGTCTCGATCGCAAACCGGTCAGTGCCGCCTATTGCCTTCTTTCTGCGCGACCCGCGCCTTCACCAGTTTCTTAATGAGTGCAGTCGGCAGCGGCTTATCCGCGGGGAAGTGGATCGTTCCTTTGGAGGTCGAATACCTCTTCAGGTCGTTTTTAAAAGCTTCGATGACCGAGGAAGTGGGAAACAAACTGCAGTGGTTTGAAAAGGCGGCGAACCATACCAGTATTCCGTTGTACTTGACCGCGGGAATCCGATAGCTGATGGTTTCGGTAGCCTCCGGCGGCACCGCCGATCGAATCGCTGCGCGCAGCTTCATGAAAGTGCTGCGCGTGGATTCTGGAACCCTACCAACGTATTCATCGACGTTTTTCGGAGCGCCACGGCCTGTCGCCGCCGGCCTGCGACTGCGAGATCTCACGTTTTTCACGCGGGCCATGCTACAAGAACCGCCGCTCGGAGTCCATGCCCCGAGACCATCGGCGTCAGATACTCCACAACCGATTTCCCGCGTAGCCACGTCATTGTGTTTATGGGAAGGTTCAAGTATCGGAGCCGAGAAAGCCCGCTTACCACCAGCCGAGCCGTTGCAGCAAGACAGCAAGGCTGACCAGTGCGAGCACCGGCCCGCCCCAAATCGATACGGTGGAGGTCCAGGTCAGGTGGCCGAGTATCTCGCGTTGGCTGCGTGTCGAGATGAAAAATGGTCCGTCACCTTTTCGCAAGACAACCGGTGGGTTCAAATCAAACTCAGCCATTACGGCCGTGCTGCGCTGACGATACCCGGGCAAGGCCGCATTCATCGCATCCAGCACTGAACGGCGCTCGAGATCGGCGGCTGCTTCACTGAGAAATCCATCTTGTCCAGCGCGGGCATGGGAAATGCCCGCTGCCTCGGGATTCTCGCTGAAGGTGCCGAGCACATATAGGCTGTCGCCCGGCTTGATGCAGTATTCTTCGAATCTCGCCGCTGCCCAGGCGGAAATTCCGCGCCGGGCTGCGAAGCGACGCACGTTTTCTGGCATAGCATCCAACGAGCCGTCTTCGTCGAAGTCTTTCGGAACATCGACTTCAGCGCCTCGTGGGTCCACCAGCATGCGTCCGGTTTCATCCTCGATGAAGAAGGGAGTGCACAAAACTTCTTCCCCCGCGCTCTTCCACTCCCGGCGCTCCCCGGAACCCTCGGATTGCCAGGCCATTGCCTTGTAAAAGTAACAGTCCAGCACCGACAGGGGAGAGATCAAGGTGTAGGGCCCAATTATTTTCCCGCATACTTCCACTTGTCCGATCGCGGCTCCCCGCACGGTAGAGGTGGGAGTGTTCTCAATGAGCCACTTGCGGCGCAGGATTCGAAAGCCGCTGAAGAACATTTCAATGCCGATGATGAATCCAAGAATTGCCAGAAGAACAATGCCGAGCCGGGTTGCAATCACCGTGTCAGAACGCGTGCGGGAATGGGTATGCAGGCCGTTGACAATTGCGAAGCCCCACACCAGGAGCGTCAAGATGACTATAGAATGGCGAAGCTTGTTCACTGCCCGCCTTTGGAGAAGGCCGATCGGGTCATGTTAGCCCCGAGCCTTTCCTTGCAGCTTCCGCAAACGCCGTGCCGCTTCATCGAGCGTCTGATCGCGCTTGCAGAAGGCAAACCGGACTTGCTGAGCGCCATCGCGGGGATCGTCGTAAAAACTGGAACCTGGCACCGCCGCTACGCCGACTTCCTTTACAAGATATTGGGTAAAAGTGATGTCATCGGGAAAGCCAAATGCACTGATATCCGTCATGACGTAGTAGGCGCCTCGTGGCCGGAAGCAGCGGAATCCGGCCTCGACTAGAGCGGGCATCAAGTGATCGCGACGGGTACGGTAATTTTCCGCCAGTCGTTGGTAATAAATCGCGGGCAGGTCGAGCGCGATCGCCCCCGCCTCCTGCAATGGAGCAGGGGCGCCTACGGTGAGGAAATCGTGGACCTTCCGAATTGCGTTGGTGATCGATGGCGGAGCGACTGCCCAGCCAACGCGCCATCCGGTCACGCTGTAACTCTTTGAGAGCCCATTAATTGTGACCGTCCGCTCGCGCATGCCGTCCAGGCGAGCGATTGAAATGTGCTGCGCATCCTCATACAGGATGTGCTCATAAATTTCATCGGTGATGGCCAGCACGTTGAACTCGACGCACAAGTCGCGAATGAGTTCGAGTTCGGTCCGGCCGAAAACCTTGCCGGTCGGATTGCTCGGAGTGTTGAGGATGATGGCTTTGGTGTTGTTGTGGAAGGCGGCACGCAACTCCTGCTCATCAAAGGTCCATTCACCGTCCTTCGACTCGGGGGGGCGCAGCTTCACGAATCGCGGCTTGGCGCCGGATAAAACAGAATCCGGCCCGTAGTTTTCATAAAAGGGCTCGAAGATGACGACTTCGTCACCGGCGTTGCAAATCGCCAGCAGAGTGGAAATCATTGCTTCCGTCGATCCGCAACAGACCGTCACTTCCTTTTCCGGATCGATCGAAATGCCTTGCCACTCCTGCATCTTGCGGGCAATCGCCTGGCGCAGGCTCTTGGCGCCCCAGGTGATGGCGTATTGATTGATGTCAGCCGCGACCGCCTCCTGGGCGGCCTGCTTGATCTCGGCGGGAGCAGGGAAGTCAGGGAAACCCTGCGCGAGGTTGATAGCGCCATAGAGCATTGCCTGGCGCGTCATCTCGCGAATGACGGATTCGGTAAAGTGCTCGACTCTTCCGCTGAGGAAATGCTTTTGTTGGGCAGCGACGTCGGCCATGGTTGGTCAGACTAGCACAGGAATTGTCGATTGCCGATTTTTGATTGTTGATTTAAGACGGATGGCTGGTGCAAATCGAAAATCGACAATCAACAATTCGAATCACGCCCGCAGCGTTCCACCCAGACTTTCGAGCGTCTGGATGATTTGCGAAGACCACCGCGCAACTTCATCTTCGCGCAATGTGCGCTCGCCGGATTGGAACGTGGCGCCCAGCAGCACGGAATACTTGCCTGCGGGGATGGCTCCACCACGGAAGATTTCTACCGGGATAAAACGACGCAGCTCTTTGATATTTAGCGCGGCGATGGCCTCCTGGATTTTCTCGAACAACAGCGGATCGGCAAACACAAACGAGAAATCGCGCTCCACAGCCGGATAGCGGGGCAGCGCCTCGTATTTTGGCTCGCGGAGTTCGTGGTTGTATAAACGGTCCAGGTACAACTCTCCTAGGAATACCTCCTGGCGAAGCTTGCGATCGGCGGCCACATCGGGATGAATCTGCCCGAACTGAGCCACCGTCACACCATCCATGACCGCGCGCGCCGAGCTTCCGGGATGGAAGTACGCGGCCGTGTGCGCGTCGAAATACAGCGACTCGTGCTCGAAGCCTCGCAACAGAGTCTCTATATCACCCTTGAGGTCGAAGAACGAGTAAGGACGCGCCGGCTGGTTGACGCTGGGCATAACCGCGCTGCCTGTCGCGCCGAGCGAAATCTGCTTAGATTCCAGCGGCGAAGTTCCCAGGTATTGATAGACCTTTCCTGCCTCGAACAAGCGCAGGTTCGGAATGCCGCGATTCAGGTTATAGGCCAGCATGTTCAGCAGGCCCGGGAGCATCGAGGTTCGCATGACCGACGCCTCTTCACTCAGGGGGTTGGCCACTTCGATAGAAGATGTCGGCGAGAACTTTCTGGCATCTTGGTGCGAAATGAACGTCAGCGAGACCGCCTCGTTGTATCCCAGGCCCAAAAGCGAAGAACGCAGCTTGGTGTCTTTCGTAGCGTCCGGCAGATCGATGACCGCACCCGAGTAAGCAGGTAGCGTGTTGGGGAATTTGTCGTACCCATACAGTCGCGCGACCTCTTCAATCAGATCGATCTCGCGCTCCACGTCCAGCCGCCACGAGGGTATCCGTACCGTGAACTCGGACGAGTCCATCCTCTCCGGACTAATGTCGAACCCGAGCCGTTTGAGAATGCGAGCAACATCCGACGCCGTTACCCGGCAGCCCAGGATGCGCTGCACTTCGGACATTTGCAGAGCGACTGGCGCCTGGTCAATCGGCCGTGCTATTTGATCAATGACATTACCTTCAAGTTGGCCGCCTCCTGCCTGGAGGATCAGTTCGGCAACGCGATCACAGGAGAGGATAGTTGATTCGAAATCGGCGCCGCGTTCGAAACGGTGGGAGGCATCCGTGTGCAGGCCGTGACTCTTCGAGGTCTTGCGGATCGTAACCGGATCCCACCACGCGGACTCAATGAGGACGTTGCGGGTGTTTTCGGTAATCATCGTGCCGTACCCGCCCATGACGCCGGCCAGGGCCACGGGCTTGCGGGCATCGGCCACGACCAGGTCTTCGCTGGTCAGCTTGCGCTCGACGCCGTCGAGTGTCTTGAGCGTTTCGCCCTCTGCGGCCCGGCGCACCACGATTTTTCCGCCCTCGAGCAGATCGAGATCGAAAGCATGTGTGGGCTTACCCATCTCCCACAGCACGTAATTGGTCGCATCTACGGCAAGATTAATAGGACGCTGGTCGAGCAGCGCCAGTCTTTGCGCAACATGGGCAGGCGACGGTCCGATCTTTATTCCGCGAACGATTCGAGCGGTGAAGCGCCCGCAACCTTCTGGATCCTGAATTTCGATGGGAAAACTTGCGGTTTGAGCAGGTTCCGGAAGCGTGGGTGCAAGCGGCTTTAGCGGCACCTCGTAGATTGCCGCCGCCTCACGCGCCACACCGTAGTGGTTCATCTCGTCGGGACGATTGGTAGTGATCTCGGCGTCGAAAACCGTGGAGTCACCTCCGCCGGCAATTTCTTCGATACCAATCCCCACAGAAGTGAGGTCTTCGGCAAGCTGCCGGTTGTCAACCTTGAGGTCAACGAAATCACGCACCCAATCGGCGGAAATTTTCATGTTCGATGCTTAGCTGTAGCGCCGGCATCTTGCCGGCTGGGTTGAGGGCATCCTGCGCCCCGCAGCATGGGCGAGACGCCCACGCGACAGCCGCTGGCACGGCGGCGCTACATCACGCAAATTGTTCCAGAAATCTCACGTCACCCTGGAAAAACAACTGCAGGTCATCCACGCCGTACTTCAACAGCGCGATGCGGTCGGCCCCCATGCCGAAGGCAAAGCCGCTGACCTTACTCGGGTCGTAGCCGTTGTGCTTCACGAACTCGAAGACATTGGGATCGACCATCCCGCAACCGAGGATTTCGATCCAGCCCGTCTGCTTGCACGGACGGCAGGGTTCGGTACCGCGCCGGCCGCTTCCTCCACAGATGAAGCAACTCACCAGCATTTCTGCGCTCGGTTCGGTAAAAGGGAAGAACGACGGCCGAAAAGCTGTTTTCACACTCGACCCGAACATTGCTTTCATGGCGTGATCCAGCGTTCCCTTCAGATCGCCGAAAGTAATGTTTGTGTCGACGGCCAGGCCTTCGATCTGGTGAAACATCGGCGAATGGCTGGCGTCGGGGGGATCGTTGCGATACACCTTTCCGGGAATCACAATGCGGATAGGCGGCTTCAGCCTCTCCATGGTTCGAATCTGCACCGGCGAAGTGTGCGTACGCAAAAGCAGCCGGTCGCGCAGCGGTTTGGATTGTTGTCCGGTGATAAACAGCGTATCCTGCGTGTCCCGTGCGGGATGATTGGGTGGAAAGTTCAGCGACTCGAAATTGTAGTAGTCGGTTTCGACTTCCGGTCCTTCCTCGACGGAGTATCCCAGATTCCGGAAGATACTCACCATCTCGTTTGAAGTCTTGATGACCGGATGCTCGGCGCCAAGCTGCCGGCGGATGCCGGGAAGGGTGATGTCGAGTGCCTCGGCCGCTAGGCGTGCGGCAGAGGCTCCGCCTTGCAGCCGTTCCAGCGTCTGCTCGACCGCTTCCTCGACTTGCTTCTTGAGCTCATTGACCCGCTGCCCGACTTCGCGCTTAGCATCTTTGGGCGCCGGCTTCAGCCACCGCTCGTTGACTTGAGTCAGGACGCCATTCTTGCGAGCCATCCACCGGTCGCGAAACGCCTTCCAATCGGATTCGTTAGCAATGGCTTTCGACTCCTGCTCGAGAGCAGAAAGCAGCTCTCGGACGGCCTTGTCCAAAGCCGCCGCCGAGTAATCCTTCAATTTAGGAACGGTGTATGCCATGTCTCAAAGCCTTGTCATCCCAGCGCTATAACCCGCGGACAAGAATGTCCGCGCCACACGAAAGCAGATTCCTCGCTGCGCTTGACAAGTAATAACCGCTTGACGAGTACCTCGGGAGAGGCAAGCGTATGACCCCTACCCATCCCAGGCTAAGAGCTAAAAGCTAGTAGCTAAGAGCGAATTGTTAAAGGCTGGTTTACTACGCGGCCCCGCCGAGAGCGCCTCTCGCCTGCTCGGCGAGGCTTTTAAAGGCGCCAGGATCGTTCACCGCCAGGTCGGCCAGGATCTTGCGGTCCAGTTCGACTCCGCTCTTCTTAAGCCCATGGATGAACTTGTTATAGCTCATCCCGTTGAGTTTGGCGGCGGCGCCGATGCGCACGATCCACAGCGAGCGGTACTGGCGCTTCTTCTGGCGGCGTCCAGAGTAGGCGAACTTCAGCCCGCGCTCGACCGCCTCCTTGGCAGACCGGTACAACTTGGACTTGGTAAGGAAATACCCGCTGGCGCGATCTAATATCTTCTTGCGCTTGGCGCGCCGCTTGGTCCCACGTTTGACCCGAGGCATGATGTGCTCCTTTTTGATTCCAACTTATCGGCGGCTGGAGGCAGGAGACCTGAGGTCCTAAAGCCTCTTCACGCGCCTTGATAGAGACGCGGCATGCTGCGTCTCGGGAGCCGGGGCAAGCCCCGTCTCTACCACACTAGTACGGGATCATTCGCTTGATTTTGGGCTGATCCGCGGGGTCCACCAGAACGGCGGTCCGCAGCTTGCGTTTGCGCTTCTTGTCTTTCGAAGTCAAGATGTGGCGCAAATGGGAATGTCCGCGCTTTACCTTGCCGCTTGCAGTTTTCTTGAAGCGCTTGGATGCGCCACTGTGTGTTTTTAGCTTTGGCATAGTTTCTCTGTTTGTCGCATTTAGCAGTTAGCACTTAGCATTTAGCCCCTCATCATTGCCGTGGGGTCAGGACTCGCGTCGATGGCTAAGTGCTGAATGCCAGGTGCTGTTTTCTTACGCTTGGCTGACCCGGGGCTGTACTGGCGCCTTATCAGTCTTCTTGGGGGCCAGAATGGCGTGCAGCGTATTGCCTTCCTGACGCGGCCGGAACTCGACAATCCCCTTCTCCGCCACGTCTTTGATCAGCCGCTCTAAAATCTCCCGTCCCAGCCCGGTGCGCGTCATTTCCCGCCCACGGAAGAAGATCGTTGCCTTGACCTTGTCTCCCTCATCCAGGAAGCGCAGCACGTGGTTCTTCTTGGTTTCGTAGTCGTGATCGTCCACATTGATCCGGAACTTCACTTCCTTGACCGTAATCGTCTTCTGATGCTTCTTGGCCTCGCGTTCTTTTTTCTCCTGCTGGTAGAGATACTTCCCGTAATCCATGATGCGGCACACAGGGGGATTTGCGGTGGGTGAAATCTCAACCAAGTCCAGGTTTCTTTCGCGGGCCATCTTGAGCGCTTCAAACGGCGGCAGGATACCAATCTGCTTGCCTTCATCGTCGATCACGCGGATCTCGCGTGCCCGGATGCGCTCGTTGGTGCGGATAAAACGTTTGTCGATAGAGTCCTCCGGCTGGTTACACAGGGCAATTACAATCAAAAAATTATAGCATGCAACCTGAGATACGACCGGAGGCTCTAGAGGGCAGCGCAGCCAACCAGCGAACCGTCTGAGACCTGCAGGACTTGCGCTTCAACCCGGTGATTGGGCTCGTGCTCCCCAGCGAGTCGCAGTTTCAGGTAGTTATCGGTAAGTGTTTCTGTGTACTTGCCATCCGAGACATTCAGAGTAATCGCCTCGAGCGATCTACCGATAAAGGACTTCATAAATTCAAGCTTCTTCCGTTCCGCCAGGTCACGAAGAATTCGGTTGCGTTCGCGGGCGATTGGAACCGGTACTTGCCCGGAGATGGCTGCTGCGGGTGTGCCCGGACGCGAGGAGTAGGTGAAGACATGCAGGTAGGTGAAGGGCAGATCTTCTACCATGCGCCGTGTTTCCTCGAAATCGGAATCAGTCTCTCCGGGGAAGCCAACCATTACGTCGGCTCCGATGGCCGCTGCGGGCATGGAAGCGCGGATTCTTTCGATCTTCTCGCGATAGTGCCAAGGCCGATA
Organism: Terriglobales bacterium; assembly: GCA_035272945.1. Taxonomy (GTDB): domain Bacteria; phylum Acidobacteriota; class Terriglobia; order Terriglobales; family Acidobacteriaceae; genus Gp1-AA122. Next base: position 10,187 of record DATEPX010000282.1, read on the forward strand.
CTTGCGATGCATGGTGCGCAACACCTGGTCGCTGCCCGACTGCATCGGTACGTGCGCATGCTTGGCAATGCGTGGCGACCCTGCGACCAGCCGGATTAGGCGATCACTCCAGTCCATGGGCTCAACCGAACTGATGCGCAGTTTCTCCAGCGGCGTGCGGTCAAGAATGGCCGAGACCAAGTCTTCAAATCGCATGGGCCGGGAGAAATCCCGCCCCCAGCGGCCCAGATTGATTCCGGAGATCACGATCTCGCGATATCCCGCCGCTACTAACTGAGTGACCTCGTGAATCACTTCGTCAAGTTGCAATGACCGACTTTGCCCGCGTACGTAGGGAATAATGCAGAACGAACAGCGGTTGTCGCATCCGTCTTGGACCTTCAGGTTGGGCCGTGTGCGTCCGTTGGCAGCGTCAAAAACCGGTGCGGCCAGCAGTTCCGTGTGCGCGAAGATGTCGGAAACAAAAATTCGGTTCTCTGTTGGCAGTTCCCGGTTCTCAGTAAGCGCTTCGACCGGCACGAAAGATACTTCAGAAGCCTGGTGCGTATCCCGGCACGCCTCCAGGCGTGTAGAAAGCGGTCTCAAGGACGAACTGGCTTTCGCCGCTGCCGGTGATAACGCAACTTCGGCAACGCTCTGCTTATGCGAATTGCCCACTACCCACTTCACGCCCGGCAGATCCGCGATTTCCTGGGGCGCTCGCTGCGCGTAGCAGCCGGTCACCAGGATCTGGCATTCGGGATTTTCACGATAGATCCGGCGAATGGCGGCACGCGCATCCTGGTCGGCCGCAGCCGTCACCGTGCACGTGTTCAAGACGACGATGCCCGCTTCCTCGCGTTTGGCAGCCCTCTCCAACCCGCGCTCGCTGAACTGCCGTTCCATAGCCGCGCCATCGGCCTGGGTCGCGCGGCAGCCAAAATTCTGTATATAAAAACTAGCCACCCTAATATAGTAGTGCAAGAATCTGGTTTATGCGCGGCGCGAACTGGTTTGCGGCTCTTCGGTACTCCGAGGACTTTCGCAAGTTCACAGCTTTAGGATTCGGGCGAAAGAGGTATCTCATGAAGCGGCGCATCCTCTTGGTGGATGATGACGTTCCTGTTTTGCTGACGCTGAAAGCGGTGCTCGAGATGCATGGTTTCGAGGTTCACACCGCGAATTCCGTTAACGAAGCGGTCGACAAGCTGGAAGCTGGCACTTACCAGATGGTCATTACCGACATGCGTATGGAAACGGAAAACGCCGGTTGGCAAGTGGTGCGCGCGGCTAAGGACCAGGAGTACCGGCCGGCGACCGCGATCCTCACAGCTTACCCACCTATTGAAGACGATTGGCGGGAACGTGGTGCGCACTCGCTGCTGATCAAGCCAGTTGGCACCAAGGACTTGGTGCGCCAGATCGAAGCCCTGCTCGTGAACCATGAAGACGAGAAGCAGCGCAGGCGCGCCGCCGATTCTTCGTCTGCGGCTGAAATTCAGACAGACGGAAAGGGAACAAGAAAGGCGGGCTGACACCCGGCACGCGGGCCACTTCGCCATTTAGGGTCCGAGAACGGCCTGGCTTCGATGAAGCTTAGGCACTGACCGCGGCTGTTCTCCGCTGCTGGAAGCACTCCCGGCAAAAGACCGGCCGTCCCTGAGTCGGCTTGAATGGTACGGTTGTTTCCTTGCCACACTGCGAACAGGTGGTGCGGGTCTCGACTTTGGCATAGCTCGAACCGCCACTGGCCGGAGGCGCCCCCAGCACAGCCACTCGTTTTGCCTTGCATGCCTTACACCGCTTCGGTTCGTTCTTAAACTGTTTATCGTGAAAAAACAGCTGCTCCCCGGCAGTGAAAATAAAATCGGCGCCGCAATCCACGCACTTCAGTACCTTGTCCTGGAATTCCATTGAGAGATGCTCCCTTCACCCCATTCCCTGCGCACCCCCTCGGCGAAGAAACCTAACACTCTTGCCGCGCCTGACGGCACGGGGGTCCATCCCACAACACCCCTCGTTTGCTCCCTGGGTTCGGCCCGCCATGCGCGTCGTCTGCATGGATAAATTCCCGTGGTATGAAATCAAGAATCTTTCGACAGCGATTTTTCCCTGGGCCTCAAAAGACTAGCTAGAAAGGAAGGGGTCGCCACCCGGGTGGCGACCCTTCAACAACGAACTTAGTCTTGTTCTTTACGTGCCTTTTTGCGGCTACGCTTGCGAGCCAGTGCTTCCTTTACACGCTTTTTTTCGCCGGGCTTCAGGTAAAACGAATGCCGCTTGACTTCCTTAATGATGTCTTCCTGCTGCACCTTGCGTTTGAAGCGCCGCAATGCGTTCTCGAGGGACTCGCCCTCTTGAATTCTGACTTCCGCCAAACGCCACACACCCCCAAACCGGTCCTATTTGGACCTTGTAGTTATTGCAAGCTTCTAAGGGATAGTCAAGAGGTATGTGGCTGCTACGGAGGAAAAAACCAGCTCCTCGCTCCATCACCGGCCCTGCCAATCTCTTCGGCCTCTCAGAAGGTTATCCTGAAAGCGAACTGGATCTGTCTCGGAGCATAGGCGTTGGTGGCGGAGAGGAAATTTGCAGGCCTCTGGTAATGACCCGGGAAGTAATTGATGCCAAGGAGTTTATCGCCTTGCAGGAATTGTCCGGCAGGGTTCAGAAAGCCTTGGTCGCGGACCATCCGGCGTTTGTTATTGCGACTGAACAGATTAAGAGTCTCGATTACAAACTCACTTTTCAAGCGGTTACCAAGAGGACGGCGCCGCGCTACACGAAAATCGGTAGGTGCGTAATCCGGCCCAGCGAAGCACATTGCGGCCATAACCCGGTAAGCGCTCATTGATGTCGTTGCTGTCGATGTCGTTGTTGTCCCAGTTAGGATCTACAAACACTCGCGCCTCTGCCAGCCGACCGCTGCCCACGGTGCAAACCCCCGAGATGCGCCAGTTATTAAACACTCTCCCCAGGGACTCGTGACCCCGGTCAAACGGCCGCGGTTCAGCCAGCCAGGAGAAGACAAAGCGGTGGCGTTGGCCGGTCACACTGGGGCCGCGTTCCGCCGCCGGCGAATAGGAGTTCTGCGTCGTGAGAACGTCCCCGCCGAATTTCTAGGAGTGACGCCCAGTCTCCAGGCTCAGGGTCTCTGCAAGATGCAACCGATGTTCGCGGGTCCGCCGGGGCAGGAAAGAAGAACGGCCAAACGTCGTAAATCCGTGTGCCCCATCGACGAGATAGCTGGACTGATAGCCACGCACTCCGCCAAAGGCCAAATCTCCGTTGGAGGAAGACGTGAGCCCGCGCGGATCCTGAGTCACGCCCGGAGCAAGCAAAAGCGAGGTCGGTGAAACGGCGTCCGTTCAAAGGCAGGCCCTCGATCGCACGCTCATCAATCACTGCCGACATGGCGGAAGGTTGGGTCTCCACCAGTTGCGGTGCTCCGGAAACCGTGACCGTCTCCCTGGGTCCCGGACACCGAGAGCTGGAAATTGAGGATTGTGGTCCCTCCAACTTCGACGTGAATGGCGGAGCCGCTTTGCCGCGACATGCCCGGAGCCTCTGCCCGCGCCGGATAATCCCCTGGCGGCAGCAGTTCAAGAACGAAGCTGCCATACCCATTGCTAGTAGCGGAATAGCGAAGACCGTTGGCCAGGTTGACCAGCGCGACCGCGCTCCAGTTGAGCCGTCTTGCGCGGCGGCAGAACACAGCAGCCACCGTACAGTCGAAATTCTTGATGAATGTCTTCCAGCAATAACTGAGGAGGTCAAGAGAAGCGCGCACCATAGGCTTGCCCCTGCATCCAGATTTTTTGGAACGAAGCGCAGGAACGAAGCCAAGGAAAAAGCAACGGGAGAATTTATAGATAGCACCGTCTGCCTATTAAACGCTGTGTCCGGTGACCTTCTTCCGAGTGGCTTCTTCCCATGTTGGGAAGTCATGTCCTTCAATCGTAGAGGTTGGACAGGATCGGGGACAACGGCGAACCCTGTTTGGGCCTGAGCCTCAGGGCGTGTTATTTTCATTATCTTTGGCCCCCTGCACCGAACCAGCATGATTCGCTCCTACAAAGGCATGGCACCTAAAGTCCCCGAGACCTGCTATGTAGACACCTCCGCGCAGATCATCGGCGACGTCGAACTGGGCGAGCACGCCAGTGTTTGGATGAATGCGGTGCTGCGCGGGGACGTTTATGCGATCCGCGTCGGCCACTACTCCAACATTCAGGATTGCAGCGTGCTGCATGGGATGAAAGAGAAATACGGAGTCTTTATTGGCGACTACGTTACGGTTGGGCATTCGGTGACCCTGCATGGTTGCACAGTTGAAGACCGGAGCCTGATTGGCATGGGCGCTGTGATTCTGAATGGCGCGCGTATCGGCGCTGGCTCCATCATCGCAGCGGGAACTCTGATTCCGGAGGGAGCCATCGTCGAACCAAACTCACTGTGGATGGGCTTCCCGGGAAAATTTCGCCGTCACCTGGAAGAGAAAGACCGGGAGATGATCCTGCTGCATGCGCAGAATTACCTCGGCTACAAGGAATCGTATTTGCGGGAGATGAAGTAGTCAGGAGTCGGTAGTCGGGAATCAGTAGTCAGGAGTCAGCGTAAGCTTGCCCTGGCGCCTGCGACCTGCGGCCTGAGACCCATGATCAAAGCCGTCCGCGGAACTCGTGACCTGCTGCCGCCCGACACGGCGCTCTGGAACTTCGTCGAGGCGGCCGGGCGCGATGTTTTCCGCGCCTACAACTTCCAGGAGATCCGCACGCCCGTTTTCGAAGAGACGCAATTGTTCTCGCGCTCGGTCGGCGAGGAGACCGACATCGTTTCCAAAGAGATGTTCACCTGGGAAGACCGCGGCCGCGCCCAGAGCGAGAAGGGACAGTCCCTGACCCTGCGCCCCGAGAACACAGCCGGCGTCGTGCGCGCCTATATTGAGCACAAGCTATGGGAACGCGGTTTGAACAAGCTCTACTACATCGGACCGCAGTTCCGCCGGGAACGTCCGCAGAAGGGCCGCTACCGCCAGTTCTACCAGATTGGCGCGGAGATAATTGGACCGCCCACCGCAGGCAGCGAGTCCCCGGCTCGCGATGCAGAAGTTATCGAACTGCTCGCCACGTTTCTCGACCGCTTAGGAATTAGCGGCTGGAATCTGGAATTGAACTCAGTGGGCTGCCCGAACGATCGTGCCGCGTTCAACGAAGCTTTGCGCAAGGCGCTCCAACCTGTGGTTTCGAAAATGTGTGCCGACTGCCAGCGCCGTGCTGCGACGAACCCGCTGCGTGTATTTGACTGCAAGGTCCCAGAGGACCAGCCCATCATTGAGAAGCTGCCTCGCATCAGCCAATTTCTTGACGAACCTTGTCGCCAGCACTTCGAAGCAGTGCAGGAAATCCTAAAAGCAGTAGGTGTCCCGTTCGTGATGAATGATCGTTTGGTTCGCGGTCTTGATTACTACACACGCACTGCATTCGAGTTCACGCATGGCGCCCTCGGTGCCCAGAACGCCATTCTGGGCGGCGGCCGCTACGATGGCTTGTCAGAATCTCTAGGCGGGCCCAGCGCTCCTGGGATTGGTTTTGCCATCGGCGAAGATCGCCTAGTGATGTCGCTGAAAGAGTCGGCCGATGCGGTCCTGCGCAAGCCCAATGTTTATATCGCACCGCTCGGACCGGGCATGAACCGCGAAGCTGCGCGCTTGGCGAGGGAACTCCGCCGTCACGACCTGGTCGTGGAACTCGGAGACGAAACCTTCCGTCTAAAGAAGTCCTTCGAAACGGCCACGAAGCTAGGCGCGAAGTTTACTTTGATCGTCGGCGAGAACGAAGTTAAGGCGGATTCCTTCGCCGTCAAAAATCTTGAAACTGGCGAACAAGTATCGGTTCCGCGCCAGGAATTAGTAGCCAAGATACAATCTGATCGTTAAAACAAACCCTCGGTCGTGGGGGGGGACGGGTCTTTGACCCATCCAGGCGCGTCGGAGGCCCGCCTCCACATGGTCAGATTCGTAGGCACTCAAGAAGTTGAAGCTACCCTGCGGAGGTACTATGAGAACGCGCCGATTCTCTCTGGTGTTATTCATTCTCGCCATCGCGCTGCGCATGGATGGCCGTAATTTCGAACTGCCACAGAGCCCTCAATCCGCCCTGGAGCAGACCTTGATCAGTGCCGAGAAAAATCTACTTGATGCCTTTCAACGTGGCGATATCACGTATATCAGGAATGCGGTCGACAGTGATTTTTATGCGATCGCCACTAACGGTGACGGCTACGGGAAAGCCGACTTGCTGGAAGGCATTCCAACGTATGGCGGCCAAAACAGGACGAAGCCCATCCTTTACTTTTTTCAAGTTGTGCCTTTGAATGACGGCGCCGCGGTGGTGACTTACGACGCGGTGTTTCCCGGCCAGCGTCCCCGCTACCAGCACCTAAGTGACACGTGGGTGAAACAAGGAGAGCAGTGGAAGCTGAAGTTTCAACAGTCCACCCCCAATCTCTGGAGCGCCAATGATCTGTGAAGCAGTCGTCGGTCGTTGGTTGTTCGCTCGCGACCCGGACATCGATTCTCAGTTTTGGCCGACGACCAACGACCAAAGACCAACGACCAACGACCAATTTATAATTCCAGATTCGGCTCCGAGCCGTATTCCCAATAGACTGAGGAAGACCTTTGCTCGACTTTTTAGGCGAGTTGCAACGTACCCATACCTGCGGTGCCCTCCGCGTCTCCGGCGCCGGTCAAAAGGCTGTGCTCATGGGCTGGGTCAATCGCCGCCGCGACCTTGGGAGTCTTATCTTCATTGACCTCCGTGATCGCACCGGCGTGACCCAGGTGGTCTTCGATCGCGAGCGAAATCCCGCGCTGCACGATAAGGCGGAGGCGCTGCGCAACGAGTACGTCGTCGCCGCGATCGGCACGGTGAAGAAACGCGATCCGAATACTGTCAACAAGAACATTCCCACCGGCGAAGTTGAACTGGTGGCCGAAGAACTGCGCATCCTCAACGAGGCCAAGCAACCGCCATTCCTACCCGGCGAGACGGTTTTGCCTAACGAGGAGATGCGGTTGAAGTACCGCTACATCGACCTGCGCCGCGATGCAATGCAGTTCAATGTGGAGCTGCGTCACAAAGTGGCCATGGCGATTCGCGACTATCTGTCGGCGAAAGGCTTTTTTGAGATCGAGACCCCGTTCATGACCCGGTCTACCCCTGAAGGTGCCCGCGACTACCTTGTTCCCAGCCGCGTTCAGCCGGGCTGCTTCTATGCGCTGCCGCAATCGCCGCAATTGTTCAAGCAGATTTTGATGATCTCGGGCTTCGACAAATATTTCCAGATCGTGCGCTGCTTCCGCGACGAAGACCTGCGCGCTGACCGCCAGCCGGAATTCACACAGATCGACCTGGAGATGTCTTATCCTCAGCCGGACAGAGTGTATGAAGTCGTTGAAGGCTTCCTGACTGCCGCGTTCAAGACTGCCGGCTTCGACATCAAGACGCCGTTCCCGCGCATGACCTATGACCAGGCCATTCGGCTCTATGGCAGCGATAAGCCTGACATGCGTCTGCCCGCGATGGCCGACGTTCGCGAAGCCTTTGCGCAAGAGAATCTGTCGACCCTCAGCGTGAGTGCGAGCTTGCCGATCGTCGCTATCCGCATCCCGAAAGTCGGGGAGCTCTCACGCAAGGAACGCGACGACATCAAGCCACTGTTTAACGGCAGAGGTAATGCCAAGCTGTTTGAGGATTTCAAGCGACTGGAAAAGTCTTTTCCCGACCCAGCTGCCAAAATCCGCGAAAAAAGTGGTGCGCACCCCGACGACCTGATCGTGATCGTTGCTGGCGACAGCAAGCCTGGTACTCATCCTTCGGAAGGCGGCGTGAAGCCCGAAGTCAAGCAGCACGACCATGCGGTATACACGGCTGCTGGCCTGTTGCGCGTGGCTTTGGCTCAGAAATATGCTGCGAAGCATGGTGCGTTCGTGCGCGGAGACTTCCGGTCCCTCTGGGTGACTGACTTCCCGATGTTCGAGTGGGACGAGGAAGGGAAGCGCTGGGCTGCCGCCCATCACCCGTTCACGTCACCTCATGAACGGGACATGGATAAGCTGGAATCGGACCCGGCCGCAGTCCGCGCCTTAGCCTATGACGTCGTGCTGAACGGCACCGAGCTCGGTTCCGGCTCTATTCGTATCCACCGCCAGGACATTCAGCGAAAGATTTTCCACGCGCTCGGCATGACCGAGCAGGAGGCCCGCAACCGCTTCGGATTTTTTCTGGAAGCGCTGGACTATGGCACGCCTCCCCACGGCGGCATCGCTCTTGGTCTGGACCGCATTGTGATGATCCTGGCCGGCGCCGAAAGTTTGCGCGAAGTGATCCCGTTT
>DATEPX010000283.1:0-3226 GCA_035272945.1 Terriglobales bacterium
CTCTTCGACTGCGTCGGGCTTAGCCAGCATCGTAAATAGGATTTCCACTTGATCGGCAACTTTTGCCGCGGAATCTGAGAATGTTCCGCATGGACCGAGCAACGGCTCTGCTTTGGCGCGAGTGCGATTAAACATGACTAATGAACAGCCATGCTTCTGCAAGTTCGTCGCCATGCGACTTCCCATTATCCCCAGACCGATGAATCCAATTTTCATTCTTGCTTCTTTCTTCAGGCTGTCCTAGCTAACTCCGGTTCGTAGGAATTCTCCACTTAGCAATTTCTTCGTCCGTGTTTAACTTGGGGTTGCCTGCACTAAGCCAAGGGACTGGATCGTATCGGGCGATAAACTTCCCGTTACGTTCAGGTGATTTGCGATTTGGTACTTCGCCACTGCATCACGGGTTGACGGTCCAAAAACGCCGTCAATGGAGCCATTGTAATACCCCAGGTTGAACAGCTGCGTCTGGACAGCTTGAACCGTGGCGCCATCACCTGAGCCCAGGTCATAAGTGCTTCCGTTGGAGTCATAGGGGTCAGTGTTCGTGTAGTACTCGTACGGGTAGTAATCGTCAGGGTAGTAGGGTAAGTAATCCCACGGGAAGAAACCGTCATCTAATCCGCACCAAAACCCGCCGACAAATACAAAGAAGCGGCCATGGTCAAAGTGAACATGGCGCCGGTCCCAATCGTTGTGCCAGTTCGCGTCATGCTGCGCGGCGATGTGTTTGCTAAGGCTCGGAAAGCGCTGAGCCAACTGCCTTGTGGCCTCCGGGCGCGAAGGTTGTGCGCGAGGGCCAATGACCGGAGATTGTGCGTGGGATGGATGCCCAAACGAAGAGAAGCGGGGTCCAGCGCCTTCAAAGCTCGGAACACCATTTGGCATGCGCATTCCGCCAAAGCCGACACCACCTCCGCGGCTGCCAACTCCATGTGTGACTTGTCCGCCACCATGGAACCCACCTGCTTGGAAGCCGCCACCGCCGTGGAAACCACCACCACCACCGCCTCCGGTGTGCCCGCCACCGCCACCACTAAAACCACCACCACCGAATCCTCCTCCACCGCCGCCGTGGCCAGCTGCCCATCCGGCGTTAGCTAGGGCCATCGATGTGATGCCCACTAAACTAAGTAATTTTAACCTTTTCATATTCCAACATCGTGACTCCTCCGTTTCGCGGCCATTGCGCGTCCGCGGGGTTTTGTGATCCCTCTTCAGAGTGAGCTCTGTGCTGTGGTGGGGCCGCGCGCAGGTAAGGACTATTGGCTGGCTGCGATTCATTCTATGTGAATGCATTGTGCGGCACCAGATGCTGGCCGCTCGTGCAGTGAACAATTCACCTCGCTAGCAGCAGCTAAGACATTGCCACCAATGGCAGGGCGAAGAACACTCCCAGAATCCTTTATATCAGGCTCGCCGCTTAAGGCGGGCGCATTCCCTTTAGCTGTGATCGTCGTCTCACATGCGTCGGGCCGCATCCGCTGCCCGCGCAAGGCCGTTCAGAAGGGTAAAAAACGCCGACGGTTGACCGATGAACAGCCCGTCCGCGGTAAAGGCGTTGAGCGCGGCCATTGCAGCTCCGCGTGTCTCGGTCGGACGAATGATCGAGCAGATCGGGAACCGACGACGAAGGAAGATTGTCGGCTCGGGCATGATCAGGTTGGTCTGGGTCAGTTCGCCGTCGGCGTTGAGGTCCGGGAAGACCAAGCCGTTCGTGGGATCGGTCAGGGGAGGCGCATTGCCGGCTTTATCTTGCCAGGTCTGGAAGTGCATAATCTCAGTGCCGCCGATGCTGAGCAGGATTCGCAACACGTCATTGTCGGTGACCCGCTGGGCGAGCGACGCGTACAGGCTGGTGCCACCTTGCTCGATCCACGCGAAGTGGAAGCCGGCCGTGTTGGCGATCGCTTGTAGGTGGCGGGGCGGGTGGAGGTCGGCGTTGCTGCGCGGAATCGCCGGAAATTGCCCGGCAGCTAGGCCCGGGACGGCTTGTGGGAGGGTGTCACCGAAGTCGGGGTTCAGCGAGTCGCTGCGGTAGCGCGTCCAGAAGCTGGTGTTGACGGTCAGCTGCATCAAGTTGGTGAGCCGTCCGATTTGCTGAGCGCCAGTCGCTTGACTGCTTGGCAGAGTACGAAACTGATCCAGATTGACGGGCTCGGCCCCTTTCGAAGCCAGAAAGGCGTTTAGGAACGTGAAATGGCTGATCTCATCGTCGGTGTTGTCGTGGATGTACTGGTCCATGTCCTCGTCCAGCACCGCAAGGGCAGCGGTGTAGGCTGGATTTCCGGTTCCGCCGGGGACTTCGGGGTCTTGGATGCCGCCGAGTTCGTTGTATTGCTGCCACAAATCGGCTTCGATGATTTCTGCTGCCGCCAGGAATCGAAGAATGTCCGCGTCTCCCACCGTGAGATCAACACTCGCGCTCGCAGTGGGGGCATTAGCCAACAGTCCGGCGCCGATGGTTCCTGCTCCGACGGCGAGCGAAGTGCCCAAAAAGGAACGGCGGCTCATAGAACTTCTTAAAGGTTTCGCCCTGTCTTCCAAGTTGTCCTCCCGAGTCTCGACTCTATTTATGGTCGGCTCCTTCACATTCGGATTCGATGTCGAAGTGGTGAATAATGACGCTGGGGATCTGTCGATCGGTTTCATATGGAGACAAGCGATGGCGGTTGCGTCTGCCGCAATAGCGCATTGGTAAGATTTTGTGGTGCCAGCTATGAGGTAGTGCTCGCCCCCTCCTTTGGGATAGGAGATAACCCTACATTCTCCGCGCGTTTCTCGACACTTCTCTGAGCGCGGCGGCCATCTTACTCACGACTGAGGCCTGTGTTGGCTACGCTGTGTCGCCGTGTTATGCAGATCGGTTCATTAAACGAAAGCCACGCTTTACCTGCGGCATCCTACCAGACTAGCGCCTTCGACGGCAGATCGATCCCGGCGGTCTGCGACGCTTGCATCAATGGCGTTCCGCCTCGCGCGCTGCTGCGGGTTAACGCAGAGCCAGGGTCCCGACAGAGCAGGGACGACGGAATGGCTATTCCTTTTCGACAGACATTTCGGTGGCCTTAATTATCGCAAAGACGGTGTGTCCCTCTTTGAGATTCATTCGCTTCACTGAGCCAGTTGTAATAATCGAGGTTACGGTTCCAGCTGCGGTTTGAATGACAACTTCTGATACAACTTTGTCGGAAACAATTTTCTCAATCTTACCTGCTTAAGCGGTTTC
>DATEPX010000284.1:0-9419 GCA_035272945.1 Terriglobales bacterium
CCGTTCCCGGGGGTACATAGGCTGTCGTAGTCAGCAAAGGAGTATATTGGGCTGCGACGGGCTATATGTATCCCCATTCTTTTTTTTGGTACTACCTCTGGATTGCGCCCCATGCCCTGCAAATAGCTGTCGCCGCCTTGATGGTGAAGCAGCGCCTGCACCGGGAGTTCCCCAGTTTTTTCATCTATACCGTCTATCAGGTCATTCTCAATGCCGTTCTCTTTTTCCTCGACCATGATGCGTCGGTCACCGGGTATCAGTACCGATGGGCTGAGTGGATAGGTGAGATTTTCAGTATTGCCCTTCGCTTTGCTGTGATTCACGAAATCGTTTCTGTGATTTTCCGTTCCTATCCGGCGCTGCAAAATTTGGGGATCATAGCTTTTCGCTGGGCGATGGCCATATTCGGTTTGATCGCCGTCGCCGTCGCAGCCCATAATCCTGGTGTTGGTTACTTTCCCTATCTATTCGCGGGGATGACGCTATTGGACCGCGCCATCGCCATTGTGCAATGCGGGACTCTCGTTTTCCTATTTCTTTTCTCGTCCTACTTCAAACTGTCTTGGCGTGGTTACGTTTTCGGAATTGCTATTGGATTGGGGATTTTTTCTGCTACGCAATTGGCGACCTCCGCGGTCACAACTTATCTAGGTGCCTATCCAACGGATTACTTTGATGTCGTGGTGATGGGGATGTACCACTGCTCCGTGCTGGTCTGGCTCTTTTACTTTTTGGTGTCGGAGGAGCCGGTTACCCAAAACACCCGGCTGGCGCCAGTTCAAGAGCTGGAGTCTTGGAACGACGAACTGCGCAGGCTTTTGCAACGATGATTACCACTCTCGTCCTAATTGCAATCGCGATCTTGGCACTGGCCTTCTTCTTCGGAATGTTGCGCGGACGTGCCGCCGCAGTACCTGACGTTTCCGACCTGCGGGACCAAGTGCGCCCGGTAGATTTGGCTGCGTTCCGAAACCTGGTCGATCCAGACGAGGAGAGTTACTTGCGCGAACATCTCCCCCGCGGGGAATTTCGCGCCATTCGGCGGGAGCGCTTACGGGCTGGCATCGACTACGTCCAGTGTGTTGTCGCGAATGCAGTGCTGCTATTGCGAGTCGGGGAAGCGGCGCGCCGCAGCCAAGACCCCGAGGTGGCCGCCGCCGGTCAGGAACTCGTTAACAGCGCTCTGCGACTGCGGATCTATGCGCTGCTCGCGCAAGGGAAGCTCTATGCCCGTATTCTCATACCGGGCCTGCGCATCTCGCCGGCGCGAATTTCCGATTCCTACGAACACCTGGCCGGGATGGTCAGCCGCTTGGGCCGCCTGCAGAACGTCCGACAGACCTACAAGATCGCAGATACTCTCTAGCGGAAAAATTCTGTGGGGAGTGGACTCCGGCCAGTTCGATTAGGTTCAAGCTCATGGCAGCCGCAGCGAGGCATGCTTGAGAGCCTAGTTTCCGGCCAGGGGGTGTTCGTGGAGAGCCGAAATCCTGGCAAAACTGTCGTTTTCTGCGCTCTCCGCCTGCGGCAGGAATTCATAGCCTTCCACTTGCACCGCAACTCCGATTCTGGTTCCTGATGTTGCCGGAACCACCCGTACAACTTTTCCTCGACAACGCACCCGCATTTTTTCCGTTAACGTAATCTCCGACGGCATTACCACGGTTATCTCGATCTGCGCCGCTTCGGGCACCGTGCAGTCGGTGTAGAAAAATGCGCCCCGTGCACTCAGGTCCTGGGTCACCCCGACGGCTTCGCGGTCGGACCCTGCCAGGCGGATCGAAAGCGGTAGCTGAAAATCAAAACGCTGTGCTGCGCGACGTTCATGCTGAATCGGAAGGGTATCCATGGTCGTTTCGCCTCGGTGTAGAACATCCAGTGCGTGGATCGGCTGGTTCTATACTGGGGAACTCAATTCCACCCTGCTGTGGCGAAGCAGTGTGAACACACAAACTCTACCCCAGGTTGTTGCGCCTGGGAAGTCAAAAATTGGTTTCAAGGGTAACTAAGTAACTCATCGCTTGAGCCGGCGGTATCACGTCGTGACATTCATTTGCAGGTTGCGATGGTCAAAAACCGCTCGTCAACTTTGTTCGATGCCGAACGCTGGCCGGCAGCATCCAAGAGGACTTCGTGGCACAAGAAAGCGACTCCAATAACACCCCGGAATTGACTGGACGTAATCCAGCCGCCGAAACCCGCAGCAGCAAGCTGCCGGCGACCCTGCGGGCCTTACGGCACCGAAACTTCCAGCTCTTTTTCAGTGGGCAGCTGGTTTCCTTGATTGGAACCTGGATGCAGAACATCGCCCAGGCCTGGCTGGTGTATCGCCTGACCGGTTCGTCTTTCTTACTGGGAGCAGTGGGTTTTGCAGGCCAAATTCCTGTCTTCCTGATTGCCCCCTTTGGAGGCACAACGGCGGATCGTCATAACCGGCAGCGCGTCGTCATTGCTACCCAGACCGCCGCGATGATCCTGGCATTTATCCTGGCCGGACTCACACTCACCGACAAGGTGCAGGTGTGGCACATCTTCGTGCTGTCTGCCCTGCTGGGGGTGGTCAACGCATTCGACATCCCGGCACGCCAGGCGTTTCTGGTGGACATGGTAGGCAAAGAAGACTTGATGAATGCAATCGCGCTGAATTCCTCGATGTTCAATGGAGCCCGGATCGTGGGTCCTGCCATTGCTGGCGTCTTGGTGGCTAGTATCGGGGAAGGCTGGTGCTTCTTCGCCAACGCGGTCAGTTACATTGCTGTGATCATCGGTCTTTTGATGATGCGTGTGCAGGCGCCGGGGAAGTTGGCCGGCGATGGCTCGCAGCTGCAGCACATCCTTGAGGGCTTCCGTTTTGCTATGAGTACCGGACCCATCCGCGCGCTCCTGTTGCTTTTGGGGCTAGTCAGCCTGGTGGGAATGCCGTACACAGTGCTGATGCCGGTGTTCGCCGACAAAATCCTGCATGGAGGCGCACGTGGGCTGGGAATCCTGATGGGCGCGACCGGTGTGGGCGCCTTGCTGGGAGCTCTTACGTTGGCATCCCGTTCCGGGCTGAGCGGCTTGGGGAAGTGGATTGCCCTATCCTGTGCGGGATTCGGGTTTTTCCTCGTCGCGTTTTCGTTCTCCCGCTACTTTTGGCTCTCTGCTGCCGTGCTGGCGCCGGTGGGTTTCTGCATGATGCTGGAGATGTCCTCGTCGAATACATTGATACAGGCCATGGTGCCCGACCAGTTACGCGGGAGGGTAATGGCCATGTACTCGATGATGTTCATGGGCATGGCGCCATTTGGAGCGCTGATCGGCGGCACCTTAGCCGATCGGCTGGGCGCTCCTATCACGGTGGCGATGGGAGGTGTTGCCTGTATCGGGGGAGCGATATTATTTGGGATGAAACTGCCGAACCTGCGGGTCGAAGCCCGGCAGTTGATTCTGGCTCAAGCCGTGGCTGGTGGAGAACCCCCTCAGCAGATGACCTCACGCGTCGTGGATTGATTCCTGAGACCCGAGAGCTGAGGACCGAGACCTGACTTGAGACCTGCCCCTGCTCCCTACTCCTGCGAGTAGGCGGCGTGTTCGGGTTCGGGTGTCTCCATGGGGTGGGAGCCCGTGGTCATGCCGTACTCAAAGCCTTGCTCGAACGCTTTCAGATTAAGGTCACGGAAGGCGGAAGGCACCGAATCCGCCACAGCTTTGTGCACGGCATCCTTCTCGAGCAACTGCGTGACTGCGGTGAAGAAACCCACCATCACTGAATTCAGCACCATGCGTTTGCCCAACTTTTCCGCCAGCCGCGTGGCCGGTATGCTGTAGACCCTCGTATTGGGTTTCAAGTCGTCAACCCTTACCAGGTCTTGTTCAACGATCAGGGTGCCGCCATCCTTCAATTCCGGAACAAAACGTGTGTAGGCTTCCTGCGACAGGACTACCAGAATGTCCGGCCGGCAAACATAGGGATAGAGGACAGGAGTCCCCGAGAGGATCAGTTGCGCGCTGCAAGCCCCGCCACGGGCCTCGGGTCCAAAGCTCTGCGTCATAGTGGCGAACGCGCCCTGATGAATCGAAGCGGCCCTGCCCAGCACAATGGCCGAGAGAATCACCCCCTGGCCGCCGAATCCCGCGACACGAAGCTCGGTTAGCTGCATACTGTCTCCATGCAATCCACGTAGCGGTCGCCCAACGCCTCCAGAAACTGCGCTTTCATCAGCGAGCCATAATCCGGCCGGTCACGATCGACGAACTTGCCGACGATGATTTCGCCGTTAATGGTGAGGCCTACTTCGCTGGTCGAGGCGCCGTTCTTGACCTTGCTCTTCTCTTTGTAGAACTTCATCGTATCCAGGCCGTCGCCCATCTTGTTGCGCCGTTGGTAGAGCGTGGGGCAAGGCGAGAGCACTTCGATGAAGCAGAAGCCTTTCTTCTTGAAGATCTCGGCTATCGAGCGCGCGAGTTGCCGGACGTGAAAGGTTGTCCACCGCGCGACATAGACGGCACCGGACGCGTCCACCAGGTGGGGCAGATTGAAGCTAGGTTCAAACGCGCCGTAGGGCGAGGTGGCAGTAATCGCGTGCTCGGGAGTGGTCGGGGCGCTTTGGCCGCCGGTCATGGCGTACGTGAGATTGTTCACGCAGATGACTTTCAGATCGATATTGCGGCGTGCGGCGTGAATAAGGTGATTGCCACCGATAGCCGACAGATCTCCGTCGCCGGAGTAAACGATCACATTCAATTTCGGGTTTGCCAGCTTCAAGCCGGTGGCGAAAGGAATCGCCCGGCCGTGTGTGGTGTGGAACGAATCCAGCTTCACGTAGCCAGCTACGCGGCCTGTGCAGCCAATGCCGGAGACCAGAGCCAACGATTCGAGATCGATCTTCGAGTCGATCAGAGCGCGCGTGAAGCAATTCACTGTGGTACCGATGCCGCACCCTGGGCACCAGATGTGCGGAATACGGTCCATCCGCAGGAAGGGTTCGACGGGATTGGTAGCGGTGGCGCTCATCGGCTGGCCTCCACAATGACTTTGACAATGTCTTCCGGGTGATGCACACTGCCGCCGGCATGAGGAACCGCCAATACCCGACATTCACCCGCGGCCGCTCGTTCCACTTCGCGCACCATCTGCCCCAGATTGAGTTCTGGAACGACTAGCGCCTTTACCCGTGGAGCTAGTTCCCGAATCTTGTGTTCAGGGAAGGGCCAGGCGGTAATCAGGCGGAACTTGCCCACACCCAGGCCCTCCGCGCGCGCCAACTCAATAGCCCGTTGTGCCACCCGCGAAGTAATGCCATAGGAAATCACCACCACATCAGCATCCTCGAGGCCTTCGGCCTCGTACAGCGTGATGCGTTCGACTGCATTACGGACCTTGTTCTGCAGACGCCGCACCAGCTTGTCTTGCATGGGAGGAGTCATGTTGGGATAACCGCGATGATCGTGGGTCAGCCCCGTGATGTGGAACTTGTATCCCTCACCCGCATGGGCAATCTCCGGGACCATGTCGCCATTGGTTTCATAAGGCCAATACTCCTGGGCTGGTTTGTGCGTGTGGCGGCGCGGCACGATCTCGATTTCATCAGCCGACGGGATGACCACCTTCTCAGTCATGTGGCCGACGACTTCGTCCATCATGAACATCACCGGCACCCGAAATTCCTCGGCCAGGTTGAATGCACGGATGGTCAAGTCAAAGCATTCCTGCGGCGAATTCGGGCATAGGGCGATGATCTGGTAATCGCCGTGCGAGCCCCAGCGGGCCTGCATCATGTCGGCTTGGGCGGGAAGAGTGGGCAGCCCGGTGGAGGGCCCCCCTCGTTGCACGTCCACGAAAACACACGGGGTCTCGGTCATGGCGGCATAGCCGATATGCTCCATCATGAGCGAGAAGCCCGGACCGGACGTAACCGTAAAAGCCTTGGCGCCCCCCCACACCGCGCCTTGTAAAGTGATGGACGCCGCCAACTCGTCTTCCATCTGAATGAAGATGCCACCCACGGTCGGAACACGCGAGGCAAAACGCTCTACAATCTCAGTGGAAGGTGTGATGGGGTATCCGGAGGCGAAACGGGCGCCGGCAGCCAGCGCACCTTCGCAGCAGGCATGGTCGCCATCAATGAAGTGAACGCCGGTGAGCACGCCACGAGGATCAGCCTTCATCGTCCACCTCCTGCTTGGCGGCGCCACTCTTGTAGCCAAAGATGGCGAAATCGGGGCAGTACATGCCGCACAGATCGCAACCACTGCACTTTTCCGGAGCGACCACGTGCGGCGGGTGATAACCCTTGGAATTGAAGGCTGAGGAGAGCGCCAGGACCTTGGTTGGGCAGAACTCCACGCAGAAGCCGCAGGCCTTGCAGCGCTCAACGACGATTTTGACCGTGCCTTTTGCCACCGTGACCCCCACGGCTAACGGAATGAAAACTGGCCCAACTTGAAGTCTCGATTATGAAGTCGCGAGTTCCAACAGGGTGTGACGGGGATCACGAATATACGTGAGGTACGGCACACGTGCTCGAAAAGAAGGGAACGCTCGAATGCCGTCATCCTGAGACAAGCCGAAGCTTGGCGAAGGATCTAGCGTGCACCAGCAAGCATCGACGGGAAACTGTTGTGAGAAGAGGCGACCTTCGAGATCGCCTCTTCCCTCGCGGAAGCCTAGAACTTTATCTCCGCATTGAGTTGCACGATCCGTCCAAGGGTTGATCGAAGCACGGAACCAGAGTGTCAGATCGAGAGAGTTTCTGAATGCTGGCCCGACCACGGTCAATGGCAACCCCATAGAGCAGTCTTGCTGATCAGTAGGTCTGCAAACTGCCTGCCAGCTACCCCCTCCGATAAACAGCAGTGTTAGTGCGAAACGCAAAGCATCCAACCGATGCATTCGTGTGCGGGAAATGATGAAGGTCGGGGTGATGTCCGGCTGAGGATCAGACACTCGCTACATGCTTTCTCGTACGCTGCCGCGGAGAGTCCTGTAGCGCAGCCAGCGATAAGTCTGTCGCGCCAAAAGCAAGACAGAAGCGGAGTGTTTGTTCTCGGGGAGAGCCGGATTTAATTTCTTGTAGACAGTTTCCAGAATCCGGAGTAGATGCCGGATTCAAGTACGATGAGAGGGCCTGCCCGATCTTTGTGGACGCTTCAAACGCTCTTGCCCAGCGCAACCAGGAAGATTGCGCTTTTTCCTTCTGCGTGAGGCGAGAAGAAGCGGACGACATCATCGTCGTAGAACGTGAGGCCGGATGCTCCCAGGTGCTGCGCGTAGGCAGAGACATACAACTTGCCGCCAAGAATACCTGCCTCCAACTGAACTGCGCGGTAACCGCGGTTACCAAAGCGCTCGAGGATTTTGTGAAGATCAGCCAGGAAGAACACGGCCACGCTGGCGTCGGCCGGCAGTTGCTGCTCCAGGCCAAGGTGGCCGGCAACCTTTCGCAAGTTGCCGTGGCGCAGCAATTCCAATGCCCGCTTCTCTCGATGATAAAAGTAGGCTCCACTTCCGAGACCCTCGACGGCATTCACGATCAAATACATGTCGTTGAGCTGTGAACCTGGCGGATTGACGAAATCTGCGGGAATGCCGCGCGTGGATCGGTCGAGCATCGCGGAAAGCTGCGGCAGGCTGATGGGTTTCTGAGCAAACTGACGCGTCGACCCACGTCGCAGGATCACCTGCTCAATAGGATCTTTCGGAAGCTCGCCGTCTTTCGGCAGATCCAGGCTGATGAGCTTCTCCTTAGGTTCGGCGCGCTTTTCCTTCCGACCTTTTCCTCTCCAGGCAATTACTTCTTTGGAAGATGTTAACGAGGAAGCCGCGTGCATCTCGCGCATGGAAGGATAGTCGACTTCGGTCTTGGAGAGCGGAATTAACGGCAAACCCAGCGGCGATAATTCTGGCGGGCGCTCAAGTGGCGTGCTCTTCGCGTAGCCAATCGGGACCAGCGAGAAGGCGACTTCCCGCTGCCTGTCCAAATCGAGCAGACGGTTCAGTTCTTCATCGACAAAGCCGCAGATGACTGTTGCAGGCAGACCGAGTGCCGTTGCTACCGCCAGCATATTGGCCAGTATCGTTCCGTTATCCCACCCAAAATGGCGGTAGGTGCGCGCCTGATACTTCCAGGCATTTCGCCAGTACGTTCCGGTGCAGATGACGGTCAGTGGAGCATGAACGATGGAGGATTCGTTGCCGGTGGCTGCCGCCACGACAGGCCGATAATCACCCGCACGCAGCTGCCGTAGACCAAATTCCGCGACTCCGAAGTGATACACACCCGCCGCCAGTCCCGGCAGGTCTCCGCAGACGATATACAACTCGATCTCATAGAGCGCCCCGGTGCAGGCTGCGGCGCGAAAGAAAGTCTCTCCGCCCGGATATCTTTTGCTCTTGGTGATTCCTGCAGAGAGAAATAGGAGCCTGGCGAGTACCTCCTGATCAGGTACGGCCTGCTTCGCGGAAACTTTCGCAGAGGCAAGCGCCGACAGCGCCGCGACTCCGATTTCAGGGGTTTCCCGCGGGAGGCGAGTCACTTCTAGAGTCGGATAGACCTTGAAGGGTCTTGGCAGGTTGCTCCAATCGAGCGTGTGGGCGTTCGCACGCACGCTGGTGTACGAGTGTTTGGTGGCATCGTGGTATTTCCAGGCCGCTTCGACATCTCGGTTGTTAGACACGAAATCATCCTACTGGAGAACGGCGGCGTGAGCGAAACCTTGCCCGCCACCCCCCCGGAAAGAGTCCTACAACCCTTTTTTCTTCAGGAACTCGCTGACTACTTGCTTGGCGTCGCGATGTTCGCCGTCGACAGCGAAATTCAGCTGGCGCATCTCCTCGTCAGAAATCGTTCCTGCAAGATCCTGCAGGGCGTCGCGGATTTCCGGGTGCTTGGCAAGCACCGGTTCGCGGACGATGGGCACAGCTTCGTACGGCGGAAAGTAGTTGCGATCATCTTCCAGGATCACGAGATCGAGGGCGGGGATTAGCCCATCGGTTGTGTTACCGGCGATCAGATCAACCTGCTTGTCTTTTAGCGCGCGGGTCAACAGACCCAGGTCCATGATGCGCGGTGGGCCGGCAAAGTGCAGGCCGTAAGTCGCCGCCAGCCCTTTGAACCCATCTGGCCGCTCCATGAATTCGTAGCCGAACCCGGCCCGCCACTCGGGAGCATAGGCGGCGGCTTGGGAAATGGTTTTCAGGTGAAGGCGGCGCGCATCCTCGCCCCGAACTTCGATGGCGAACGTGTCGTTGAATCCGAAGGGGCGCCCGACCTCCAATTTAAAACGCTTCTCGTATTCAGCTTTCACGCGATCGTAAACTTCCTGGCGCGTGCCGCCAGGGCTCTCTTTCAGGATAGCGGTTAGCGCAGTACCAGTGTATTCAGGATAAATATCGATACGACCAGCCAAGATTGCTTGATGGCAAATGTACGTTCCTG
>DATEPX010000285.1:0-3461 GCA_035272945.1 Terriglobales bacterium
TGTGTTGCAGGTGAGCGACGGATCGCTGTACCCGTCGCTGCACAAGCTGGAGCAAGAGGGCTGGATTACGGCTGAATGGAAGACGTCCGAGTATGGCCGGCGGGCGAAATATTATTCGCTGACACGGCTCGGGCGTAGGCAGCTCGAAAAAGAAGCAGATAACTGGGGCAGGCTTTCGAGCGGCATTTCGCGAGTTATTAAACTTAAAGAGGCGTGAGCGTCGCTTGGCCCGGAACGGAGGTTTGAAGTATGCGACCGGAGCATTGGCTTTACACGATTCCGCTGCGGCTGCGGTCATTGTTTCGCTGGGCGCAGGCGGACCAGGGACTGGACGACGAGCTGCGCGACCACCTCGAACGCAAAACCGAGGAATACGTCGCGCAAGGGATGACGCAAGAAGAGGCGCACCGCCGCGCGCGACTCGATCTGGACGGTATCGAGCAGACCAAAGAGAAATGCCGCGACGCACGCCGGCTGAACTGGATTCACGACCTGATTCAGGACTTGCACTATGGTGTGCGCATGCTGCGCAAGTCTCCTGGCTTTACGACGATCGCCGTCCTCACGCTCGCGCTGGGCATCGGAGCGAACACGGCGATCTTCAGCCTGATTCATGCCGTTATGCTGAGAATGCTGCCTGTGCCACAGGCAGAGCAGCTTGTATTGCTAAGCTGGGTCGCGCCAGGACATCCGTACATGATCCACTCGCTGAGCGGCAACTTCGACCGGGACAAGACTGGCAATTTCACGAGCACGTCGTTTTCCTATCCTATCTTTCAGGCCATCCATGACCGCAATCTAGCCTTCTCCGGGGTGCTGGCCTTTGCGGAAGCGGACACGGACCGCCTGAATGTGAGTGTCGGCGGCCTGTCCGAGCTAGCTCAGGGCCAGTTGGTTTCCGGCGACTTTTTCTCGACGTTAGGCATACACGCCGCCATAGGGCGGACCATCCTGCCCTCAGACGATAAGGAGGGAGCAAGCCCTGTAGCCGTCGCAAGCTACAGCTATTGGGTAAGACGATTTGGCCGCGATCCGCTCGCGGTGGGCAAGGAAATCACCGTGAATGGCGTTCCTTTCACCCTAGTAGGGGTAGCCGCACCCGACTTTTTCGGAGTTCAAGCCGGGACCTCGATGGATGTTTGGATTCCTCTCCGAACCCAACCACAAATTGATCCCGGCTGGACTGCATACGCAAACCCCGGCGAGGTCTCAAGGTTCACCGCGCGTGACGACTGGTGGGTTTCGATCATAGGGCGGTTGAAGCCAAGCGCAAGCCTGCAGGAGGCGCGCGCCGCCTTGGATGTTATCGTTCAACAGAATTCTGCTGGTATCGAACTGCCGCCGACGACGAGGCGCTCCCCGGACATAGCGGTCGGTCCCCCTGAGGTTGAGCTGACACCTGCTGGTGGCGGGCTGGACGCGCTTCGGCGCGAGTTCTCGCAGCCGCTATTTGTTCTTATGTTCATCGTGGGGCTCGTCCTTCTGATCGCCTGCGGAAATATCGCGAATCTATTGTTGGCGCGAGCTGGATCACGCCAGAAGGAAATCGCGGTGCGGCTGGCGCTCGGGGCGGCCCGACAGCGGCTGATCCGCCAATTGCTGACAGAAAGCGTGCTGCTTGCGCTTTCGGGCGGCGCTTTTGGAGTCATCCTCGCATACTGGGCCACCGGCGTTCTGCTGACCTTCATGTCCAGCGGACGAACGCCTGTGATCCTGCACGTCTCTCCTAATCTCGGCGTACTCGGTTTCACCGCAGCCGTTTCTGTACTCACCGGAATTCTCTTTGGATTGGCTCCGGCTCTGCGCTGCACGCGGCCTGACTTAACACCCGCCCTCAAGGAAGGTGGGGCCAAAATGTCAAGTGGCGGGCTGTCGCGTGGTCCGCGCCTGGACCCAGGGAATGTGCTCATGGTCGCTCAGATAGCTATGTCGCTGATTTTGTTGGTCGGTGCGGGCTTGTTCGTCCGAACCCTCAGAAACCTGCAAAGTCGGAACATTGGGTTTGATCGCCGCAACCTCTTGCTCTTCGGGATCGATCCAACTCAGGTCGATTACAAAAGTGAGCGCCTCGCAAGCTTCTATGAGGAATTGCGGCATCGAATCGAATCTCTTCCCGGAGTGCGCTCTGCGACCCTCTCCCGCCATACTTTCATCAACGGTGGCGTCACCATAGCCGGAGTCTCAATTCAGGGATATACGCCGAAGCCCGGCGAATCAAATAACAACGGATCTCTCAACCTTCACGTGAATTCTGTTGGGGCGGGATTTTTTGAGACCTTCGGGATTCCGTTGTTCCTGGGCCGCACGCTCAACGAAAGAGATACTGCAGCTGCCCCTAAGATCGGCGTGGTTAACAGCGCTTTCGCCCGCAAGTACCTCGGGGCTTCTAACCCGATCGGCCGACGATTCGGCTTCGGAGACCAAAAGGCTAGTTCGGATGTTGTCATCGTCGGTGTGGTCGGTGATGCCCTGTACGGCCAATTACGGGATGAGGCGTTGCCAACGATCTATGTTCCGTACGTGCAGAACATCCAGCAGCTCGCCGGAATGACGTTCGAGGTGCGAACTGAAGGCGACCCTTCCAATTCGATCGCTGCCGTCCGTCAAGCGGTCCGAGGACTTGACGGGAATCTACCTCTGTTCAACATCAAAACCCAAACTGAAGAGATTCAGCAAGCCTCCTTCCAGGAGCGTCTCTTCTCCCGGCTGTCGAGCTTCTTCGCATTGTTGGCGCTAGCGCTAGCTTCCGTAGGCCTGTACGGCATGACATCATACGCGGTATCACGTAGAACTAGCGAGATCGGCATTCGCATGGCGCTGGGCGCGAGACGCGTAGAAATTCTGACGCTCATCGTCGGTCAAAGACTCACATTCGCATTGATCGGGGTTGGCGCGGGGATCGTTGGAGCGCTGGGTGTCACGCACTTGATGTCGAGTTTGCTCTACGGCGTCAAGGCGAATGACCCGCTAACCTTCACCACCGTATCCCTGATTCTGACCGTCCTGGCGCTTGTCGCAAGCTACATTCCGGCGCGGCAGGCAATGCGCGTCGATCCCATGATCGCCCTGAGATACGAATGAGGAGGGGCCGGAGAATGAGACCGGAGCATTGGCTGTACACGATTCCACTGCGGCTGCGGTCCTTGTTTCGCTGGGCGCTGGCGGACCAGGAATTAGACGATGAGCTGCGCGACCACCTTGAACGAAAATCCGAGGAATACGTCGCAAAAGGGATGACGCAAGAAGAGGCACACCGCCGTGCGCGACTCGACATGGATGGTGTCGAGCAGACCAAGGAGAAATGCCGGGACGCGCGACGGGTAAATTGGATTCAGGACCTGATTCAGGACACTCGCTACGGCCTCCGCATGCTCCGCAAGTCGCCCGGCTTCACCGCAGTTGCTGTTCTGACCCTGGCTCTCGGAATTGGAGCGAATACAGCTATCTTCAGCCTTGTCGAT
>DATEPX010000286.1:0-18071 GCA_035272945.1 Terriglobales bacterium
CAGTTCGACATCAACTGAAGAGAGCTTGTGGAGGCGGGTCTTCGACCCGCCTACCCTGGGTCAGAGACCCCGGGGGCCACACGCCTGAAATGCGATCCCTACCGTTGTGGTCGTGAGGGCGTCTGTGTCTTATCTTCCATCTTGCTCGCGCCTTCGCGGGTCTTCTTAGAGGCCTTGTGCATCCCCTTCTTCGTGCCACGCTTGACCTTGCGCGCTGTCTTCTTGGTGGCCTGCTTGGTCGAGTGGCCAGCATTATTCACATCCTGCCCAGCCCCTTGGTTGGACTGCGTCGGGTCAGTCGACTGTGCTAATCCCACGCTTCCGATCATCGCAACCAGAAGCAGAACGAACAGCAATCTCTGTGCGATAGTGCGCATTGACATCTACTCCTCAAACCGCGGTACTACGGCCGCTCAGCAGGTTGATGATCAGAACGATCACGGCGATCACGAGTAGCAGGTGGATGAGGCCTCCCGCCACATGAAAGCTGAATCCCAGCAACCAGAGAATCAGCAGAATCACGAAAATCGTCCAAAGCATATTGCTTACCTCCCCTTGTCCGCCTTTCGATAGCACAATGTGGTGTTGCAGTTGTTTAACTGCGTGCTTTTCTTCTGGATGCAAGTACCTGGGCCAGAGTTCGCGTGAAAGTCTTTCAAGGTGCGCCTCAAGCCAGCCAGCTCGCAACCACAGGTCGTACAGAACTTGCTGTAGAACGTAAATGCAATCTCCCTCACCAGTCTCGTGATGGAAAATTTGCTTGGTGTTGGCAACTCGAAAGATGGAAAAACCAATAAAGCAGGGTTGCTGCCGTTTGCAGCTGATTCACATCAGGGATTACCAACTCGCCGTCAGTTTCTTAAGTCCCGCACGATTTCGCGCGCCGCATTCGCTCCCGAACCGCCCGTCAAACCCGCGCCGGGATGGCTTCCCGAACCGCACAGGTAGAGTCTCCGAATGGGTGTGCGATAACGCGCCCAGTCCAGCAGCGGCCGCATGGTAAAAAACTGATCGAGCGACAACTCGCCATGAAATATGTGCCCGCCTGTCAGTCCGAAATTATCTTCCAGGTCCTGCGGGGTGATGATCTGATGATGCATGATCAATTCCGGAAGGTTAGGCGCGTACTGTGCCAAGGTCTTGACCACAGTATCGCCGAGCGCCACCCGCTCCTTATCCCAGTTACTTTCTTTTAGTTTGTAAGGCGCATACTGCATATACACCGACATCACGTGTTTGCCTTCGGGGGCAAGGGACGAATCAGTTACCGACGGAATCGCAATCTCGAGATAGGGCGCGCGCGAGAAGTTGCCGTACTTCGCTTCGTCGAAGGCCCGCTCCAGATAATCGATTTCCGGGCCAATGTGAATGCGCCCGCTCAAAGCGCCGTCGGAGTGCCCTTGGAGCGCGGTGAACTTCGGCAAACCGGAGAGCGCGAGATTAACCTTGGCCACGGTTCCCGACGTCCGATAGTGCTGTAGCCTCTGCACGAAGTCCGGCGACAGATATGTCGGATCAACCAGCTTCAGTAAGGTGCGCTTGGGATCGGCATTGGAGATCACTGTTCTGGCAGTGATTTCCTCGCCGGTTGAAAGCACAACCCCGGTGGCCGCGCCGTCTTTCACGCGAACTTCGATGACTTCCACGCCAGTGCGAATCTCTGCGCCTGCCTGCCTCGCCGCTGAGGCCATTGCCTGCGTGATGGCTCCCATCCCGCCCTCCGCAAAGTAGGCTGATCCGGCAGGATGGCTGTCCCCGGCGGCGCGAATCAGAAGCACCAGGCTGCTGCCCGCCGACCATGGACCGAAGAACGTTCCAAAGATTCCGCGCGCCGCAATGGTTGCGCGCAATAACTCCGTCTCGAAGAACTCGGCTGCAAGATCGGCAACCGCCATCGGCCCCCAGCGCAATAGCCGGTACATATCCTTCTTGCCCAGCTTGCGGATGGCACGCCCGGTCTGCAGCATCGCCCATAAGTCGCCTTTGCTGGGATCATCAAGATTCGGCGGACTAAGCCGCAGCGTACCGGCAAGCACCTTGCCAATCTTGGCGAGCGCTTGTTGCAGCTCGGGATACTGCGCACCATCTTTTGGGGAAAACTTCGCGACCTCTTTCGCGGCCTTGCGGACATCGTTGTACAGGATAAGTGCGCGGCCATCGGGCGAAAGCGCAACCATGCCGACATCCGGCGTGATGAGCTTCAGCCCGTGCTTCTCCAATCGCATGTCGCGGACGATATCCGGACGGATCGGGCCCGCGCAGTGCGCCATGGCCGAGCACCGGAACCCGGGGTGAAATTCTTCTGTAATGGCGGCACCGCCGGGGTGCTCTCGGCGTTCGATGATGAGCGGCTTGAAGCCAGCCTTGGCGAGATAGAAGGCAGCAACCAGGCCATTGTGTCCGCCTCCAATGACAACAATGTCTCGCTGCTCGGGCATGAGTTACGCCGCCCCTTTGAAATCTTTAAGGATTTCCAGGGCGGCCAGCCGTCCGTTCGCGCCCATAATTCCGCCGCCAGGATGGGTTGCCGATCCGCACATGTAGAGATTCTTGATCGGCGTGCGATATCGCGCCCAGCCCGGAACCGGACGCAGGAAGAAAAGCTGTTGCAGCGACAGCTCGCCCTGAAAAATGTTGCCTTCGCTCAAGCCGAACTCGCGCTCCAGGTCGAGCGGGGTCAGCACCTGCTTGTTGAGGATGATTTTCTTCAGGTTGGGCGCGTATTCGGCAATGGTATCGATCACATTGTTGCCGAAATCCTCGCGCTGCGTGTCCCAGTTCAACTCCGGACGTAGCTTGTACGGCGCGTATTGCACAAAGCAGGACATCACGTGCTTGCCGGGAGGCGCGACCGAGGGATCGGTCAAGGAGGGAATCACGATGTCAATGTATGGGCGGTGCGAAAAATTCCCGTACTTGGCGTCGTCGTACGCCTTCTCCATGTAATCGACGCTTGGTGAAATCGAGATGGCGCCGCGCAAATGTTCGCCCGGTCCTTTCAGGCACTTGAAATCAGGTAAGGCATCGAGAGCGAGATTCACCTTCCCCGAAGAGCCCCGGAATTTGTATCGCTTTACCTCTTCCACGAAGTCATGCGGCAATTGACCGGGCTCCATGAACTCGATGAAGGTGTGCCTGGGATCGACACTGGACGAGACAATATCCGCATAGATCTGATCACCATTTTGCAGTACTACGCCGCGTGCTTTGCCATTCTTGACAATGATTTTCGCCGTCGCTGCGTTTGTGCGAATCTCAGCGCCCGCTTCTTTGGCGGCTTCGGCGATGGAGTTGGAAATAGCTCCAGTTCCGCCGCGGGCAAATCCCCAGGAACGAAAAGCGCCGTCGATCTCACCCATGTAATGGTGCAGCAGGACGTACGCCGTTCCCGGCGAGCGCACGCCGAGAAAAGTGCCGATGATTCCCGATGCCGACATCGTTGCCTTGAGCACGTCTGTCTCAAACCACTGGTCGAGGAAGTCGGCCGCGCTCATCGTCATCAACTGAACTTGGTTGTACTTGTCCTCGCTGGGCATGTCTTGAAAGCGGCGTCCCAGAAAGACCAGTTTCATCAATTCGCGAGGGTTGAGCGTGGTGGGATCGGGAGGAACCATGGCGAGGATCGGCTTCACGAAGCGGCACATCGCCTGCATGGCCTTGCCAAACTCCTCGTAAGCTTCCGCATCGACTTTCGAGTGCCGCGCAATCTCCCGCCGCGTCTTGCCATGGTCATTGACGCGCCACAGATAATCGCCGTTTGGCATCGGCGTAAACGTCCCGTCGAGGGGAAGAATCTCGAGCCCATGCCGCGGAAGATCCAGATCGCGAATAATCTCGGGGCGCAGAAGGGAAACAACGTAGGAGCAAACCGAGAATTTAAAGCCTGGAAAAATTTCCTCGGTAACTGCCGCCCCGCCGAGCACATGCCGACGCTCGAGCACGAGCACTTTCTTCCCGGCTCGTGCCAGATAAGCGGCATTGACCAGCCCGTTGTGGCCGCCGCCGATCACGATCGCATCGTATTTCGAATCCTTCGACACAGCACCCCGCGATGAGGTCTCACGGCGTCGTCCTCAGGGACCGGCAGTTCCCGAAGGATCTCGCGTGCACGGCCTGAGTCCTTGACGATACGCGCAAGATCCTTCGCCGCTTTACGCCCGCTCAGGATGACGACATTATGGATAATTGACCGCGAAAATGATTCCACATTCTACCGAGGAGTCTTGCTTTTGTCTGCTCACTTACACTGCGCATGACTTCCAGTCATACCAAGGTGTAAGTTGCCGCCTGAGCGCACGGCTGCATATAATCCGCGCGAGACACCAGTTCACCTTGAGGGATTGCCTTGCCGGTCGGAACCGCTTTCCACGAACGCACCTTCGCCCTTTGCCGCAGCCTCAACTATCGCGAATGGTCGGGATACTATACGGTCAGCGTCTACGAAGTGCACCACGAGCACGAGTACAACGCCATCCGCAATGCTACCGCGCTGATTGACATCACGCCGCTCTACAAGTACCTGGTTACCGGCCGTGACGCCACGAAGTTGGTGAACCGCATCATCACCCGCGATATCAATAAGGTCGCCGTCAACCAGGTGATCTACTGCTGCTGGTGCGACGAGCACGGCAAAGTCATTGACGATGGCACTATCACCCGCCTGGGTGAGAACAGTTATCGCTGGACTGCCGCCGATCCCAGTCTGCGCTGGTTCCGCCAGAACGGCCTAAACATGGACGTGCAGGTCGAAGACATTTCCGAAAGAATCGCCGCCCTGGCCCTGCAGGGACCAACCTCGGCCAAGCTGCTGAAAGCTGCAGCCGAAGCCGACATCGACAACCTGAAATACTTCCGCATGACCACAGGAAGAATTGGCGGTGTCCCAGTGCATATTTCCCGCACTGGATACACCGGGGACTTGGGCTATGAAATCTGGGTGCCGTGGGACGCTGCGGTAAGAGTATGGGATGCTCTGGTGGAGAAGGGAAGAGCCTTCGACCTGCACCCCGCAGGAATGCTGGCGCTCGATGTGGCGAGAATAGAAGCCGGACTGCTGCTGATCGAGGTGGACTACACCAGCAGCAAGAAAGCGCTCATCGCCTCCCAGAAATATTCACCGTATGAGCTCGTCTTCGGCCGTATGGTGCACCTGGAAAAAGAGAATTTCATCGGCCGCTCAGCGCTGCTGAGAGATCAGAAATATGGTGTGCCGCGGCAGTTGGTTGGACTTGAGGTTCACTGGACGGAAGTCGAGCGGCTCTACGAAAAAGTTGGACTTGCCCCCCAGGCCCCCAGCCAGGCGTCGCGTGTGCACGTGCCGGTTTACGCGGATGACCAGCAGATCGGGAAGGCTACTTCCACGACATGGTCGCCGCTACTCAAGAAGATGATCGCTCTGGCGACCGTCGATACGGAGCATGCGAAGCCCGGCACAAAGCTTCAGATGGAGATCACGATTGAAGCGATCCGGCTGAAAGTGGGTGCGACCGTGGTGAAGACACCGTTCTTCAATCCGCCTAGGAAAACCGCCGTGCCCGTGTAAGGTAAATGGCCCACGGAGGCACGGAGTAAAGCAACTCAAGTTTGTTTGTGCTCAGCTGAAACGAATCTCTCATAACATTCCGTACAGAGCCAATCGCGACCATTGGTGTAGCCAGCGCCAAGCTCTGGCTTATCGCTTTCAGCAAACTTCCAATGGCAAATTCGGCAAGTGAGTTCTTGCCATCCACCCTTGACCGGTTCGAACCTGTCGCTGTCGTCCGCCAATTTCAAGTCGGAAGAAATGGCGCCATCACCGCGACGAAGAACGATATCTGCGACCCTAAACGACTTCTTTTCCCAGAAGAATCGTTTCGATTCAATGGCTGCGCGTTCCACATAACCTTTTCCCCAGGCCCGCCCATGAATGTAAACGGCAGTTCCCCGGGAGAAACATGAGACTCATTCCAGGGGACTGGAAGCTCAGCAATCTTGCTGCGTAGTATTTCCAGATTTGCTCCCGCTTCACGCAGCATCACGGCGGCAAAGCAGCCTGCTTCGCGCAACAGGCCGAGCAGGAGGTGCTCGGCGCCGATGTGCCTATGGTCGAGACGTTCGGCTTCCTCAGCCGCATAGGCCAGAACGCGCTTGCCTTCGTTGCTGAAAGGGAGATCTATCGAGGTTGAAGTCTTGTTGCCGATGTGGGCGCGGGCTTCCAGCGTTTTGCAAGCGGATGCGTGAGAAATTGGCAGGTTAATCGTATGTACTAAGGCCTTATCTTCCCGAAGCAATCCTAGGAGAAGATGCTCCGTCTCGATCTATGGCGACCCGAACTGACTGGCCTCATGCCGCGCAAAGAAGATGACTCGCCGTGCCTTTTCCGTATACCGTTCAAACATCCCATCACCTGCTCCATCTGCGCCATGTGCGGTTGCTCCGGCGCCAGTACAAGAATCCCGGCACTCCTGCCAGGACGATCGCAGTGCCCCAGAACGCTTCTGTCGGTCGAGTGACGATGGTATTCAGCGTCCAGGCCACTCCGATCAAAACGTAGATCGCGGGCACCCAGGGATACCCTGTGCAACGATAGGGCCGCGGCGCGTCCGGTCGCTTCCAGCGCAGGATAAACATCCCAATCACAGTCAAAGTGTAAGACAGAACCATTCCGTAGATCACGTAGGTGTAAAGCTGGTCGTAGCGCCCGCTGACGGTCAGCAGCGCCGACCATATGCCCTGGCCAATCAAGCTGAATGCTGGCGTACGCCACTTGGGATGAATCTGGGCCATGCGCTTGAAGAACACGCCGTCCTGCGCCATCGCAAGATACACGCGCGCGCCCGACAGCGTGCAGGTCGCCGCAGCGCTGAAACAAGAGACCGCAATCATTGCGGAGAGCCAGACTGCCGCCTGCGGAGAAAACAGTTGAGCGGCTGCTGCATGGGCAATGGTTTCGTGTTGGGCGACTTCCGTCAGGGGCAGCGCGTATACATAAGTCATGTTCATCGCGATGTAGATCACGCCCACCGCGAGCACGCCCAGAACCATCGCCAGGGGCACACTGCGCCGCGGCTCTCTGACCTCGCCCGCCACCCACGTGATGTATACCCACCCGTCGTAGGCCCAGAAGACGGCAATCAGTCCGATCCCCATCGCAGAAACTAATTGTGCAGGACTGAGCCCCATCGTCAGGCCACCCGCGCCTCGTCCGCTGAAGTGGCTCCAATCACCTCTTCCGATTGCGAAGCCCAGCACGACAAATGCTGCCATCGCCGCGAACTTCGCCCAAGTCGAGACATTCTGCAGCAGAGCGCCCCAGCGCAATCCCACGACGTTCACGAAAGTCAGTACGACGATCAGTAGCAGTCCGACCAGGTGCGCACGCGTGAAGGCGATGCCCGCGACTGCGAAGATCACATGCTCTTGCGAGATCAGGGGAACGATTTGTCCCATGTATGCCGCCGAAGCCACGGACAGCGCGGCAATCGTCCCGCCATTGGCGACGGCAAACAGCATCCAACCGTAGAGGAAAGCCATCAGATCGCCGTAAGCTTCGCGCAGGTACACGTACTGTCCGCCAGAGTCGGGAAACATTGAGCCGAGTTCGGCAAATGCAGCACAGGCGCACAGCGAGATCACTCCCCCCAGCACCCAGACCAGCAGAAACAGCGCAGGATGCGGCAGGGGTCCGGCAATATCCTTGGCAGTCAGGAAAATCGAAGAACCGATGATGCCGCTGACCAGCAGCAGCACCGAATCCAGCAACGTGAGTCCACGAACCAGAGTGGGCCCCGATTGCGACTCTGTATTCGTGGCGGGCCCTGCCGTTGTAGGCGAGTTCATGAATTATCCGATTCCCAGCTCGTCAGGCGACTCCAAAGCAGTCCCACAACGGCGGCAGATGACGGCAGAGCAGTCGCCGCAAGTGAGAGGATCGGTAACTTCTTCGGCGCAGTTGGGGCAATATAGGAGGCCGGGGTCCTTCTTCGGCGCGGGCTCCGGGCGGTTTGGCGACATAAGGAAGCCAAATGTAGCATAGAAGCCGGAGCAAACGGTTCCAAGCAGGGTGGCATGATGACGGATAAACCACTTACCCCCGACGAGCGGCTGAAAGAAGAATTCAATCGCTGGGCCGCAGCCGGTGAAGGCGAGAAGATGGAGCGCCATCATCGCGACATCACTGAGAAGACGATCCGGCTTATGGATTTGCGTCCCGGGGAGAGAGTGCTGGACCTCGGTTGTGGCTCAGGTTGGGCTACGCGTCTGCTCGCTCGCCTGGTCGGAGAAGGCCCCGAAGGCTTCGGTCAAGTCGTGGGTGTTGACGTCTCCGACGAAATGATTCGCCAGGCGCGCGCGGTTTCCAAGGATTTCGATAACATTCTCTACGTCTGGGGCTCGGCGCAGCAGATTCCATGGGAAGAGAACTTCTTCGACAAGGTGCTCTCGGTCGAGTCGTTCTATTACTACCCGGACCAGAACCGGGCGCTGGCCGAGTTGTTTCGCGTAATCGCGCCGCGCGGTCGCCTGTTCATCCTGATAAACCTCTATAAAGACAATCCCTATTCGCTGCAGTGGGTGGACAGGCTAAAAGTTCCGGTGCACGTGCGCTCGGAAGCCGAATACGTCGAATTGCTCAAGAAACACGCCTTCGAGAACGTAGCGGCCCGCCGCATTCCGGATGACACACCGACTCCCGATAACCACAAAACAACTTCCTTTCGGACTCTGGACGACTTACGGGCGTTCAAACGGATTGGAGCGCTGCTGCTGACGGCATCGAAGCCTGAGGTTCGCAATCCTGCGCCGGGATATACGATCTGCTAGCTAAGCTAGGCTAGAAGAAGTCTGGTTTTGGGCGAAGCAGTGCTTCAAAGTGTAGGTGAGGACTGGTATCGTCCCTCCGGGACTCGCTCCGATTCCCCACTTTACCCAGGACTTATGTCCTGGGCTAACCGGTTTCGCCCCGCCCGGGGCTGGTATCTTGCGGATTCCGTTCCACCGTTTTGATCCACAGAGTAGTTCTCACGCTTTGTAACGAGCGCTTCAAATCTCGTCCTCATCTTCGTGGCGATCCCTCAAATCCATAACGGGGCTGAGCGCGCGATTGTCATTTGCGTGACGAATCTCAATTCGACCATTCACGTTACTCAAACGAATTCGAGTGCCGCCGCTGGCCAATTGTCCCCTCAGATCGTGGCCAACATACCTGTGGTTGTTCACGCCTAGTCCGAATTCATTCGATATTCTGCCGCTGACCGTGGAAGCCTCCAGATCAGCCGAGGCATCGGAAGGCAGGGTCAACACCACGCCACCGTTGACCGAATTCAGGTCAATGGCGGATCCACTGAGCTTGTCGAATTCCGCTTCAATTCGGCTGTTCACGGTGGAAAGCTTGGTGCGTCCCTGCAGCCCCTTGGCCGTCAGACGGCCGTTAATGCACGAGGCCCGAACCTCTCCCGACGGCCCCTGCACATCCAAAGCGCCGTTGATCAGGGCAATTTTATTCAAGCTGGCCGCACGCGGGACGGTTAAGCTGTACTCAACGCTGGCGGGATTGTCGTGATCGTAGTCGTTCGAAAAGGTCAGATCATGGTCGGGGTACTCGGTGCGGATGGAAATGGAAGTACCGTCAGAATCAACTTTGATCTGCGCCTGCTCGAGCCGCTCCTTGCTGCGAGCGCGCTTGACGGCATCCACCTGGACTTCGTTGCGATCCCAGGCGGCAATGCGCACATCTCCATTGATATTTTCCAGCGCCACCCTCCCGTTCGCCGTCAAGGGATAAGTCTTGTGAAACTCCTCCGCGAAGGCACCGTAATCGGAGGCATGACCGAGAGCAACGGACAACAACACAGCGCAGATGGCCCCCAGGATCAGCCCTAACCGCTGTGCAAATTCTTGTTTCATTGGCATGGGGTACCTCCTTTGCTGGGTTAGACGTGCCAGGGCCAAATCGGTGAGTGTGGGTTAAAGGCGGTTATTTCTTGTCATTCTGGGGCGCTTTAACGCCGAGGAATCTGGGTTTTGCTCCTTACGGCGTCCCGGCAAGAGGCCTGCCGCGAACCTCCGCCTCAGAAATCAGAAAAACGCCCAGGATGACTATCATCGGCTCAATCGGGTGCCGGTACCTGGGGTAGGGAAACACGAAATAGTAAATCGCCGGATAGCAGAGAATCAGCCAGAAGAACAACCACGCTCCCGGCTTGCGCTTGCGCAGAGCCCGGCCTAATCCCCAGAACATCAGAACCGAAGAAGCCAGAAAGCCTGAATTCTTGGTCTGCGCCAACCACCAGATCTTGGCAATGCGCGGCACTCCGGCCCAGAAATAAACGAACCGCTTGAAGTCGAGCCAGACAAACCGCTCCAGATCTTCCTTGATGAACTCCATTGCCTGCTGCTTGCGCATCTCGATATAGGCAAGCTCACCCATCTCCCGATATCGCCGCATGGCGTAAACGCTCTGCGTAGGGTGCAGGTAGTGCATCCAGGTGCCATCTGCCCAGGGTCCATTGCCGAGCCGAAGTTCAGCGCCGAAGTTATCGCGGACAAAAATGAATTTGCCGAAGGTTTTGTAATTCCGCACGATCCAAGGTGTCACGAGCGCGCAGAATATGATCGAGGCCAGCACTACGGCGCCCAAAGATGCCTTGCCGCGCTTGGCGCGGCGATACCACGCCCAGAGTCCCGAAGCAGGCAGGAACGACAGCAGCACCGTGCTGTTCAGCGCGGCAATGCCCCAGAGCATCCCGAACTGAACCCAGGGTCCGAGCCCATCGTTGTCTTCCATTTCGAGAGCCAGCAGAAAAATTCCTGCCACCAGCAGCGCAGAAAGGCTCGTTTCCCACACCACCTTCGTCGCCCAAAACATGGTGTAGGGCAGCAGCGCCCACGTCCAAGCCGACCAGACGGCGACTGTTTCTCCGAAGCATCGCTTTGCAATGCGGAAAATCGGAATGCAGGTCAGCGCCGAAGACAGACTGCTGAATGTAAGTAGAACGAAGGCCGAGGCCTGCGAATAAGTACCGAAGAGTCTGAAAACTCCGGCAATTAAATAGGGATAAAGTGGCGGCTCCCACGCCGTAGGACCTGTCTGCCCTTCAAACGGATTACTAAAGCCCTGCCCGGAGGCAATGGCTGCCGCGACCCGACCCATCTCCCAGCCAAAACTGAAATGGGCCTCCTGGGTACGGAATTTGTAGGTATGCATCGCTACGATCGCCCCCACCCTGAGCCCGAAAGCAACCACTACGATCCAGAAAAACGAAGTTCTCGCCTTTGCCCACCATCGTAGGAAGGAGTTCGGAGCCGCGATAACCCTGTCTCGGGCTGAAGTGGTGACGTCAGGCATCCGGAGTACCAGTTCACCTGCTCACTTGTAAGGTCATCGGCATGCGTTCATTTGTAACCGATAGCTTGTTCCTCAGCAACACAACCGCCGGAAAGCTGATTGAGCGAACACATTCTGAACCCCTGTCACTCCGATATCTGGGTTCGGTTTCAAGCGCCCGGCCCGACGTATGTCCTTGCCTCAGGCAACCCGCGTTTTCCCGAGCACAAGCAACTGAGAAAGGCGTTTTAGGTTTCTCAGATCAGAAGCCATGTCGGGCTGAAGTCGGTTTTGTGTCATCGAAGATATGTTCGATGACGTAGCCTGGTTTGAGGTGAGTGCATGAATACGCTTCCGATTCTCCTTGGTGCTCTTTGTGTATACGCGCTGGCTTACCGTTTTTATAGCGCTTTCATTGCGGCCAAAGCGCTGGCCCTTGACGACCGCCGCACCACTCCGGCACATCAGTTCGCCGACAATCACAATTACGTTGCCTCCCCGAAATGGGTTCTGTTTGGCCATCACTTTGCAGCGATTGCCGGAGCTGGCCCGCTGGTCGGGCCCACTCTGGCTGCGCAATTTGGGTTTGCGCCTAGCTTCCTATGGCTGCTGATCGGGGCAGTAATCGCCGGATGCGTCCAGGACTTCACCGTTCTGGTCGCTTCGATTAGGCATCGTGGCCGTTCGTTGGCGGAGATCGCGCGCACGGAGATCAGCCCATTTGCCGGGCTGGTTGCGATGGTGGCAGTCCTGTTCATTCTGCTGGTGACCTTGGCCGGGCTGGGTATCGTCGTCGTTAACGCGCTCTCAAACAGCTCGTGGGGCGTGTTCACCATCGGCATGACTATCCCCATCGCCGTCATCATGGGCCTGTGGATGTTCAAGAGCCACGCCGGACAAATCAAGGTGGCCGGACCGAGCATTTTCGGAGTCGTATTCCTGATGGGCAGCGTGATTGCCGGAAACTGGGTGGCGCACACCAGCGCAGCCGGAGCACTGACCTTCAACGCCCACCAAATCACCATCCTGATGGCGTTATATGGTTTCATCGCATCGGTGCTACCTGTGTGGCTGCTGCTGGAGCCCCGCGATTATCTCTCCACCTACGTGAAGCTCGGAACCATCGTGATCCTGATAATCGGCGTGTTCATCGTTCACCCTAACATTCAATTCCCGAACTTCACGCAGTTCATGTCCGGCGGCGGGCCGATCATCAAAGGCAAGCTTTTCCCATTCCTGTTCGTGACCATTGCCTGCGGAGCGGTCTCCGGATTCCATGCCTTGGTTTCCTCGGGCACGACGCCGAAAATGCTGGATAGGGAAACTGACGCCCGTTTCATCGGCTATGGCGCCATGATTTGCGAGTCCCTGGTCGGGGTGCTCGCGCTGATTGCCGCCTGCTCCATGCATCCCGGCGACTACTTTGCCATCAACACCACGCCTGAAGTCTTCAGCAAGCTGGGCATGAGCACGGCGAACCTCGACACTTTCTCTCGCGAAGTCGGCGAAAAACTTGCCGGACGGACTGGGGGTGCCGTTTCTCTCGCCGTCGGCATGGCTCAGATCTTTAAGGGGCTCCCCGGCATGGATCGCCTGATGGGCTACTGGTATCACTATGCCATCATGTTCGAGGCGCTGTTCATCCTCACCACGATCGATACGGGAACGCGCGTTGCCCGCTACGTGCTGCAGGAACTCATGGGCAAGGTCCACAAGCCCTTCAGCAACAGCGCCTGGATGCCCGGCAACCTGGTGACGACTTTCTTCGTGGTGCTGGCGTGGGGATACCTGATCTACACCGGCAGCATTTCGACGCTGTGGCCGCTGTTCGGAACCGGCAACCAATTGCTGGCGACCATCGCCCTGGCCGTGAGCACCTCGTTCCTCATCAACATGGAAAAGGTGCGATACGCCTGGATTACCGCCGTCCCTATGGTCTTTGTTGGAGTCACCACCATCACCGCAGGCATCGAGTCGATCCAGAACATCTTCTGGCCCCTGACCGAGAAGCCCGGGAAGGTTTTCACGGGGTACCTCGATTCTGCTCTGATGGTCATCTTCATCGCCGGCGTAGTGCTGGTGATGATTGACGCCCTGCGACGGTGGTATCTGGTGTTGCACGGCGCCCCTGTGCCACGAGAAGCGTTCGGCACGCCTGTAACGGATACTGGCGAGATAAGGATGGGGTGCTGCTAGCGCGCGGCGCCCTTATGCTCAAACGCGTGGTTTATTCGACCTCGAGCCGCATCGCCGTGGCCTCGGCGAGAGCTTCCCAGCCACGCTTCCAGAAACTGTAGCGAATTTCCAAAATTTGTATTCCTGAATTTGGATTTGTACGGGAGCAGTCGAGCGAATCCTTTGAGTTCCAGCGAACTCGCCCTTGGTCCTTCACGTGCTCAATCGGTTGCAACCTGGGGTTTCTCATCACACCTGATGCCCATGGGAGGAGGCTGATCTGTAACCTACCCGCCTTCAGGTGCAGGCTCGGTCCCAATGAGCGTTCCTGTCCTCATGGAGGGTACTTATGGATAGGCCTTTTCTGGCCAAGCTGTTCGGGCCGCTTGCAGTACTCCTGTCAATCGCAGCCACTCCCTACCTGTTTGCCCAGTCGACAGCGACCGTTCGGGGCACCGTCACAGACGCTACCGGCGCTGTAATTCCGGGCGTGACCGTAACTGCGCAGAACCAAGCGACCGGTCTGGCGCGGACGACGATTACCAACAGCAGCGGCAACTATGAGCTTCCTGCCTTGCCCATCGGCTCTTACCGGCTCGAAGCGCGCGCCAAAGGCATGCAGACTCAAACGCTGACGGGGCTGCTCTTGCAGGTCAGCCAGATCGTAGTCGAGAACTTTAAGCTAGGGGTTGCACAAACCTCCGATGTCATTACGGTTTCCGCCGAAGCCCCGGTCATCGACCAGGGTACCATGACGGTGGGCGCGGTGATCAACCAGCGCACGGTCCAAGAGATCCCCTTGAACGGACGTCACTTTGTTGATCTCGGGCTACTCCTGGCGGGTACCGTCACCCCTCCTCAGAACGGATTCCTGACGGCTCCATTGCGCGGACAAGGCTCCTTTGCCATCAATACCGCGGGTAATCGGGAGGACACGGTCAACTTCCTGATCAACGGTGTCAACCTGAACGACATGGCCAACGGCCAGATTACCTTCCAACCGTCCATCAATACGGTCCAGGAATTCAAAGCCGACAATTCCACTTACAGTGCCGAGAACGGACGCAACTCGGGAGCCATCATTCATATCGCGACCCGCTCCGGGACCAACGATTGGCACGGCGAAGGGTTTGATTTCCTGCGCAACCAGATGTTCGACGCGCGCAACTTCTTCAATAAGGCGACCGACAATCTCGGAAACCACCTTCCGCAATCGACCTTCAAGCGCAACAACTTTGGAGCCAACCTCGGCGGCCCGATCTGGAAGAACCATACTTTTTTCTTCTTCAGCTATGAGGGATTGCGGCAAAGACAGGGACTGACGCTGAACGCCGGCGTGCCGTCCGCGGCCGAGCGCCAGAGCGCGCTGAGCGACCCCACGGCCAGTCCCACGGCATTGAAACTGTTGGCGCTGATTCCGGATGCCAACCAGGGCACTACCGGATTCGTCAGTTCGGCCAGCGCACCCGTCAACATCGATCAGTGGACGGGCGATGTGAGCCACAACTTCAGCGACAAAGACCGCCTGCACGGCTACTATGCCATCCAGCGAGATAAGCGGAAGGAGCCGAACCTGCAAGGCAACAATATTCCGGGCTTTGGTGACACACGGCAATCCCGCCGGCAGATCTTCACCCTGAACGAGGCGCACATATTCAATCCGCAGGTGGTCAATGAGTTCCGCTTTGGTTACAACCGCATCCACATAACGTTTGTGGGAGATTCCAAACAAGATCCATCAACCTTCGGAATCAATAATGGACTGACTGGGCCGGTGGGACTTCCGCAGATGCAAATCATTGGAACAAGCCTGACCTTCGGTGGCATCCGCAACTTCCCACAAGGCCGCGGAGACTACACGGGAGTTCTATCCGACACCGTCAACTACCTGCGTGGACGGCACTCCTGGAAATTCGGGGCAGAATTCCGGCGCTTCAATGGCAATAGCTTTACCTCGGATGACGGCGGCCTGGGCTTCGCCACATTCGATGATTTCGTCCATGGCCGCGTCAACGCTGCCCCAAGCAGTTTCAACAACCAGGGTGTGCCGTTCTCGATGACACTGGGTAGCCGTCCCGCACGAGTCTTCGCCAGTGCCTTGGGCCTCTTCGCTCAGGACAGCTTCAAGGTCGCCCCTCACTTCACGCTGGAACTCGGCCTGCGCTGGGAGTGGAACATGTCTCCCACGGAAGGCGACAAACGGTCAGTGAATTTCTTCCCATCAACCGATTCGCTGGTACGGCTCGGCACTAACGGTTACACCGATACGATCCACCAGAACGACCACAATTTTGAGCCGCGCCTTGGCTTCGCATGGGACATGTTTCGCGACGGGAATACCGTGCTGCGCGGCGGTTATGGATACCAGGTAGATCAGTTCCTGCCAGGGGCCATGGTACTCAGCGGAAATCCCCCATTGGCTACACCCGCGCAGGCCACGACTACTAGTTTCGGGACCCTGCTAACTGACGCCAAGTCTGCCGGCCTCAGTCCAGCGGCCGTCGACCCCAACTTTAAGAACGCCTACATTCAGTCCTATAACCTGAACCTTCAGCATTCGTTCACGCCGAGCCTGGGAATGATGGTGGGATATTTCGGTTCCAGGGGAACACATCTGAACCTGGCGATCAACGAGAATCAGAAGTTCAGCAACAACACGCGCCCCTTCCGGACGTTGTCGCTGTCAAGCCCGATTCTGCCGGGCACGATTTTAGGCAACATCACGGAGAACATCAGCGGTGGCAACTCCAATTACAACGCGCTGTGGGTAACGGGAACCAAGCATCTCTCGCATGGTCTCCAGTTTGACGCTTCCTATACGTGGTCCAAGTCGCTCGATTACAACTCGCGAAACTTCCAAGGCCTGACTGTCCAGAACAGCCTCGATCCTGCGGGTGACTACGGTCCTTCCGATTTCGACGCCAGGCATCGCTTTGTCATCAGCCCGTTGTATGAGTTGCCTTTCAAAGGACATCGGCTGACCGAAGGATGGCGGCTATCAGGGATTCTCCAGCTACAGAGCGGAAACCCGCTGAATGTCACGGTGGCAAACAGCACGCTGACTGGCGTGGGCAATCTCCGTCCTGACCTTTTGGCGACGCCCATTATCGTCAACCAGCTCAGATCCGACGGCGGTGTCCAATGGTTCGCGCCCAATTCGGTTTGCGATCCTAGTACTCCCGGTCGATGCCCGGCAGGGGCGCAGTTCGAGTTGCCCACTTTCGGTGGTGTGCACTTCGGCAACATGAGAAGGAATTCGGTTATCGGACCGAGTTTCAAGAACCTCGACTTTTCCATCGCCAAAGTGACCAAAATTACCGAGCGGGTCAGTCATGAATTCCGGCTTGAGACTTTCGATCTCCTCAACCATCCGAACTTCGGAAATCCGGGTTTGAGCGCGGCAGTTATTAGCAGCAGTTTTGGCGTGATCCGCAGCACGCGCTTTCCGACCGGAGACTCGGGTTCAGCACGCCAGCTGCAGTTCGGGATGAAGCTGATCTTCTAGGAACACGTGTCATTTCGAACCAGCTTCAGCCGGTGAGCAATCTGCAGTTTCAGCGGAATCGCGAGAAAAGCAGATTCCTCGATGCCTCGGAATGACAAGAGGGAAGAGGCTTCGGAACAAGCAAGAGCGAGCAAGCTTTGTGGTGATCCTCCGATGTCTGCCTGACCAGCGGACACTTCGGCAATGCCTTCGGACCCTCTCATCGAATGTACTACTGGCCGTCTGCTCTCAGGCACAGGTGCTTCTCAAACGCGAATTGCTGGTGTACTCATGGACATCCGCTTTGAGGCCCCAGTCGCTGGCCTTCGGTGACCTCGAAAACTCCATTATTCAGACGTAAGGTGGAATCCTCTGGCAGTCCGATCGACGATCGCTCCTTCGTCAAATCCAACTCGGAGAAATGACAATGAAAAAGTTCACCCCCCTATGCACCCTTGCCCTCCTGACTGCCACGCTTGCTTTTGCCCAGAACGGAACGCCGAGTTCTAAGGCCACAGCAGCCTACAATTCAGCGGTGGGCTGCAGCATCACTGCCACCAGCGGGACCTGGAGTTGTGGCGATGTCTTCACCGGCGCCGCCAAGCCAGTGACCGCCGACCATTATGTCGAAGTGATGGGCAGCACCGTGAAAGTCTCGAACAGCCAGTCACTATTCGCTTCAGCATCACTGGTGACTGGCCTGTACACCAACACCCTGGTTACAACCAAAATCTCAAAGACAGCCGGCGGGACGAACACGTCGACAGCCACCGCAACCGGCGGAGTTTATCTGCGCGCTGTCCTGTTGGACGGCCCTAACGGCAGCCCCGTGATGTACGGTTATCCAGCGGCGGCATGCAATACAGCCGTACTAGGATGCTCCGGAACGGGACCCAATTCTGGAGTCGTTCTGGACTCTCGCGTTCAGACACTCACGCAATCGCTAAGTGATTGCGTGGTCAACGTGACAGTCAGCGGCGTGGCAGGCACGGGAACCTGTGACTTCACTTCAACCATTCAGCTCATCCTTCAGACCACCAGCGCCCATGGCTACAACTTTATTTTCCCGAACGTCGGAGTCGGCACTTACTACCTATCGATACAGGCTGC
>DATEPX010000287.1:0-2276 GCA_035272945.1 Terriglobales bacterium
GTTCCAAGATACGGTCGAGATTCAACAACTTCGTAGAACATAGAAATACCTCCTCCCTTCTCCGATGTACCACGGTAAAGAGTTGAGGAAGGTTTTCGAGAGTTTGTTTTCTGCCTTGGCATCGGACGCACTCCTAGCTTACTATTGGATTGCGCCCCAAAGTCTCAGAAAGGCCCGATTCGCAGTCGGGCTTTTTCTTTTGAAGTGTTGTTTATTTACCCTTCACAGCCACAATTGTACAGCCTTCAGTACTACGTAGACCATGCCTGCCATACATATCCCCACAAATAGCAGTGGTATCACAAAGTCGGCAACGAGACTGCCGTCTTGGTTTACGTTCGCCCTCATGATTCCCCCTTCGTAGCAGATAGCTACACTTGCCGGAAGGGTTTATCAGAAATGTGCAGGCATGTCTAGCACAATCGACAGCAATCTAGTCACCACTTCATTTTCGCCAGACTTCAAAGTGATGACATAACGACGTCGGCCTCGCGACGGCCCGAGTAAACTGTTTCGGTGTCACTCTAACAGCGCTCGGACCGAAGGAGGGCCGACATGCGAATTATAGGTTGCGACTTGCACACTCGGCAAGAAACGATGGCGATGTTGGATACCGAAACAGGGGAGGTACTCGAGAAGACGCTGCAGCATGAAGGGGAGAAGGTGCGGGAATTCTACTCCGCCCTACCCCGCCCGGTTCAGGTAGGGATCGAAGCCACAGGATCGATGCTGTGGTTTCTGAACCTGATGGAAGAGCTGGGCATCGACAGCCAGGTAGGTCATCCGGCCAAGATCCGGGCTGCGGAGCCGCGCAAACAGAAGCATGATCGACGGGATGCGGACTTGCTTCTGAAACTGCTGATGGAAAATCGCTTTCCGTCGATCTGGATGCCTTCAAAGGAGCTGCGCGATCTGCGTGCCCTGCTGTGGCATCGTCACCAGTGGGTGCGGACCCGGACGCGAGTACAGAACGCGCTGCAGGCCATGGCCCTCACGAACGGACTGCGGCGGGGCAAATCCCTCTGGAGCCAAGAAGGTCAACACGCGATTGCGTCGTTGCCGCTGGGACCTCACGCGGCTCATCGGCGGACCGCGCTGCAAGCCTTGTACAGGGAGCTGGACGCCGACATCAACGCGCTGGATAAGCGGGTCCTGGAGCAAGCTCTGGAGCGTCCCGAGGCCAGGCGGCTTATGACTCACCCAGGAGTGGGGCCGGTCACGGCGTTGGCGACGGATG
The DNA here is from genome assembly GCA_035272945.1 of Terriglobales bacterium. GTDB lineage: Bacteria > Acidobacteriota > Terriglobia > Terriglobales > Acidobacteriaceae > Gp1-AA122. The sequence goes on from DATEPX010000287.1 coordinate 1,238, forward strand.
TATTCTTGGGCGATCCGGTGCGCTTTGAGAACGCCAAAGCGCTGGCCAGCTATGTCGGGATGATCCCGAGCGAATATTCCAGTGCTGGTCGGCAGCGACTGGGCGGGCTGAGCAAACAAGGCAACCCGCTGCTTCGCTTTCTCTGGTGCGAGGCGGCCATTCACGCTGTGCGCCGAGATCCTCTTTTGCAGCGCTTCTACCGGCGCAAGCTGGTGCAGAAGGGGATGGGTAAGGCGAGGGTTGCCGTAGCTCGCAAACTCGGAATCCGGCTCTACATCATGTTGCGCGATCAGATTGATTACGAAGAGTTCTGTCGTCGTGGCCAGATGCGACAGAAGAACGGTGCGGCTCGTGCGGGGATACCTGAAGTGGGCTATGGTCCTTCACTATAGTGACCGGCAAATTGATTAGGTTACCCGCCTCCCCCCATGGGAGGGAGTTCGAATAACTCATCATGGTCCACAGTGGCTGAAGAGATGGTTGGTGGGCAACACCGAGTCGATGAACTGACACGGGCTGAGCGAATAGGGTGAACACGCAGGAAGAGGAAGAGATCGATAGAGAAGGGGAACTGTCCGTCGGGCCAAGGGGCGTCCGTCGCGCCCGCGTAGAAGTGTGCTCGAATAGACCCAAGAGCAAAAGAAAAAGTTAGAGAAAGTTCTTGACAGGGCCGACGTCGTTAGAGATGGCCCACTACCGGACTTGCACGGTGACTTCGGATATAATCTCGCTTCCGAAAGGCTCGAGACTTCTTCCCTGGACCATCGCCACCTGCGCTTGCCAAAGTATGACTGAGAAACGCTGGGTTCGCATCATTCCGGTTGCCTTGATCATGTACACGATCGCTTTCATCGATCGGACGAACATCTCACTCGCCATCCCCAGCATGAGCCGCGAACTGAATATGAATCCGCAGCAGGCTGGCGACGCTGCCGGGATCTTTTTTTGGGGCTACCTGCTATTGCAGATTCCGGGCGGATTCCTGGCTCAGCGCTGGAGCGCCAAGCGGTTCGTGGCGATCCTCCTGGTGTTCTGGGGA
>DATEPX010000288.1:0-31994 GCA_035272945.1 Terriglobales bacterium
AAGTCGAGGAAGTGGGTGAAAACGCGGTGGCCATACCGCAATCCGGCCCGCGCTCCGAAAATTGTCGACGGATCCCAGGCCAACTCGGTCTGATTTCTCTTGAGATTCTGGTTGAACGACGGGTGGTCGAGAGTCGGGACCGTCACCGCGACCGTCACCGCTGGGCGGAGTCAAGAGGCTGCAAGAAGGGGGCCTGCACGGGTTGGAGTTGCTGATTCCGGGAACGTTGTTATCGATTTCGCTGGCGGCGAAATTCTCCGGTATGCGGTAGGCCCAGAAGTAGAAGGTATCGATCGGCCGTAGATGTTTGGACATGCGGAAGGTGGCTCCAAGGGCCGCCACATTCGACCGTTGTTCTAACTTCTTACCTCGATCAGGCTTTCTGGGGCACAACTTGGATGCTGGCGAGTATCAGGAATTTGTCTTCTTAATGAGCTCGTCTCAATAACTTCTCCGATTTTGTTTGGCTTGTTCTTGGAGGTAAGACAAACACGGCCTCAGTGTTGCGGAATACAACAACTCATAACTAAGTAGAGATATAGAACACCTATGAAGATGGACGGCCGGGGAAATTCTCGCGCGAGTTCAGTGGATGCGCGAGGCCCGGGGGCGACGGGTGCGCACCAGTCCGATGGAGCGCACGCGATCATACGCCGTGTGCAAGTCTTGGCTGAGAAGATGCACTACCTGGAGGCAGGCTTCGCGGTGCGTACGCAGGAACTTGAGAAGCTCCTTGCGTCGCACCACTGCTACTTTAGCGTTGTCCAGCGTTTCCGCAGTGACCTCGTAGGGACCGCCGGACAGCGAAGCACTGAGTCCCAGGACTTCGCCGGGCCCCGCAATGCGCAGGGTGAGTCGTTTACCGTTTTCCGAGCACACGGAGAGCTTGGCTCTGCCTTCGCACAGCACAAAAATGCCCCGTGCGCTGCGGCCCTCTTCGAACAAGGTCGTGCCTCGTGGATAGACGGCTAGCGACTTGATGGAATCGAAGGCTTCCAGCGCTTGGGCAGGCAGATCGCAGAAGAGCCGGTCCGGACGCAGGATGCAATCGAAGCAGCTCTGTTGAATTGCGCGCTCCATGCTCCTGTGATAGCGCGCCAGGGCTGCTAAGACAGTGATTGCAGTCACCCGTCACCGTGACCGGCGGCACAGGTTGGATCGGATTGCGAGCTAGGTGTTGGTGGCCAAGGCCTTCAAAGCGGCCTTGTTCCGAATCAGGAGCGTGGAGCCCTTGGACTGTACGATCTGACGCTTCTTCAGATCGGCAAAGAGACGGGTCACCGTCTCACGCGACGTGCCGATCATCTGCGCGATTTCTTCGTGGGTGAGCGCCAGCTTGACGCGTGGTTCTACTTTCGCAGACTCACCGTTGCGGGAACTCCACTCCACTAAGAGCTTGGCCAGTTTCTCGCCCGCGGAGTGTGAGAGACCCAGGTTACGCACCTCATGGCAAGCGTTGTTATACTTATCGCTGAGCTGCTCCGCCACTTTGAAGCAAGCGTCGGAATTGTCCTTCAGGAAACGAAGGAAGTCTTCGCGCTTGACGAAATTCACCTGGCAGGGATCAATGGTCTCGGCGGTGAGTTCGTAAGGTTTTCCCGAAACGGTCGCACTGAGTCCCAAAACTTCGCCGGGCTCGGCGATCTTGAGGATCAGGGTTTTGCCATCGGTGGCGCAGATCGACAGTTTCACCCGCCCTTTGCAGAGCACGAAAATACCGCGCGGCGCCTGACCCTCCACGAACAGGACCGCGCCTTTGGGATAGGCGGTCGCGTACTTGATAGTCTCGAAGGCCTGGAGCGCAGCGGTGTTGAGATCGCAGAAGATGCGATCCACGCGCATCTTGCAGGTGAGGCAGCTTTCAATGATATCGAGTCCATACGGTGAAAGCACGAACCACCCCCTGTGATGCCGGCCAAACCCGGGGGAAGCACAGTCGCGCCGCTCTTCGCCCGTATCTGTTTGCCACTCGGCCAGTTCTCGATCTTCGCATCATTGCCATAGGCCTGTGACGCACATCACGACACTAGTGTCCGTCTCCGGGGAACCTTAAGCTGTGATTGCCGGCACATCTGCATGTGATAGGGCTCACAAACGGCCCTTTGCGGCTGCGCTGGCTATAAGGCGGATTTCAGGGCATACTAGCAACGCGGGCCAGAGGAGCGGCAAAGAGGTCAAAACCAAGGGGTCAGGTCGATGTTGGAGGAGAAGCCCAAAATGGAACTCGGGGTTGGACCCCGGGACGGAGGGAACGAACGCAAGCAGCGCCGGCGCATGGTCTTCGCCCTGGTGCTCCTGCTGGCCGCCATGGCCGTCATCCTGGTCAAGGACCGGGAACTCTGGTTCGGCTCAGATGACGCGGCTACGGCGGACGCCGATACCGACACTGATACCGATGGCAGCATGATGACGCCTCCTGGGTCTAACCCGTCTTCGATTCGGCCATCCTCGCCAACAACGACGGCCAGAGCCAAGAAGCGGGTCGTGCGAGAGGGGGTGGCAGAAGCCGCTCCGCCACCGACTATCGTCACGAACCGCACGGCCCTCCCACCGCTGGAGATCGAAGTGGTTGCGGGCGACGACCGGCGCAGGGTGCGGCCAGGCACCAATTCAGTGAAGGTGGACATGGCCGTGGGAGCGCCGGCGAATGCTGCGGCTTCGGGGCCAGCGGTCAGTGCCTCGCAGAGGGTAAAAATGTCGGCCGATACGGCGCACGTGCTGGAACGGCCAGTCGATCCGTCCTATCCCATGCTGGCCCGGCAGATGAAAGTGCAGGGATCAGTGATTTTGCAGGCCTTAATTGGTACCGATGGACTTATTCAGGATTTACACGTGCTGAGCGGCCCCACGATTCTGTCTTCGGCGGCCCAGGAAGCAGTGAAGCAGTGGCGTTTCAAGCCGTACCTGCAGGATGGCCAGCCAGTCGAAACCGAAGCCAAGATCACCGTGAACTTCACCATTTCGACCTTCTGAGGTTCTCAAGCGGAGGTCTCTCTTGGCAGGAAAGAGCCAATTCAGCTCCTTTCTTTTGATTATTAGTGTGACCCTGTTGGGGAGTACCGTACTGCCGGGCGCCGGCCCTTCTTATCCTCATTTCCAGGCAGGAGGACGCAACGTGGCATTCTCAATCTCGAGCAGCAACTTTCAAAATGGCGGCGATATTCCGAAGAAATTCACCTGCGATGGCGCAGACATCTCGCCCGAGCTTTCCTGGACCGACCCTCCGGCCGGCACACAGAGCTTTGCGCTGATTGCTGATGATCCCGACGCTCCGGCAGGAACGTGGACGCACTGGGTGCTCTACGACTTGCGGTCTGGGACACACAATCTGGCGGAAAACGTGCCCAAGGTCGATCAATTGCCCGACGGCGGAACGCAGGGACGAAATGATTTTCGCAAGATTGGTTATGGAGGTCCTTGCCCGCCTCCCGGCAACCCGCACCGCTATTTCTTCAAGCTGTACGCGCTGGATAGCAAGACGAACCTCAAGCCGGGCGCAAGCCGGCAAGAACTAGAGCAGGCGATGAAGAGTCACACCTTGGGAAAAACCCAAGTAATAGGAAAGTACAGGCGGTAGCCTTATCACCATCCCAGTGTGCTTGAGTCACGACTTCTTGTGACTCGAATCACTTACAGCTTTTCCTGCGGGGCCAACAATCGGAGTGTCGAGCTCGCTGGATCTTCGTCCGCGTGCTGTGTGCCTCATCTTGACCCGTAGTTACGGCCCGGGCTCACTTCCACCAGCTCCACGAAAACTGGATCGAAAGCGGCGTGCGGGGTTGCTGAAGGAGGCGGTTGGGCCATTTGCAAAACTCCTTACTTCTCCTCATTGAGGCCTGCCGCCCTTTACCTCCTGCTCTCGCACTGCCGCTTTCTCCAGTTCATGAAGGATGCATCAGCGGAGGCCGCAACTTCCGCTTCCCTCTTAACGGTGCGAACTCACGAATAGCTAAGGAGCAGGAGAAAGAGAATGCCGATTTCCAAACAAGAAGCCCTCGATTATCACTTTGGTGAGCGGCCCGGGAAAATCTCCGTGGTCCCAACCAAGCCCTGCCGGACTCAGCGCGACCTGAGCCTGGCCTACACGCCCGGGGTCGCTGAGCCCTGCCTGGACATTGAGAAGAATCCCCACGACGCCTTCAAGTACACCGCCAAGGGCAACCTGGTGGCGGTGGTTTCGAACGGCACGGCCGTACTCGGCTTGGGTGACATTGGAGCCCTAGCCGGCAAGCCCGTCATGGAAGGCAAGGGTGTGCTGTTCAAAAGGTTCGCCGATGTGGACGTGTTCGATATCGAAATCGATAGCCACAATCCAGACGACATCATTAAGGTTTGTCAGTTGCTGGAGCCTACTTTCGGTGGAATCAACCTCGAAGATATCAAGGCGCCGGAGTGCTTCTACATCGAAGAAACCCTAAAGAAAACCATGAAAATTCCGGTGTTCCACGACGACCAGCACGGGACGGCGATTATTTCCGGAGCAGCCCTGGTCAACGCGCTGGAACTGGTGAGCAAGGACATCGCCAAGGCTAAAGTGGTGTTCAACGGGGCTGGGGCCTCCGGTATCGCCTGCGCGGAACACTATGTTCGCCTCGGCGTAAAGCGGGAGAACATCACGCTGTGCGACACCAAGGGTGTGGTCTACAAGGGACGCACGGCAGGCATGAATCCTTACAAGGAGAGATTCGCTCAGGACACGCCTTTGCGCGCCCTTGCCGAAGCCGTGAAAGGCGCGGACGTGCTGGTTGGATTGTCGGTGAAGGGGGCCTTCACTCCCGAGATGTTGAAGAGCATGGCGGCGCGGCCGATCGTGTTTGCCATGGCGAATCCTGATCCGGAGATCACCTACGACGAGGCGAAGGCGGCGCGCAATGACATCATTATAGCGACCGGCCGCTCCGATTATCCGAATCAGGTCAACAATGTTCTGGGCTTCCCGTTTATCTTCCGCGGTGCCCTCGATGTTCACGCGACTGCCATCAATGAAGAAATGAAACTGGCCGCGACGCGTGCCTTGGCGGCGCTCACGAAGGAAGATGTGCCCGATTCGGTTCGCCGCATCTATCCCAACGAGCGGCTCGCTTTCGGGCCGGACTACATCATTCCAAAGCCTTTTGATCCGCGTGTGCTGGTGTGGGAAGCCTCGGCGGTTGCCCGGGCCGCGATGGAGACCGGTGTCGCACAGGAACCGGTGGACATCGTGCAATACCGCGAGCAATTGGAAAAGAGGCTGGGAAAGGCGCACGAAATCATGCGCGTCGTCATTCACAAAGCGCAGGCGGCACCCAAGCGCGTGGTCTTCCCGGAGGGAGAGAACGAGAAGATCTTGCGTGCGGGTCATCTGCTGGTGGAGGAAAAGATTGCCAAGCCGATTCTTCTCGGCAACGAGAACACGATTCGGACCAATGCAGCAGAGGCGGGTGTGAGTCTCGAAGGGATGGAAATCGTGGATATCGAGCGCTCCGGGTGGCGCGAGATCTATGCCCGCGAGTTCCACCAGGTGCGGCAGCGGAGAGGCATCACACTTTCCGAGGCGCGTGAACTGGTTAACAACCGCAACGTGTTCGGATCGCTGATGGTGCGCAGGGGCGATGCCGATGCCCTGGTGTCGGGCGTCACCCAGCACTATCCCGACACGATCCGTCCCGCGCTGCAAGTGATCAAGGTGCGGGCAGACGTGCACAAAGTGTCCGGGCTCTACATCCTGGTTACCCAAAAGGGAGAATTGCTCTTCTTGGCGGACTGCAGCGTTAACATCGAACCGACGGCGGAAGAACTGGCCGAGATCGCGCTGTGCGCGGCCAATGCGGCACGTTGGTTCGAAGTGGAGCCACGAGTCGCCATGCTGTCGTTCTCCAATTTCGGAAGCACGAAGCACCCACTCTGTGAGAAGGTGCGCCGTGCCACGGAAATGGTAAAACACCTCGATCCGACGTTGATTGTCGACGGCGAGGTAATGGCGGATGTGGCGGTCACACCTGAGGTTTTGGCCAACGAGTATCCATTCTCGACCCTGAAAGGTGGGGCCAACGTGCTCATCTTCCCCGATCTCGACTCGGCGAACGTCGCCTACAAGCTGCTGATGAAAGTCGGCGGCGCGGAGGCGATTGGCCCGATCCTCATGGGGATGAGCAAGCCGGTGTACGTGCTGCCGCGTGGGGCGGAGGTTGAGGATATCGTCAACATCACCGCCATTGCCGTGGTGGATGCACAGGGTCCGGGCACAACTCATCCGGCCAAGACGCGCGAAAAAGGGCTGGTGGCAGCTGATTGAACGGAATTGACAGAAAAAAAACCAGGGCGGCACGATGGGTGCCGCCCCTTTTCTTTGAAAAATGACGCCCAAAATTAACGAGCGTCCCAGACTCTTTCGAGTCACGGGACGCCCGGGCAGCCCTCCCCCAGAACTGCTCAATTAGGAGAGTAGATGACGGGGCTCCCCTTGAGAATGGCACGTAGGTGCCAAAGCCAGCCCACCAACGTGCTATCTCAGGATTGGTGCAGGTTTTGGCGGTTCAAGAAAAACTGTTCACCGCCGAGAGCGCAGAGAACGCTGAGAAAGGCTTTTGTATTTCTGGCGTCCTCAGCTGCCCGTGTTCCTAAGGCTGCAGCTACGACGGGCCTAGAGGGGAGACGAGCCGTCGGGCGACGGCCGTGAGTCTCGCGTCGCGCCCACGGCGGTAACCGGAAAGTAACCGGCTCTGATTGAACTGGAGGGTAACTTGTCCGAACGGCCAATGGCCGGAGACGGACAGTACATGCCCTACCTGCGTAACTTGTCGGCTCAATAGCCTGAAAGTAACCTTGCCCCATGCTCCCCCGCGCGCTGCTTTTCTCGTCGGATGAGCAGACAACCGGTCTGCTGACGCAGGCTCTGGCCGAACTTGCGATCCCGGTGGAAGCCTGCCCGGACATCTTTGCCGCTGTTGAGAAGCTGACAACACGCAATTATCAGATCATCATCGCGGATTGGACGCCGTCAGTCGAAGCCGGCTTCTTTCTGAAAGCTGCCCGCGAGCTGGTGTTTTCGCAGGCGACCTTCACGCTGGCCGTGGTCCGGGAAAGGGATACGGCTGCGGCTTTTCAAACCGGCGTGAATGGGATTCTGGCCAAGCCCATTATTGCCGAGCAGGCCAAAAACACATTTCTGGCGGCGCTGAATGCGATCTCCGGGGCACCTAGCTCAGGGGAACAAGAGCCGTCCACGGATATGCAGAAAGACTCTGATCCTGCCCCGGCTGCCGAACCGGCCTTGCAAGTAGAGCCCCATAAGCCGGCTGAGAGCGCACAGACAGACCGGCAATATGCCTTTGAAGACTCTGCCCTCCCCCGGAGACCTCTCTCGTTCGCCGGTTATGCGGAACAGCCCGACTCGAAGCACCTTGGGCGGCGGCTTGCCGCAGTGGCAGTCGTCGCCGCAGTAGCCGGAATCACGCTTGGCGCATGGAAGATGGGCTATCGCATCGCGACTGGAACGATGCGGCGTATCTCCAGTTCAATAGCCAAGGCCGCAGAGGCGAAACCCGGTCCCGATCTCCCTCAGTCTGCAACTACCCAGGCTGCGGCAACCCCACCTGAACACGAAGCTCAAACCGCCCCTTACGGGTTCGACGATGACACGGTCAAAAACAAGCCTATTTCGCGGGCTCAAATCCGGGTTCGACCAGTCCTCCCCGTCCTCCAGAGCACAAAAAGCAGGCCGGCAGTGCGTCTGGCGAGTGAGTCAAGTGAATCCACAGTAGCGTTCGCGCCGAGTGTAAATCCTGAAATTCCGGACAGCCTGTCGGTTCCGGTTCAAACCATGGCGGCGCACGCGGCAGCCCCCAGACCGCGGGCTGCAAGCAATCGATGGACGCCTTTGGAGCTGCCGGAAGAAATCTCGCGTCAACTCGTGGTCCACCGGGTTTTGCCGATCTACCCGGCAAAGGCGATCGCAGCCGGCCTGCAGGGAGCCGTGGTTTTACAGGCGTGGGTAGGCCAGGACGGAAGCATTCGTGATCTGAAATTGGTCCGTGGCTACCTGGTTTTGGGCGAAGCCGCCTTCCAGGCAGTCAAGCAATGGCGTTACCAGCCCTACCGGCTGAATGGCGAGATCGTCGAAATGCAGACCTTCATTACCGTCGACTTTCAAGGGCCCTGAAGCAGCCCTCCCTGAGTTTTGGAAGCTATGCCGCGTTCGAATCCGGAACATCGGGCAAGGCGTGTGAAGCTGCAGGGCAGCGTCCTGGCACTGGTTCGATTGGAAAATGGGCGCAATATCCGGGCGCGGCTGCATCAGCTTTCAGGCACTGGAGGCATTCTCAGTCTGAGCGAGCCTTTGGACGAATCCATAAAGGTAGAAGTGATTTTTCATGTGGGCTCGACCACAGTGCGCAGCAGGGCCGAGTTGCTGTTTCCCATGTGGGCAACCAAGGGATATCTTCAACCTTTCCGTTTCACGGACCTGCCAGGGGAAGAACGCTCTAGGCTGGAAAGCAATCTGAAGTCGCTTGTGGATAGCGGGCGGCGGTGATCTACCAATCCGCAGTTAAGGAACCTGCTAGAACTTCTCTTCCCTTCTAGGGAGATCTAGGGAGAGGTGGCAAGCCACGGCTCTACCATAGATCTAAGCCCTGAATTCAACCTCATTTCTGCTGTTTTCTTGTTAATGTGAGCGGGCGGGAATATCATGCCACGCATTCGGAGAGTCCCGCGTTGGCGGCAAACTTGGGAGGAGGTACGAGATGCCAGGAAGTGGTTCAGTTCGCCAGAAGGTGTGGATTTGGGCCGTTGCTGTTGCTTTGGTGGTGTCGTTCTCCTTGGGCTGCACCCGTAACAAAGCGGGGGGAAATTCGATCAAAGTCGGAGTGGTGCTGCCGATTACCGGAAGAGAAGCCAAGCCCGGACAATATCAGCGAGAAGGAATCGACCTTGCCATCAAGCAGATCAACCAGAACGGCGGAGTCATGGTTAAAGAACTCGGCAAGAAGCTGCCGCTGCAGGAAGTCTTTTATGACGACAGCTCGGACCAGGCTAAGTCGGCGTCGCTGGCGGAGCGCGCCATGAGTTCCGATGAGGTGATAGCCGTGCTTGGGGCCTACTCGACGGCACTTGGCGAAGCCGAGTCTGTGATGCCGGACCGCTACCAGACTCCCTGGATCACCACCGGGGCGGCGGCTACCACAATCTTCAACCATGGCTACCAGTACACGTTTGGCACTCTGAGTCCCACCAATCTTCTCGGTTCCACCACGGCTGAATATCTCGGTTCTCTCGTCGATCAGAGCAAGCTAAAGAAAGGTCTAAAGATTGCCATGGCTCTGGAAAATACGGACCACGGCGTGGATTATGGCAATGGCATCAAGCAGTGGATTCAGGACCATCCCGGGTATTTCAACGTCGTGTTCAGCGAAAATTTTGATCTTGGCTCGCCGGATTTTTCCGGGCTGCTGCAAAAAGTGAAGGGAGCTCGCGCCGATATTTTTCTAGCCGACGCTCACCTGCAGGACTACATCACCATGCACCGTCAGTATCTGCAGAGCGGCATGCGTCACCAGATGATCAGCTACGGAGCGCGTGGCCCGGAAGCCGATGCCCGCAAGGCTATGGGCGACGGCGTGGATTACATTTTCGCAGGCATCTGGTGGTCCAGGAACCTGCCTTATCCGCAGGTGAAAAAATTCAATGAAGATTACAAGGCCTTCACCGGGCACGAACCTGACTCCTGGTATCCAGCGACTGCCTACGATGCGATGCGAGTGCTGGCCAGTGCTATCGAGAGCGCCGGCACGTTGAATAAGACCGCGATTCGTGACGCGCTGAAGAAGGTGGATCTGAAAGACTCGCTACTGCCGGGACAAGAGCTCAAGTTCGGAGCCAACGGTCAAATCAATACGCCGTTTGTAATCGTGCAGAACAAACCCGGTGGCAAGGTTGACATCGTATATCCCAAGGACGCCGCGACGGGCGAATCCATCGCCCCCATTCCGAAGCACTAACCCTTCTCATGACCCTGGTTGATTTCACGAGCCTGGTGGTTTCGGCCCTGCTGCTGGCTGGAATCTATGCCGTCATGTCGGTGGGCATGACGGTGATCTATGGCGTCATGAAAATCGTGAACCTGGCGCACGCCGGGTTCATGATGCTGGGGGCCTATTTTGCTCTCGAACTGTTCGAACGCTTCCAGATTGACCCCATCCTGGCCGCCTTTCTGACCTTCCCGGCAATGTTCTTAATCGGGGGAGTGGTGCATTGGGTTCTGGTGCGCCGGCTGCCCCACTCGGATGAGCCGACCCTCCCATCCCTGCTGCTGATGTTTGGGCTCTGGCTGGTCCTGCAGAACCTGGGATACCTGATCTGGGGAAATACCGACCGCTCGATCTTTACCCCGAGAACGCTCTCCGTTGTGAATGTGGGACCAATCGCAATTTCGACAGTGCGGCTGGTGGTGTTTGTCGCGGCGTTAGTTTGCCTAGCACTATTGCAGGCGGTTCTTCATTACACCTGGTTCGGCCGCTCTGTGCGGGCATTGATCCAAAACCGTTATGCCGCGATCATTACTGGTGTCTACGAAGACAGAACGGCAGGCATTGCTTTCGGACTGGGCATAGGATTCGCAGGTCTGGCGGGCGGCTTACTGGGGAGTTTGTATTCGTTCGATCCGGACTTTGGCAGGGCGTTTTTGATCCGGGCGTTTGTGATCATTGTTCTGGGAGGGTTGGAATCCATTTCGGGCGTAGCGATCGGCGCGCTGGTGCTCGCCTTGGTGGAAACTTTCAGCATCCTCTTCGTTCCAGCGGGATATCAACTGGCAATTTCTTTCGGGCTCCTGGCACTGGTTCTGATCGTTTTGCCGGGCGGAATAGCCAGCCTGCTGGCGAAGGCGCGTCGGCTCGCATGAATGCCTCCTCGGTCGTCACCGCCGCACAACGAGTGGCTCAGTGGCGCAGCGCTGCGCTGCCATGGATTTCATTGGCGGCGCTGGCAGCCTTACCTTTCTTACTTCCGAGTCCGAACTTTGTCCGATTGCTGTTCACAACCTTTCTGTGGGTCACGGCCAGCATTGCCTGGAATCTGCTTGGAGGATTCGCCGGACAGGTCTCCTTTGGTTTTGCTGTGTTTTACGGGATGGGCGCGTACACGACTGCCCTGCTGATGAATGCCGGTGTGCATCCGATCCCCGCGTTCATGGCGTCTGCTGTGACGGCTGCTCTGGTCTCTCTTATCGTTGGCGTACCTGCCTTCCGGCTTCGTGGTCCGTATTTTGCGATTGCCACCATTGGAATCAGCGAAGCTGTACGGGTAGTGATGACGAACCTGAGGTTCACCGGAGGAGCCAGCGGATATCGCATCGTCGAACACCGGCCGTTCCGCCAACTGGAACACTACTACTCAGCCCTGTTGTTGGCCGCGATCGCGTTTGCTATCTCGGCGCTGCTCGTGCACGCTAAGTTCGGCCTTGGGCTGCAAGCAATTCGGCAGGACGAAGACGCCGCCGCCGACCTCGGCGTGAATCCCTACACTTACAAATTGGCCGTACATGCGCTGGCTGCTGCCCTGACTGGAATCGCGGGAGGAGTGTTTGCCCGCTACGCGGCGTTCATTCACCCCGGAGGAGTATTCGGGTTTCACACCAGCGTGCACATCCTGCTGATGCCGGTCATCGGCGGTATCGGAACGGTTTGGGGACCTGTGCTGGGCGGATTTGTCTTCGGCATCGTCGAAGAGGAGATCGTTGCTTCCTTCCCTCAAGTCCATCTCTTGATATACGGGACGCTCCTGATCCTCATCATCCTCTTCGAGCCCGGCGGCATCCTGGGTGGCTTGGGCAAACTGTTCAGGAGATTCCGTGGAAAACGCTAACGTCCCGATCCTACAAGTCGAAAGCATCACCCGGTACTTTGGAGGCCTGGCGGCCGTCAAGGACGTGAGTTTTGAGGTCCGCAAGGGACAGATCTTTGGTTTCATTGGACCGAATGGCGCCGGCAAAACGACTCTGTTCAGCATGATTGCTGGAGCACTGAAGCCGAGTTCCGGAAGGATTCGAAGCTGGGGCCGCGACATCACCGGGGTAAGGCCATTCAAGCTGATTAAGTTGGGGATTGCGCGAACCCATCAGGTCGTCCGACCCTTTCGAGAGATGACCGTCCTGGAAAACGTGCAGGTGGCGGCGCATTTTGGCAAAAACGCTATTACGAGTACAGCCGCCGCAAGAGAGCGGGCCGTGAAAGTGCTGCGCTCAGCCGGGATCGATCAACTGGCAAATTATCCTGCGTCCATTCTGTCGGTCGGACATCAGAAGCGGCTCGAGATCGCCCGCGCTCTCGCCACCGATCCGGACTTGCTGCTCTGCGATGAGATCTGTGGTGGGCTCACCCATTCTGAGACCTTGGAGATGCTGCAGTTACTGCGGAGAATCCGTGACCACGGCACTACCGTAATGTATGTTGAGCATGACGTGAAAGCCATCACCTCGGTGTGCGACCGCATCATGGTATTGAACTACGGAAGAAAACTGGCAGAAGGCACACCAGAACACATCCAAAACGATCAGGCCGTCATTGAGGCGTACCTGGGAACGCGGGCTACGGGTAAATCTTGAACAACCTGGCGCCAACACTGCTGCGGATTCAAAACCTGGAAGTCTGCTACGGAGCAGTCCAGGTGCTGTGGGGAGTGTCACTGACCGTCAACAAGGGACGAGTGGCATGCCTGATAGGGTCCAATGGCGCGGGGAAAAGCACAACACTCAATGCGGTTGCCGGCGTGCTGAAGGCAAAGAGCGGCAGGGTTCTTCTGAAGGAGGAGGACCTCACGACGCAACCGCCGCGAGAACGGGTGAAGCGGCGCATTACGCTCGTCCCCGAGGGACGACAACTATGGCCCAAGATGTCGGTGGAAGAAAATCTTTTGATGGGCGCGTTCCCTCCAAATTTTCGCAAGGCCGCCGATTCCAATCTCGCGCGCATATACGAGATGTTCCCGCGACTGAAGGAGCGCCGCACGCAGCTGGCGGGAACTTTGTCGGGGGGCGAGCAGCAGATGTGCGCCATCGGGCGTGGCCTCATGCCCGATCCCGAACTGCTCATGCTCGATGAACCGACACTCGGGCTGGCTCCTAAAGCGGTTGATGAGATTTTCGAGTTTATCGGCAACATTCGTAGCCAGGGCGTTACCGTTCTGCTGGTGGCGCAGAACGTCAATTATGCCCTGCAATTTTCCGAATACGCTTACCTGATGGAGACCGGAAAGATCACGCTGGAAGGCTCCAGTCAATCCTTACTTTCGAACCAATATGTTCAGGAGGCGTACCTGGGCAGTGCATGACCTTCGGGATTACGAGGAGGAGGCTGAAGTCAGTAGTTCTGCGGAGCTTCGCTGCGCCTGGACGGGTCCCACACGAGCTTAAGCCGGCTTCGAACGCGCGTGCTCTTCGCTGTCGGATGAAACGCGTGTGTCCTCGCGCACCTGTACCATATGAGCGCGCATCTCGTCGCGGGCCTTCTCCGGATCGCGCCTCTCGATCGCCTCCAGAATGCGCTTGTGGTGAAACTGGCCGCGCTGTGGCCCGCCGTCGACAGTAAAGATGCGAATCCGTTGCTCACGCAGCAGGGCTACAATTGAGTCGAGGAGGGACAGTATAAGGGGATTTGCAGCAGCCTCGGCCAGCGCGAGGTGAAAGTCCAAATCGGCTTCAATAAAGGCGGCCGGATCCTGCAGAGATCGATCCATGACCGCGACCGCTTCCCGCATGCTCACGAGGTGCTGTTCTTCGGCACGAGTGGCGGCTAGCGCGGCGATATCGGGTTCCAGGATGGAGCGCACCTCGGCGAGATAATTGGCGCCCGCCAGCCGGCCCAGCTTCATCATCAGGTCGAGCGACTGACGAATGGCCTGCGAGGTACCGTTGGTGATGAACGTTCCGCGGCCGGAGTAGGCCTCGACCAATCCCTTCTCGCTAAGCGCCTTGATGGCCTCCCGGACGGCGGTTCGGCTCACGCCAAATTGTTCGGCTAGCTCCCGTTCTGCCGGCAACTGATCTCCGGTCTTGAGGGTACCCTTCAGGATCGATTCTTCGATCTGCTGGACAATTTGCTCGTAAAGGCGCGACCGGACGGCTTTGTACACGGGTATCCTTGCCCGGACTGCATCGTTTCCCCAACGCGAAATGAAGCGGGGAGGTGGTCAGGCACCTATACCACAAGTCCGCATGTTTATGTCAAGTAAGGTTTTCGTAAACTCTTTGAAAAGGAGGAGTTGTTGGCTGGTCTGGCGGTCCCACCAATAATTCCGTGGTTTCCCGGGGTGAGCTTGGTGGTGCCAGAAGTCGGAGACCCGGTTCCAAACCCACGTATCTAGCAGGAGCTCAGCTCATCTTGAGTCGGTTGGGGATCATGGGCAGTGTCCGCCGGCGCACGCCGGTGGCATCGAAGATCGCATTGCCGATCGCCGGGGCCAAACCCACCAGGGGCGTTTCGCCAGCACCGGCAGAAGGGAGATCCTTGCGGTCCAGAATGACAGTTTCGATTAATGGCACATCGCTGAACCGGGGCACGCGATATTCGGAGAGCCGCGCGTTCAGGATGTGGCCGTTCTGAAACTGGATGGCCTCAAACAGCGCGCCGCCCAGTCCCATGATGTTGGCACCCTCGATCTGGTTGCGCAGATTGTCGGGATTGACCACGGCGCCACACTCGAAGGCCGTAACCACGCGCAGGACATGAAGGTCTCCAGTTTCCTTATCGAGGTTGACTTCAACGCAGGTAGCGACGTTTCCGCCCTTTTCAAATCCGCCGCCCATTCCGACACCATGTCCGGCAGGTTTCTTTTGACCCCAGCCGAACTTCCTGGCAGCCGCTTCGAACACGGCGCGCAGGCGATCGTTCGTCAGATTCTTCAGGCGGAATTCCAGCGGATCCATGTTCAGCGAATGAGCGAGTTCATCCATAAAGGATTCGCGGGCAAAGTGATTGGCTGTTGCCGCCAGCCCACGATACGAACCCTGCCGCAAGGGAGAGCGCGTGGGATGGAACAGGATTCGCTGATTGGGGATGTCGTAGAAGGTCTGAATACCCGCGGCTCCGGAATTGTAATTATGGAAATCCCAGGCAACGATGGCGCCGTCTTTGTGTAACCCGCCAGTGATGTCGATTACTCCGGCAGGACGGAAATACGCCCAGGTGAATTCTTCTTCGCGCGTCCAAACCAGCTTGACGGGCTTCTTGGCGGCGCGTGCCAGACGGGCAGCTTCAATGGCCGTCTCCCCAGTGTGCTTGCCGCCGTAGGCCGAGCCCGTATCCGGCATTAGCACCCGAACTTTATCTTCGGAAAGTCGAAAAGCCTCAGCCAGTTCCTTGCGTACGCCAAACGGACGCTGCGTGCCGGTCCAGACCGTTACTTCGTCTCCTGACCATTGGGCCAGGGTTGCTCTTGGCTCTAGCGGAACGTGCGCAATGTAATTGATGGTATAGGTCGCCTGCAGGCGGCGGTCGGCCGAAGCCAGGGCCTTCTCCACGGAGCCTTGCTCGTGCTGTTTCGCGTAGCCGGTGGGGTCTTCTCCTCCGATTTCGTTTTTCTTCAAATAATCGAACAGCTCGTTGTTCGAAATCTGCGGCTCCGATTTCCATCCCGCCTTGAGCGCCGCCAGCGCACGGGATGCAGCTTCGACGGTCGGCGCCGCAACTCCCACAAAATTGGCGTCGCGGACAACTATGACTCCCGGAATCTTCTCTGCGTCCTTCGTGTCCAGTGACGCGAGCGTCGCTCCAAAAGATGCTGGACGCAGAATTTTGCCATGCAGCATGTCGGGCAATGTCTGATCGTAGGGATAACGATGCTTACCGGTTACGAAGTCGCGTCCATCCACCTTCGGCAATGATTTGCCCTGAACCGTCCACTCGGTGGCAGGACTCAGGGGATCGACCTCCGGAATGGTCTCGGTGAGTTGCTGGCCTTTGACCAGAGCGGCGTATTCGATGGAGCGCTTGCTTTGCGGGTCAGTGATGGTCCCCACTGACGCCACCAACCGCTGGCGGTCTACTTGCCACTGCTTGGCCGCCAAACCAATCAGCAGATCACGCGCCGCCGCGGACACTTTTCTCAGTTGCAGGTTCATGGTGGGCGTAGTGCGGCTGCCGAATGTGCCCATGTCGAAGGGGGTCAGCTTGGTGTCGCCCATGACAAACTGAATTTTGCTGGTCGGCACGCGCAACTCCTCGGCGACAGCCTGGGTCAGCGAGCTGCGGATGTTTTGTCCAACCTCCACCTTACCGGTATAGACGGTGACGACGTCGTTCTCTCCGATGTGCAGCCAGGCTCCGATTTCCTTGGGAAGAGGTTCGGCATGGGGCCGGCCGGCACCGGATTCCTGGAAGGCACACGCATCTTTCAGTACGCAGACAACCAGCATTCCCCCGCCCAGAAATTTGAAGAACTCACGCCGGTCAAGCTCGAAGCGATGGGCAGGCGCAGCAGTAAGTTCGTAACGTTCGGGCTCAATGAAGGTTTGCAATTTTTCGTTCGCGCTCACAGGCCCGCCTCCTTCATGGCCTTTGCGGCTCTCTGAATCGCAGCCACAATGCGGGGATAGGTGCCGCAGCGGCAGACATTTCCTTCCATGAAATCGGCGATCTCGGTCGCAGATGGATTGGCTTTTTTGTTGAGCAAAGACATGGCTGACATGATCATGCCGGGAGTGCAGTAGGCGCACTGCATGGCCTGCTCGTCCAGGAATGCCTGCTGTAAAGGATGCAGGCGGTCGGCCTTGGCAAGGCCTTCGATGGTTGTGATCTGGCGCCCTACGACGGTGCTTGCGCGCGTGATGCAGGACCGCTGAGACCGGCCGTCGATCAGAACCGTGCACGCGCCGCATTGCCCTTCGCCACAGCCATACTTGGTTCCGGTCAGGTCGAGTTGATCGCGGAGGACGCTCAGAAGTGCGGTGTCGGCGTCGGCAAAATGAGTATTCCCATTCACGTTGAGTCGAATTCTGGACATGCGACAACCTCAGGAGGCAGGATTTGTGGCGTAATTAATGATATACCGTCTGCGCCTCCGGTTCAGGATTGGGAGTATGGGTTCGTTCCCACCAGTCTATCGTCCTTGCGTTCATTGGTGCTGATGGATCGTTCTGGGCTTTGCCGGTTTCCCCGGAACTCCGTAAAATCTTTGGTGCGTGCCTTTCTCGTGGTTAGTTGCGGTCGTGATAGGGTTCCAAGCCGTTGCCACGCTGCCCTTGGCCCGGAGACTCAGCCTAATCTGCGGTACATCATCAGCGACTCTGCCGCTCTCTCTTCCATCGAGATTTGGTACATCCTTAATGATCAACTTATTTTGGTGCGCGGCAACGGTACTGTATTGGTGCATTCCACCACGCGACAAGTTACACTCCTGCCAACCTGCAAGGGCAGGGTGGATATAGCTGATGTCCGACGATCGCTTGACAACGATGGTGGACATCCAATTTCTTGACCTTCCGCGGATGTCCTACATAATGATGGACGGTGATTGGCGAAGACTACAGCTGCACGGAATTATGGTTAAAGACGCTGAAGGGAGTGCACTTCGAAGCTCGTCTGCTGGAGAGTATGATGGGCGTCCGCAGGAAATTCCGGAGCGCTTCGCAGCAATCGAGAAGGCGATTCTAGAATTAAAATCACGCTCGGTCTCGAAAGCGACGCCTTGCACGGTCGCCCCGTCACTTTGGTCGTCCCGGACAAAAATCGGTATCCACACCCCAGTCATGGGCGCAAGATCGTCTTCGCACCCACAATCGGATTATTAGGATTGCAACGCCGTCGAGTTATCGTCCTCGGAACGGCTTCGAATCACTCAACGATGTCCGGGTGGTGGGTGGTGATGCGATAGCGGCCGGAGTGAAACACGAGAGGTTCGCCGCCACTGTTCTTGTACTCCTCTACTTCTCCGATAAGGATGACATGATCTCCGCCGTCGTACTGCGCGACTTTGCGGCAGACAAAGTGCGCGATGATTCCTTTCAAAATGGGCATTTGCGCGGGGCCTTCTGTGAAGTCGATGCCTGCGAACTTGTCCGCAGCTTGCGTTGAAAAATGTCGTGACAGGTGGTGCTGCCTGGCTTCGAGGACGTTCACCGCAAAATGCGTAGTGTTGACGAACTCAGTAAAACTCTGTGCCTGCCGTGACAGGCTCCAGAGGATAAGCGGTGGGTCCAGCGACACCGAGGCGAACGAATTCACGGTGACGCCTACGTTGCGGCCGTCAGGCGTGCGAGTGGTAACAACCGTCACTCCCGTGGCGAACTGGCCCAGGGCCTGGCGATAATCGCGCGGATCGAAGCGCTCGGTCATAGTTTTTGGGGTCCTGCTGCACGCCGGAGGCGGCATCCTGCCAATCCAGGAGGTTCAGGCTAGCTGATGTTATAGCTGTCCAAGCGTCTTTGCGAGTGTACGGAGAATTCAGGCTCCGAACCAAGTTGCCGGATTGCGTATTGCGCGCAAGTTGTGCAAGATAAACTCTACTTCTCCAGCTCTATTTCGGGGTGCATGGAGCCTCTGCTCGAAGTCCGCGATTTGCACGTTGACTATTTCACTGATGGAATGCCACCGGTTCAGGTTCTACGGGGAGTGAGCTTTACTGTCGGCAAGAACGAAGCTGTCGGAATCCTTGGGGAATCAGGCTGCGGCAAGAGCACCTTGGCGCTGGCCATTCTTCGGCTTCTTCCGTTCGGGTCACGGGTAAGGGGCGCGGTCTTCTATAAGTCGCGGGACCTGGTGAATCTTCCTGAGCGCGAAATGGAGAAACTACGCGGGGCAGAGGTTTCGCTCGTCTTTCAGGATGCCAGCAGTTCGCTACACCCCACTCTGCGGGTAGGCACTCAGATTGCCGACGTCGCCGCCGCTCATCATCGAGGATGGTCCGCGACCCGGCGGCGTGAAGGTACGGAAGCAATTTTGAGAGAGGTCGGATTCGATGACGCAGACCGCATCTACGCTTCTTATCCTCACCAACTCAGCGGGGGACAGCAGCAACGAATTGCAATTGCGCAGGCGCTCATCAGCGAGCCGTCGCTGCTCATTGCGGATGAGCCCACCAGTTCCCTGGATACCACCGTACAGGCGGAAATTCTCGCTCTGCTGAAGCGGCTCAGGCGGGAGCACAACCTGGCCCTGGTCTTTATCAGTCACAATCCGGCCGTTCTTGCCGAAATGGCCGATCGGCTACTCGTGGTCTATGCGGGGCAGATCGTGGAAGAGGGCAGCGTGCAACAGGTTTTGAGTTCTCCCTTGCACCCTTTCGCCACGGCGCTCCTGCGATGTGTGCCCAAAGAAGTGCGGCACAACAAGGCTGACCGATCGCTCTCGGCGATTCCCGGCAGTCCGCCCGACCCCGCCGAAACTCCGGTGGGATGTCCTTTTGCTCCACGTTGCTCGGGGCGGATGGATATTTGCGGCTCACGAATGCCGGCTGAAACCCAACCCGAGCCGGATCGCAAGGTACGCTGCTTCAAGTATGGGGGCTGACACTGTGACCAACGAACCACTAATTCGCGTGCAGGGATTGCGGAAGACCTACGTTCAGCAGCAGCCGTTTTCGCGGGGAAAATTTCTGGTCCGAGCGTTGGACGGCATTGATCTCGCCATCCGCGCAGGATCGAGTTTCGCTCTGGTGGGGGAGTCGGGCTCGGGTAAATCAACCCTGGCTCTTTGCATGGCGCGGCTGGAGCCGCCGACCGAAGGCAAAGTCTGGTTCGACGCACAGGACTTGTTCAGCCTCACAGGCCCCGAATTGATGCTGGTCCGCCGCCATATCCAGCTTATTTTCCAGGACACGGCTGCGGCCCTAAACCCACGCTTCTCGGCGGAGGAAGTCATTATCGAGCCCTTGCGCATCCAGTCAGTGGGGACACGGGCCGAGCAGCGCGACCGCGCGGTTCACCTAATGGAAAAGGTCGGCTTGCCTTCGGCATGGTTAAGCCGCCGCCCTCATCAGTTCAGCGGAGGACAACGGCAGCGCCTGGCGATTGCCCGGGCCCTGGCTCTGCAGCCGCGCTCGCTGATTCTGGACGAAGCGTTCACCGGCCTGGACCTCTCCATCCAAGCTCAGATGGTTGCATTGTTGCAAAATCTGCAGAGTCTCGAAAAGCTGACCTACCTTTTCATTTCGCACGATCTCGGCCTGATGGCTCACGTGGCGGATGAGATTGCCATTTTGCATCGAGGACGGATTGTGGAGCAGGGAGAGCCGGGTCGGCTGTTCTCCAATCCTTGCCAGCCGGAGACACGGGCGCTGCTGGACGCAATTCCCGGGCGGCACAGCGCTTTGAGTTTTGGACAGAGCTAAACAACAGATGGCCTACCTCTTGCGAAGACTGCTGCATGGCGTCATGGTGCTGGTGGGCGTTTCAGTGCTGTCCTTCTTATTTGTTCAGCTGGCGCCGGGCGAGTTCTTCAGCGACATGCGGTTAAACCCGCAGATTTCCCCGGAAACCATCGCGAGTTTACGAGCTCAATACGGGCTGGACCGGTCTTTACCGGTACGCTACGTGAACTGGGTGCGGTCGGTGGCGAAAGGAGAGTGGGGCTATTCGTTTGCCTACGGTTTGCCGGTTTCGCAGGTGATCTGGAGTCGCGCCCGCAATACGCTCCTACTCACGGTGACTGCCGCTCTGCTCGCCTGGCTGATTTCGATTCCGCTGGGAACGTATGCGGCAGAAAGGCGAAACCGCTGGGGAGATCGCGTCACCGTGGCCGGATCGGCAGTGCTGTTGACTGTCCCAGACCTGCTGTTGGCCTTGGCGCTTTTGATTTTTGCGATTCGGACCAATGCATTCGCAGCGGGTGGCATGGCGTCCACGCAATTTGCGGATCTGGGAACCTTCGCGAAAGTTAAGGATGTAGCAGCACATTTCACGCTGCCCGTAACAGCCCTGGTATTGGGCACGCTCCCGATTTTCTTCCGCCATGTGCGGGCCAGCATGATTGAGGCTCTCGCGCTGCCTTCGATCTCGGCGGCTCGCGGCCACGGCATTCCGCGCCGCCGGATTCTTTTCCGCTATGCTTTGCCCGCTGCAGCCAATCCGTTGATTTCTCTGTTCGGGTTTTCCATCGCAAGTCTGCTGAGCGCTTCCCTGCTGGTTGAAGTCGTGATGAGCTGGCCGGGAATGGGTCCGATGCTGCTGGAAGCGATCCTTGCCCGCGACCTGTACGTCGTGATCGGCGCCGTGATGCTGTCCACCTTGTTTCTGGTTGCGGGAAATTTTATTGCGGATGTTTTGCTTTACCTGAGTGATCCGCGGATCCGCCAGGGAGCAGTATGAGCAGAAGCGGAATGGTTCGAGTCGCCATTGTCTTGCTCTCCTTATTATATGGAGCGGTATTGCTGGCTGGGTTTCTCGCCCCTTACGACCCGGCAGAACAAGACCGGGAGCATCCGTTCGCGCCACCGACCCGTGTGCATTTTATTGATGCGGAAGGCAAACTGCACGGCTGGCCCTTCATCTACGGGTTGACACCATCACCGGACAACTTTGCTGAATACCAGGAAGATCGTTCGCGCACATTCTCGGTACGGCCTTTTGTGCCCGGCGACAATTACAGCCTGCTCGGCTTTTCGTTGCGCCGTCACTTGTTCGGAATCGACGAACCTGGACGAATCTTTCTTCTGGGCACGGATGGCTACGGACGCGACCAGTTCTCGCGGTTGCTATGGGGTGGCAGGATTTCGTTGCTTGCCGGCCTGATTGCCGCCGCTTTATCACTTGTGCTCGGAATGGTTGTGGGTATGGTGTCCGGGTACTTCGGCGGATTTACGGACGATGCCCTAATGAGGTTGGCGGAACTGTTCCTGGCGATGCCCTGGCTGTACCTGCTTTTTGCGGTGCGGGCGTTCCTCCCTTTGCACATCAGTCCGACCGTCGCATTCTTTCTGCTGGTAGCGGTGATAGGGACGGTGGGTTGGGCGAGGCCGGCCCGGTTGATACGCGGCGTAGTGCTCAGCGCGAGAGAGAGAAAATATGTGCTGGCGGCACGCGGGTTCGGCGCCACGGACTTCTACCTTCTGCGGCGGCACATTCTGCCGCAAACCATGGGAGTCTTTCTGACGCAAGCGGCGCTGCTGATACCGCAGTACATCCTGGCCGAAGTGACGCTTTCTTTCCTTGGCCTCGGCGTGGGGGAACCGGTCCCAAGCTGGGGCAACATGCTGGGATCCCTGCAGCAATATCACATACTGGCCAGCTACTGGTGGATGCTGGCGCCGGCGCTGGTTCTTGTCCCCGTGTTTTGGGGATATCACGTGCTGGCGGACTTCCTGCACGAACGGCTAGAATTCGGCCAGTAATTTTCTAGGAAGGTTCAGGTCCATGCGAAGGGACATTCACCGTATTCTCGTATTTCTGGTCCTCTTCACGGGGACTCTGTGGGCGCAGAGCAAGTCTGCGGCCGCAAAAGAGGAGTTGCAAGGCAGTACAGGTGAGGTCGGCCAGTATGGCGGCCACCTGGTAATTTCACAACGAGCGGAGGCCAAGACTCTCAATCCGGTGACCGCGGTCGACCGCCCGTCGCGAGAGGTGATCTACCGCATGCAGGCCGATTTGATTCATATCAACCGCGTAACCCAGCGGACGGAACCGGCCCTGGCAAAATCGTGGACAGCCTCCAAAGATGGCCGCCAATATACGCTTCACCTGCGCCGTGGCATCCGCTTTTCTGACGGCCAGCCATTCAATGCAGACGACGTGGTGTTTTCCTTCCAGCTCTACCTGGATGAAAAAGTTCATTCTCCACAACGCGACCTGCTGATCGCTCGCGGCCAGAATATTACTGTCGAAAAGGTCGATCCTTATATCGTGGTGTTCAAACTAGCCCAACCAGACGCTGCGGCGGAACGGCTCTTCGACAGCGTCGCCATTGTGCCCAAACACCTTCTGGAGAAGGCTTACAAGGACGGCACGCTGGCGCAAGCCTGGTCGCTGACAACTGCTGCGGACCAGATTGCCGGCCTCGGTCCTTTCCGGTTGAAGAACTACGTTCCCGGAGAACGGATCACCCTGGAGCGAAATCGGTACTACTGGAAGGCAGACGCCAAGGGAAACCGCCTTCCCTGTCTGGACGAGATCACGTTCATGGTGGTGGCAAGTGAAGATGCCGATGCCATACGCTTTCAGACCGGCGACACCGACGTCATCAGCCGTCTCAACGCGGAGAACTATGCACTTCTGGCCAAGGATCAGCAATCGCGAGGCTACACGCTGCAGGACCTTGGTCCGGGACTGGAATACAACTTCGTTTTGTTCAACCTGAACGACGATACCGCAGGCCGCCTGCCCGATATTGCGCGCAAACAAGCCTGGTTTCGTGATGTGAAGTTCCGCCAGGCGGTGTCGGCAGCGATTGACCGCAGCGGCATTGTGCGGCTGGTATACCAGGGCCGGGGCGAACCCTTGTGGGCGCACGTAACTGCCGGAAATAAATTATGGTTGAATTCCAAGATTCCTAAACCGCCACAGTCGCTGACGAGAGCGCGTGAACTGTTGCAGTCGGCCGGATTCACGTGGAACAAAGACGGCAAACTTCTGGATCACAGCGGCCAGGTAGTCGAGTTCTCCATTGTCTCCAGCTCCAGCAACAGCCAGAGAATGCAAATCGCCAACATGGTGCAGCAGGATCTGGCAAAGCTGGGGATGCAGGTCAGCGTAGTGCCGCTGGAATTTCGCAGCTTCCTGCAACGGGTGACTCAGACCCACGAATATGAAGCTGCCGTGATGGGACTGCTCAATGGCGACGTAGATCCGAATCCAGAAATGAACGTATGGATATCGAGCGGGGCTACGCACTTGTGGAACCTTGGCGAAAAAAAACCCGCGACGCCCTGGGAGGCCGAACTCGACAAGCTGATGGAGCAGCAGGCCGTCACGCTGAATCGCAAGGCGAGAAAAAAACTTTACGACCGGGTTCAGGAAATCGTTGCCGAGCAGTTACCCATAATTTGTGTGGCCAGCCCCAATATTCTGGTGGGGAGCAAGAAAAATCTCGGAAATTTCCGGCCCGCTATTCTGGACCACTACACGCTCCACAATGCCGAGGAACTCTTTTGGAAGGGGAAGTAACCGGGGAAGGCGACCGATTCAGAACCATAACCGGGGTCGATACCCCCATTTAACGGGTAAATCCCCCATTTTGCTTTACAAATTCTCAGTGTTCCCCCACAATGCTCCTAGGGGTCTGAGGGGAATTTATGACTAGATTGTTCGAGTTGTGGAGAGACGAGCAGGGCCAAGACATTGCCGAGTATGCAGTGATGCTGGCTGTCATCCTGGTAATTGTTGTGGGCACCATCAGGCTGATAGGTACCAAATCGAACACTGTGTTCTCCAACGTCGCCAGTTCGATCCAGTAGCAGTAGAACGCGACCAAACGCACGGCTTGTCGGGTACAAAAGCGCTGTCGGTCCAAAAATCTATACCTTTGTCTCGGTAATGCACAGGCTCCGGAAGGGGAGGTGCATTCCGCTGCTACATCCTGGTCTGCGGCGCGACTTGCGGCTTCAGCTACGTCCGCGAGCACCTTTTCGACTGACAGGTACCCGACGCAGCTTTTCAGGCGTCACCTCCCGGGCATACTTCTCCTCGAACCGTTCTTTGAACAGATGAGCTCGGAAGGTGCGGGCGATTCTCGCTTCCGTTCACTTTCGCGCCCCAACGGCGAGATTCAGGTGCCTGGGCGCGAGAATCTCAGGATCTGGAGCCTATAAAAAGTTTTTTCCGCGAAGCATGTAATTCTTCTTGCGTGCATAACAAAATAGTTCTAACATCCGCGACGAGGTTGTGGGATCTGTAAAACGCGCCTTTTGCAAATCTTCCCGCAGGGTTTCAGCCCTTCCCGGCCCTCCCCATTTTCTCTGGCGTGAACAGCGATGGTTTAGCGCGGAGTTTTTATGACCTTGCGTATCGAGTCAGAACGTAGGTGTGAAGCGGTGATCGGTTATACCATGACCACAGGCCGGCGTATTCCCTGCTGCGAAACAGCAGTCTACCTGTGCAGCAGTTGTGAAATAACGGTGTGCGAAGCCCACGCTAAGGTCTGCAAGGATTGTCATCAAAGTGTCTGTCGCGCGTGTGATCATGCCTGCACCGTCGTACCCGCGAGCGCGGCGTGATACGGCCGAGGAGAAATGCTAATGGCGCAAAGCTTGTGGCTGGAATTGTACAGAGCCGCTCTCCTGGAAATTCGCCACGAGGTCTTGCCGCATCGCATGAATGACGCCGAGGCAGCTATTCATCAGCGACGCCGGCAACTACAAGAAGACCTCAGTGCCGAATCCCTCTAGGCACAGATAGCTCTGGATGACGCGGTGCACAGTTGACGCGTCCTTACCGACATGGAATTGGACCGGAGAGGCTCAGGACCTGAGGTAATGACGAAGTGGCATCTTCGATAGCGGCAACAAACCCAAGAAGATAAGCGTTCGAGACCCGGCCTAACCTCGCCATCGCGAGACCAACCAGGCTATTAAAAACAGATGGTGAGGAATGTCAGGCTGGCGCAATCCCGCCTGAACTGAAGATCAGGACCGCGCTGAAGATCGGGTGACGAGCCAAATAGCTGACATCGACCTCAGCGCGGTCACGAAAACGGGTTGTCCTTTCCCAGGGCCGCTATCGAATGGTTAATGTAGCGGTATCGGAGTGCGAGCTGCTTCCGCTGGTTCCGGTAATGGTGAGGGTGTAGGTGCCACGCGCTGCATGCTGTCCGACCCTCAGCGTCAGCACTGAAGAGCCGGACGCAGTGATCGAAGACGGTCTAAAGCTCGCCGACGTTCGAGAAGGCAGGCCGGAAGCGCTGAAACTCACCGTTCCGGTAAAGCCTCCCGATGCAGCGGTGGTAACCGTAAATCTGCCGCTGCTACCACGGCGGATGGTCTGACGGGAAGGAGATACAGAAATAGAGAAGTCTCCGGTTACAACTTGTCCGCCTAGTGCCTGGACTAAGTCCAACCGTCCGTACCCCATGTCTGGGCCAACATAGACCGCATGAGAGACTGCAGTGGCGGCACTCGATTCATTCATGCTGGATTTACTCCACAAAAGGGCAGCCGCTCCAGAAATGAAGGGCGCGCTGAAGGAAGTTCCCCATCCCGCAGCATAGGTGCTAAACGGATAAGTGGTTACGATTCCTTCACCGGGGGCATCTACCCACACGATGGAGTTACCGTAGTTGGAGAAATAGGAGCGCTGATCCACGTCATTGGTGGAGGCGACTCCCATCACGTCGCTTCGCAGCGCGGCCGGGTATACGGTCTCTGCCTGGCCATCGTTCCCCGCAGACGCGGCACAAACGACGCCTTGTTGACTGGCGTAGTCCAAGGCTTTGGATAGCTCAGTCGACGGTGTCTTGAAATCAAAACTCATGTTGATGACGTTGGCGTTGCCCTGTTGTACGGCGTAATAGATGGCCCGCAAGATGTCGGAGAGGTTCCCCGTGCCATTGGAGCTAAAAGCTTTCAGGGGCAACAACTGTGCTGTCGGCGCGACCAGGTGAACAACGCCCAGCACCATCGTCCCGTGGCCGAAGGCGGCATACTGAGGATTCCCATCGAGAATGGCGGCGGAGGACTGGTCTAGGATCGCCGCACTGGATTGATTGACGATCGCCGAACAGCCCGAACACGCGGGGGGGGGGGTTGGAAAATCGGGCGACAAATCGTTCAGCTCCGAGGCCCCTGGCTGATTGCGGGTGAAGTCATAGCTCGGAAGCTGAAGACCACCCCCAAGAAGAACACCGGCGAACGCGGGGTGGTTAGGATCTACCCCCGTATCGATATCGGCGACTATCCCCGAGCCCCTCACGCCAAATTGGCTTTGCGCGGCCTGAACCCCGACTATTAATGCCGCCGGCTGGTTCGCATAGCCGTTCCAGTCAGAGGGAGCGGAATTGTACGCGTCATTGTACGCGTCAGACAGGGCGGCAGTGACAGAGTCTGGAAGCGGCAGGGTGAGCGGCTGGATCACGCCACCTATCAGACTGATCAACTGGTCCAGTTCGGCATCAATAATACCCAGGGGATTACCCGGGAGATTGAGCAGAGTGGACAGATCAAGCGGACTCGTGATCAGAAAGAGTTGTTGTTGGGGATCTCCCAACCCGCCGATCACATGGCAGAGCTGGGGTAACAGAGGAAGAGGGAGTGGATTGCAAGCCGTCTGAAGTGCCTGGAGGCTAAGAGTCGAGCGAATGATAATCCGGTTGTCAGCAGCGGCTCGGACAGGCCAGAGCCCGCAGAGTAACAGTAGGACACACAGCGCTTTGAACCTCATGAATTACCGCCCTTTCTTTATGTTTTTTCCCGGGGAAGAACATCTTTGGGGGTTACCGGCAGGATCGGGATTTCCCCTCTCAAGCCGCAACGACGTCTTCTCGAGCTGGGGAGCGAAGACGATGCTATAGGTCATGACTCCCAGCCAAAAGAGAACGCACTCGCAGAACAACGGATTCGCCTCTAGGATCAATAGCTTAAGCACAATTTCAGACACCTTTCACCGGTGGCAACTGCGGATAGGACCCTCTCGGACTAGAGTGTCTTTACTACGTGCTATAGCGGATAACGTGAGCTGATCGATGAGTCAATACAGCGGATTCTGTACTCTGCGGCACGAACTAACTGAAAAATCGGCATCGTGCCGAAAGCTCGCCTACGGGAAAACCCTCGACGGGACCTTTCGCCGCTTTCACGGCACTGGATTACCAAAGGGCATGCGAGCACCTTGCTCTCTCGCGTCTTGACCATATCGAGTTGCGGACTTGTAACGTGACTCCATCCCATGTTGGAAGTATTCCCGCAAAACGGTACTTGGCTGCTTCGCAGGACATGGGATCGCGCGGGAACCGAAAGGTTGGTTTAATTAATCATTGGAGCCCTC
Source organism: Terriglobales bacterium (assembly GCA_035272945.1). Classification (GTDB taxonomy): domain Bacteria; phylum Acidobacteriota; class Terriglobia; order Terriglobales; family Acidobacteriaceae; genus Gp1-AA122. The sequence goes on from DATEPX010000288.1 coordinate 27,875, forward strand.
ACCAGGGAGGGAACACAAGGGTCGGAGCAGGCGCTCCGGCCATTTTTTGTTTTTGTGCGAAGCGCTCAACGTGTCGGGTTACGAGCCAGTTACGAAACTCCTGCCGTCCGCTAAAGCGGACTCAGGCTGATCCACTTTCGCGTTCCCAGCACTCACGCGCTGGCTAATGGAATGCCGCCGCTGCGTGGCTAAGGCGTGTTTCCTCCCACCGTTCGGGGTCGAAACCGAGTTTCGTAACAGCCTCGTTACGCTCCCGATGGGATACTCTTGCTAGCGGCACCTCACCCACGGAGCATACCTACGAAACCGAACTACGATGCAGGTCTGGACGCCAGTCGTTCAGGGGTGAAGCTGTCGTCCAGCAGCGCTCTTTCAATTTCTGCCATCTCTTCGGCCCCGAGCCGGAATTCCAGCGCGCCGATGATGCCTTTAACCTGCCTGGGGCTGCGCACGCCAACGATAGCGCCGGTCACGGCGGGATTCGCCAAGGTCCAGGCAATGGCCACTTCTCCCGGCGTACGGCTATGGCCTGTGCCAATCTCACGCAACAATTCGACTAGTTGCAGGTTGCGGGAGAGCAGCGGTTCACGGAAGTTGGGCAGATTCCTGCGCCAGTCCTCGGCCGTGAGGTTCTTGACGCGCTCCCGGGTCATGGCGCCGGTCAGCAAGCCCGCCGACATCGGGGAATACGCAATGACTCCGATACGGTTTTGCTGAGCAAAAGGCAGGATCTCGTTTTCAATCTCCCGAGTGACGATTGAGTACGGCGGCTGAAGCGACGTGATGGGCGCAATCGCCCGTGCGCGCTTCATCTGCTGCACATTGAAATTCGACACTCCGATGTAACGAACCTTCCCTTCCTGCTTCAGGCGGGCGAGTGTCGACCATCCTTCTTCTATATCCTCGTCGGGCTCAGGCCAATGGATCTGGTAAAGATCGATGACATCGGTTTTCAGCCGCCTCAGACTGGCTTCACATTCCCGACGAATCGAGTCCGCCTTGAGAGAGGCCCCGACGTTGCGCTCCGAATCCCAAACCCGCTCGCATTTGGTGAAGACGTATGGGCGTGGCGACCGGCCTTGGAGGGCGTGCGCGACTACCTCTTCGGAATGGCCCAGACCATAGAGGGCAGCGGTGTCAATCCAGTTCACACCGTGGTCCAGCATGGCGTGAATGGCGGGGGCAGATTCGGCCTCGTTCTGCGGCCCCATGCTGCCGTACCATCCACCACCTCCGATGGCCCAGGCCCCTATTCCGATCGGAGTGATTTCCAGATCGCTATTTCCCAGTTTTCGTTTCAAGATTTCACGCGAACGTAGGTGCTGTATTTTTCGTGATCTATATTCATGAAAGGACGCATGGCAATTCCCTGCCCTTGCACCGATGTCGCCAGCCAGTCCCCCTGGTCATCGTCGGAGGGCTTGGCTCGGAGCAACTCCGCTTGTTCGAAGGCGGGCTGGGAGTCGGCGATCGCAAACAACACCAGCGGGCCCCGCATCAGCGCGACGAGGCTGGGATGCTGAACGTCGATGCTTTCTACCCGCAGCGCCATTGGGAGCTCCAGCTCGATCCGGTCTCCGTCCTTCCAGGAACGGCGGAAAGAGGCAAACGTCCCCGGCTCCGCTGCAATTGACACCCGGCTGCCATTCACCGACAGCACCGCTCCCGGTTGGGTCCAGCCGGGAATGCGGACATAGACGGTGAAGTCCGCAGGCTTCGAGGCCGAGACGTTTATAGCAACCGTATTTTCGAGGGGATATTTTGTCTGCTGGCTTAGCCCGTAGCGCCCGCCACCTTCGGTCCACTGCACTGTAGAAGGAGTAAAGAGATTGACGTACACGCCATCTGCTGAGCGCAGGTATGTGCTGATGTGATAGTCGGCGGCAAGCTGGGGAAACGTTCCCGAACAGCAGGGCCATTTGTCCCTGTACCAGACTTTTTGACCCGTGGTGGCGTAATCGGAGTAATAGAAGGATGTTCCGTCGGCCTCGACAGGCCACGCGCCGAGGATGGTGTTGTACAGCACGCGCTCCATGCTGTCTCCGTACTTGGCATCCTTGGTGACCCGCAGCAGATAGCGCGTGACTTTGAAGTGGCCGTACGCGCCGCAGGGAGTCTCGAAGCTGGCATGCGTCTGGTCAAGGCTGTCTCCTAAGAAGCCAAGGCCTGGCTCCCCGAAGCTCTCGTTTGGACCCCAACCACCGGTGGCGAAACTCTGGGCCTTTACGAGCATATCGAAGCCATTCTTCGCAGCCTGCAGGTGCTTTTGGCTGCCCAGAGTGATGTAGGCCTGCATCGCAGAACTGAAGGCGTTCACATGGCTGTAAGCATGCTCAAAGGGGAGAACATTGTTGCCCACGGCGAGAGCATTGAAGTACGTCTCATCTTCCAGATAGCGCTTGGCCATGTCGCGATAGAACGGCCTGCCGCTGCGTTGGTAAGCGAGAAACAGATTCTCGGGCAGGGTGTAGGTTTCGTCCCAGGTATAAGAAGTGTCCTTGTGCGGACGAGCGCGCTGCTCAAACCGCGAAAGCGCTTTCTCCGGCAGATAGGCCACGATCGCGTGAGTCAGCTTTTCGTGGACATCCATGGCCATGGGATCGTGCGCGAACTCATGTGCATCGATGAGCCCGGACGATAGCTTGTCGTACGTGTATGCCGGGAGGCGGTAGTCGACGAAGAACTTGGCCTTGGGATCCAGCGTCTCAGCATATCCTTTGACCAGACGATTGATCTTGGCGCGAGTCGGCTCTGATCCTGTCACGGCGTAGGCGCGTGCGAGTCCGGAGACATACTGTCCGAAGCTGTGTCCGGCAATGAAGCCGTGGAAATCGTTTTTCGCCAAACTAAAGCCGGTGAGGTCATACCATCCTCCCATGTCTTCGCCCGTAGCGGGCAGACCAGCAACCTGGCGAAAGACTTTTAGCAAGCGGTCGTCGTCGAGGTTCAAAAAGCGCGCGTGCAGCTCGTCGAATTGCCGCTTCATTGGGCCATCGAGCAAGCGGACATCCGAGTATGCAAACGTCGACAAGGGCGGATTGACGGCCACCGAGCCTTGGTCAGCGGCGGCTGAAGCAGGAAGGGCGTGCGCGACATACGTCGCGGCGGCAGCTGTCGTGCTGACCTGCAGGAAAGTTCTTCGGCTAAGCGGGGGAACCATGGCAAACCTCCATAGAGGTTGCTAGCAAACGTTTACTTTTTACTCGCATCTCGAAGGGCTTGTCAAACATGCAGGGGGCGGGACAACTCACCTGGTAGCTGGTCGCCAGATTGGAGGCGAGCTACCTCTTAGAGCCTTCGGCAGTAGGTGGCGTGTGATCAAGGCCCGGATGTGCAGTTGAAGCGGGCGCTCCAGTAACTCAGATAGCTTTTAAAGGGAGGCGACGAAAGCGACTCCGATTGGGAACGCTCTGCGGTTCGCCTCCCCTTTCCGTGGCGATCACATCGGCAGTTCTGGGGGGAGGGCCCGATGGACTCAAGCTCACGGACAGCCATAGTCTTGGACCTGCAGTCTGCCAGTTTAAATGATGTAGCAGACATTTCTCAATAGCTCCGGGTTCGAGTGGTTCGAGTCTCACCGCTTTGGAGGCTTGGGAGGCCGAGAATTCCGCTCCCGAAATGCGGAGCTCAGGCACGTGCAGGTGGGATAGTTGACACCAAGTTTCCGCGGTCGCTTCGCGATGCTCTCCTGGAGGAATGCCTGGTGGAAGAGCACCGGCGGGTTCCCAATTCAGGGTAGACACATTTCACATTCATCGCGAATACCACGTCAGCCAAGCGCTCTGGCTTACGCGGCTCTCATACCTGCGGGAGGCACCGAAGACGGATCGAATGTGCAGGACGGACGGTCTCCGTCCGTCCTCCGGGGCTGGGGCTAGGATTTCTATTGCACTTGCAGGTTGTTCTGAACTGTAAAAGCGCCGAAGACCTGAGCGGCCCGAATACCTGCGACTTCCTTATCCAAAGTGCTGGCGACGGCCCCGTAAAGGCTCAGGTGGCCGCGGTCAACTATGATGCGGATTGGCTTGGCCGGATCGATGGCATAGCGACTGAGCACCGGATCGCGATAAATTGCGCGCAACGCACTGATCCGGATTCGGTCGTCAAAGATCGAAACGGG
>DATEPX010000289.1:0-33342 GCA_035272945.1 Terriglobales bacterium
CAGCCCGCCGGGACGGGTTCTTTCGTCCACGTCGCGCCGGTTCGCGCTATCCGGAACACCGATGAGTGCCGAGGCAACGCTAAAACCAGCATTGCCGTTTCCGTCTCCCGTTTGGCCATTGGCAAAACTAACGCTATCGAACGAGAGAGGGCTGGAGAACACACTGGTGATGTAATTTGCACCAAACGTGAATGTGTGGGTGCCTTTCAGCTTGTTCAAGGTCACAGAGAACTGATTGTTGTCCGTGGCTTGCGGCGTAAGCACGACGCTCTCGCCCCCACTCACGTATCCGTTCCGAAGATCATAGCTGGGAAGCAGCCAACCCTTGGCCCCCGAGAAATTGCTGGAGAACCCAGGAGCAAAACCGGCTGCCTGAATAACATTGGTCAGGTCGGTCTTGAACTTGGTAAAGGAATCGTCTGACACCGTAGTGCGAGAAAATAGCGCTTGCAATTGCAAACTCGGACTGAAGGTGTGGACCCAGTTGCCTCCCCAGTTACGACCGGGAATGGCTTGGTTTGTCGTCAGGCCCGGCAAGTCGGTGGGCTTAAGAACATTGCTGTTGATCCGGCTGTAACGGAACCAGACCGAGTCCGTCTGTCCAAAGGTGTGGTCGATCCTGATGTTGTACTCGTTTTGGTGCTGGGTATTCGGATCGGTATCGAACGCGTTGCTGTTAAAAGCTGGATCGAAAGCACCGGCCGCCGGCAGTACCGTCTGAAGGAAATTAACAATCTGCGGCTGAATCTCGCCGGGATTCGTCCCTACAGGAATTTGGTTGTTCAAGTATGGTGTACGAGAAAATCCCGAGACCGCGGCAACGGTCGTATACGGATTGTACAGCTGGTGGTCCACTAAATTGGTAGTAGGTGTCCGGTCATTGCAAATCCCGCCCGTAAAGCCGGTTAGGCAGATGGAACTGAAATCACCCTTGTACATGGCCGCCGTGGGAACCAGGATTCGGGTCGCGATGGGCTTGGAGAATCGGAATCCCTGGTACGCAAAGTAGAAAAATGTGTTTTGCTTCAAACTAGGGAGGGCAACTGGACCACCGACAGCACCGCCGAACTGATGCTGGTGATAATGAACAACTGGGGCAAACTGATCTTGTGAATCGAAGGCGTCGTTGCGCAAGTACTCCCACGCTGAACCGCGGAACCGGTTAGTGCCGGATTTGGTCACCACGTTTACCACGCCGCCAAGAACAGAACCGAATTCCGAGGAATCGGTGTGGGAAACCACTTTGAACTCCTGGATCGCGTCAACAATCGGGGGCACCGCATAGGTGCTAAGAAACGCGGCAAAGTTGTTCATGCCATCGGTCAGGAAGTAATTGCTCCGGTTGGTTGCGCCGTTGATGGACGGGAAGGTGAAAGCGGCACCCTCCGCGATGGGCGCTGCGAAACCGCCCGAGCGGCCACCCATGCTGTTCTGGCCGACGCTGATCGGCGCGACACCGGGGGTCAGCGATAGCAGCTGAGTAAAATTCCGGCCATTCAGGGGAAGGTCGTGTACCTGATTGCCCGCGATAACCGTGCCCAACTCGGCGCTCGAAACCTGCAGTTGTTCCGCCGTCGCTTCCACGCTCACGACCACCGTCTGAGCGCCGGGGGCGAGTGCGATGTCGATGGTGGCCGTCTGGTTCACGGCGAGAACGAAGTCGGAAACCTGCTTCGTGCTGAAGCTCGGTGCGGTGACCCTGAGCGTATACCGACCCGGGTTAATATCCGAGAAAACGTACGTACCAGTGTCGTTGGTGAAGTTGTTGCGTTCGACGCCGGTATCCGAATTATGCAGAGTAACCGACGCTCTTGACACGACCGCGCCCGTGGCGTCGCGAACAACTCCATTAAGCGACGCTGCGGAAAGCTGAGCGAGGGCAGCCACGGTTGAGAAAACTAGAACGCTGATGAGCAACACCAGAGTGCGAAAGCGATAGGTCCGCCCGAGCGAATCGGTCATGGATTCCTCCAGCTTGTTCGTAAACGCTATCCCGATCAACCAATGCGCAACGCCACGTTTTTGACAGAAGGCGCCATTCTAGGATCAAAGTGCTAGATGTCAAGAACTATTTAAGCGCTCGCAGCAGGACGTAAATCCAGACCAGAGCGGGAAACAAGAAAGTATCTCGGACTTTGAGCGCTTATTATTGGGAATTGACTGGCGTTTACCTTTTCGTCCTATAGGCAGAACGTATGGTGATAAAACACTTTGTATTCATACACATAGGCTGGCGTCGGAAACTTCGACCCCGTGCTTGGCGGCAAATTAGGTTCTACCCAAACGAGGCCGATCAGTTGGGTAGAGTGGGGAACCTTGATACATTTCGCTCCCGACGACCAGCTGGGATAGGCCTAGGCCGGCGCCTTCGTGCTCGCCTATGAGCCGACGTCACGGTGCACTCGGTGGGGGCACTCACCGTAAGCAGATGATCCGCATTTCCTCACCCATGTTTGCAAAATTTTTAGGAGGTTTCGTGCTCAACATCGACCGCTTCGGGTCCTCGATCCATTTCTGTTCGCCCAAGCTTCGGATAAGGGCACACGAGAGTTGTGTGCGCCCGTTTGTATGCGCCTTGGTTCTGTTCGCGAATACTGTGATTTCAGCTCGGGCAGCGCAAGATCAACCACGACCATACAAGTACAACGGCAAGATCCCCTTCGATCTGAAAAGCGTTCCATTCAGTCGCTTTGGGTCCTACCTTAAGCATCTCCGATCTCGGCGAGTTTCAAGTACCCCTGCGGAGACAAGGTCTCTATTTGCGAACCATGCACGAAGGCGGTAAGAACGCACTTCAACTGCAGCTTATGTAATCCGAAATCAGTTCAGGCTGGGGCCAGCGCGGCGGCCAACGGCGGTCGGCCGAGAACGTCTTAAGTTGTAGGTGACCGTCAAGCTCATCCGCTTGCGCTCCTTGACGACCGCGTAGAATAAGCCGCAGATGACCGAAGATGCGGTATTTCAAAGTTGCAAACGGATGTTCCACAGTCGATCTGCAAGACTCATCCAAAGCGACACGGGAGAGGTCGGTCGGCAATCCGAAGTGGGGAGCCTTCATGCATCTCGGCGCCGAAAACCGCGCAGAAGGGTTAGGTTAGTAGCGTGGCTCCCGATTTTCATCTCTGTTTTCCTCAGCGGGGTGTGCGCCTGTGGACAATCTCCTTCCAACGTAAGATCGACAGTGCAACCCAAAGCGATGGCGTCCGAGCACGTTGGTTCCCTGGCTTGCGCTGGGTGTCACAAGCAGATCTACAACAAATACCTGCAGACCGGTATGGGACGCTCGATGTCACTGGTTACGCCTGAGATTCTGAAAGCGCAGCCGGCTTCCGGTTCGATCGAAGACAAGAACACTGGCTTGCATTTCGATGTTTATGCACGCGACGGGCAGCTCTTTCAGTCGGAGTACGAGTTCGATTCCAACGGAAAGGAAATCTTCCGCGACACTCGCGCCGTGGAGTGGATTATCGGAGCTGGAGAGAACGGGCTCGGAGGCCTTGTCCGGCAGGGCGATTATGTATTTCAAGCGCCGCTGTCGTTTTACTCCAAGGCACAGCGCTGGGAGCTGTCGCCGGGATACGAGCTCGGCAACTCCGGGTTCAATCGGCCGATCTTGCCCGGCTGCATCTCTTGTCACAGCGGGCGTCCCAATGCCCTCCCTGAGGGCAACGGTCAGTTTGCCGATCCGCCATTTTCCGAACTGGCGATCGGCTGCGAGAACTGCCACGGTCCTGGCCTCACGCACGTGTTGGCGCATCGGCTGGAACTCGAAAACGATCAGGGGCATGACTCTTCAATTGTGAATCCCGCGTCGCTCATCCCCGTACTGGCGGACAATATTTGCGTGTCGTGTCACCAGACCGGAGATGTGCGAGTGCTGAAGCCAGGAAAAGACTACAAGGATTTTCGTCCGGGAACACCGCTCGATGACACACTCTCGATTCTGATGGTCCCGCCTAAGCGCGAGTCACCGCCGCAGCAGGACCTGCTCGAACACTACTACTCGATGACTCTGAGCAAGTGCTATCGCGCGAGCGGCGAGAAGCTGAGTTGCATCGGTTGTCATGATCCTCACGTGGAGCCGACTCGCGAAGAAGCGCCCGAATACTTCAAGAAGAAATGTCTGACATGTCACAACGAAAAGAGCTGCACACTGCCGCTTCAGGTCCGGGAACGGAGGCAACCGGCTGATGATTGCGCGGGCTGTCACATGCAAAAGCGCGACGTGCGGGAAATCTCGCACTCCAGCATCACCAACCACAGGATTCTGACGCACCCGGATGAGCCGTTTCCCGACATTGCGTTTCAGCCGACGACACCGTTGCTCCCCGACCTGATTCATCTGAATCCGGCGCCCGGCAAAAAAGGCACCCCGCCACCGGCGCTGGTGCTGCTGCAAGCTTACGGCGAACTGGTGGAGAAACATCCAGAATATCTAACCCGCTACTACACCGTTCTTGATCAACTCGAACGCACTGATCCCGACGATCCGCTCGTGCAAGGCGCACTCGGCAATCGAGACCTGCATGCCGGCAAATATCAGGAAGGGGTCGAACACTTGCAGCGCGCCATCAAGGATCGGCATGCGAAAACCGTCTCCTATACCGATCTCGCTGACGCTTTGGTGAAACTGGATCGTGCGAGCGAAGCTGTTGAGGTTCTGAAGCAAGCGGCGGATCGCGACCCGTTCAATGCAGAGCTGCGAAAACGGCTCATCGTTCAACTGATTCAAGTAAAGGATTACGTTAACGCCCGGGCGCAAATGGAAGATTACGTCCAGCGCTTTCCCGCCGACTCATTCATGCGTCAACTCCTTGCCAGAGTCCAATCGATGGAGCAACCGAAATGACCCCACGAAAGCTCTTTGCGGTTGCGTTGGTTGTGGCACTGGCGGCTCCTCTCAGGACTTTGTGGGGCAGTGATGCCGGGCGCATTCAATTCGAAAATCGGCAAGAGAATTCGGGGATTAGTTTTGTCCTCGACAACGGCACGCTTCCTGACAAACCAATGATCGATGGCATCCCGGGTGGAGTTGCGCTTCTCGACTACGACAATGACGGCTATCTGGATATCTTCTTCACCAATGGCGCCACTCTGCCAGGACTTGCGAAGGAAGGCGACAAATTTTCGAACCGCCTGTACCACAACAATCACGACGGCACCTTCACGGATGTGACGGACCGCGCTGGGTTACGCGGCGAAGGCTACAGCGTTGGCGCCGCCGCCGCTGATTATGACAATGACGGACGCACAGATCTCTACATCACCGGTTTTGATCGCAACTTTCTCTATCACAACAATGGGGACGGCACATTCGCCGATGTAACCGTCAAGGCAGGCGTAACTGGGGTTTCCTCCGCGGGGAAAAAACTCTGGGGCATCTCGGCCGCGTGGCTGGACTATGACAACGACGGCAAACTCGACCTGTTTGTGGCCAACTATCTGGACTGGTCATTTGCAACCTCCCGCGTGTGCGGTTCACCCGGCAAGCGCCTGTCCTGCTCGCCCACTTTCTACAAAGGGGAGCCAAACATCCTCTACCACAACAATGGCAATGGCACGTTTACGGATGTTTCAGAAATCACGGGCATCTCCCGGAACATTGGCAAAGGTATGGGCGTAGCGATAGCCGACTACAACGATGACGGCTGGATGGACATCTTCGTCGCCAACGATAACGACAGAAATTTTCTTTTCAAAAACCGCGGCGGAAAAGCATTCGATGAGGTGGGGGTCGAGTCGTTCGTCGCCTACAACGACAGCGGACTGCCCGTCTCCAGCATGGGCGTGGATTTTCGTGATTGGAACAATGATGGCAAACCCAGCCTGATCGTCACCGCACTTGGCGGCGAAGTCTATCCGCTCTTTCGCAACGAAGGCAACGGCTTTTTCAGCTACGAAAGCTACAAGGCAGGTATCGGATTTCGCAGCCTCAAAATGAGCGGCTGGGGGGCGGGAATTCAGGATTTCGACAACGATGGCTACAAGGACCTGTTCACGGCGAACTCGCACGTGAGTGAGAATGCTGATTTAGATGGTCAGCAGCACTACCGGCAGGCCAATGCCGTGTTCCGCAACATGCATGATGGAACTTTTCAAGACGTGAGCGGTGATGCTGGTCCTGGCATGCAGATTCGCGCTGCCCACCGCGGGTGCGCGTTCGGCGATCTTAACAACGACGGAAAGATTGACGTTGTGGTTTCGGCCATCGGCAGTCCGGCAGAACTGCTTTACAACACCTCAACCGGCGGCAATCATTGGATTCTGATCAAGACAGTGGGGGTGAAAAGCAACCGTGACGGCATCGGAACGCGAATCAAGGTGATAACTGCATCCGGCCTTGTGCAGTACAACCACGTTACGACAGCTGGAAGTTACGCGAGTTCGAATGATCCACGGGTCCACTTTGGACTGGGCTCGGATACGGTTATCAGAGAAATCGACTTGAGGTGGCCGAGTGGAACGGTGCAGGTGCTGCACAACGTAAAAGCAGGCCAGATCCTGACCGTGACCGAGGAATGAAGCGTGAGGACTGCGTTTACATCGTTGCTGCTCGCAGTGTGCGCCGCATGGCCGGCGTTGGCCGAGCCGTGTACTGGTGCGGAGGCGCAGTTGGCACAGGTCGCGAAGGCTTTGACCGTCAATGCCCTCGATATCGCTGAGAATATGCTGCGCACCCTGATCGCTTCCTACCCTGATTGTCCGGAAATCGTTCTGCACCAGGCCCGACTGGCGCAAGCTAAGGGGAACATTGGTGAGGCCACCGAGCTCTACTATCGCTACACGGACAAGGATCCGGATGACTCGCGCGGACTTGCTTACTTTGGCCGCTTCTTCCTTGAGCAACGCGATTACATGCGAGCCGACGCCTTGTCGTCAGCAGCAGCGGACAAAAATCCAGACGACCCGGCTGCCTTAGCGTTGCGTGGACAGATACTTCTGATGAAAGGTCAATCTCCCGAGGGGCAGAATCTGCTGGAAAAGGCTATAAAGCTTGAACCCAATGATCCCGAGGCACAATTTCAGTTGGGCACGATTTATGACAAAGCGAAGGCTGCTGCGCAAGCTGTGGAACATTTTCGCAAGGCCGCAACGCTGAACCCACTCGACGTGCGAGCATGGGATTATCTGGCCCTGAACCTCGAACTCGTTGGAGACCTGGATGGTACCGAGCAGGCCTACCAGAAAGGGTTGCAGGTGAATCAGGCCGGGCGATATCACGATGCTTTTCTCGATTACAACTACGGCCGATTTCTGGCAAAGCGTAACGACCTGACGCGCAGCAAACGCCACCTCGATCGCGCTGTCGAATCAGCGCCTCGACTCAGAGCAGTGTGGTATGAGCGCGCAAAGCTCGACATGCGGATGCAAAACTATCAGCAGGCACGCGCGGACGCAGAAAAAGCTGCTGCGTGCACGCAAACGGGAGGAGTCATCGATCTGCAAATTTACAGCCTGCTAAGTCAGGTGTACGCGCGGCTGGGCGATACTGCCCTTGCCCAAAAATATACCGACCTAACTCGCGAAACGCCTCCTCCTGTTCGCGGAGAACAGCGATAGCTTGATCTCGAAGATCAATCGCCGGTCGTTTCTGCTGACAGCTCTCGCTGCCGCTCCCGCTGCCAAATTGTTTGGTGCAACGCTAGCACCTTCGACTCCGCCCGTCTTTGAATTCGAAGATGTGACCGCAAAATCCGGCATTCGCTTCAAGCACGAGGCCAGTCGCACGAGCCAGAAGTATCTCCCGGAGTCCATGGGTGCCGGAGTCGCAATGTTTGACTACGACAACGACGGATGGCTGGATTTGTTTTTCGTGAATGGAGCGAAGCTGCAGGATCCGATGCCCCGCGGCAGTTCGCCCGACAAATCCGATGCGCGCTACTGGAACCGCCTATATCATAACAATCGCGACGGCACCTTTACGGACATTACTGAGAAGGCAGGCCTGCAAGGGCGGCTTTATGGCATGGGGGTCGCCACTGGAGACTACGACAACGACGGTAATGTCGACCTCCTGGTCACAAACCTCGGTGGAAATATCCTTTATCGCAACAACGGCGACGGCACGTTCACAGATGTTACGGCCAAGGCAGGCGTGGGCGCCAGCGGATGGTGCACGGGGGCGTGCTTCGGTGACTACGACCGGGACGGGCGGCTGGATTTGATCGTCAGTCGTTATGTGCAGTGGGACTTTTCGGACGTTTACTGCGGTGAACACCGTCCCGGTTATCGCGCCTATTGCCACCCCGATCAATTCGAACCAATCACGCACCTCATGTTTCACAACAACGGCGACGGCACATTCACGGATGTTTCTAAGAAGTGTGGCATCGCGAGTTTTCCCGGGAAAGGGCTGGGGGTCGCGATCGACGATTTCGATGGTGACGGCTGGCCCGACATTTTCATCGCCAACGACTCGATCGCGGAACAACTTTTCCGCAATAATCACGATGGCACATTCACAGAAGCGGCTTTGCGCTCAGGACTAGCCTACGACCAGAACGGGCATGCATTTGCGGGGATGGGTGCGGACTTCGGCGATTACAGAAACAGTGGCTGGCCTTCGGTGTTCGTGAATGCTCTCGCCAATCAGAAATACAAGCTTTTCCGAAATGACAAGGGCACCTTCGATGACGTGACAGATTCGATCGGCCTTGGAGCGTCGACCTTGTCGCATTCCGGTTGGGGAGCGAAATGGATTGACTATGACAACGATGGCTGGCTCGACCTTTTCGTCGCTCAAGGGCACGTGATGGATAACATCCAACTCACTGAGCCGAGGCTGCGGTACCTCGAGCCTCCTCTGCTTCTGAGAAACGATCAGAGCCGCTTCTCGAATGTGTCGCCGCAGAGCGGTTCCATTTTTACGACGCCTATGGCAGCACGGGGCGCTGCATTCGGTGATCTCGACAATGACGGATGTGTCGACGTTGCGATCAACTGCAACGATGGACCCGCCATCGTCTTGCATAATCGGGGCAACTCCGGAAATCACTGGCTCATGCTGAATCTAACCGGCACATCCAGCAACCGCGACGCAATCGGTTCGAAAATCCGGCTGGTGACTGACAGTGGTCAGCAGCAGACTCGTTTTGTCAGTACCGCGGGAAGCTACATCTCCGCCAGCGACAAGCGCGTGCATTTCGGGCTGGGATCTTCGCAGAGAATTCGACTGATCGAGATCACCTGGCCGAGCGGAATTGTGCAACGTCTGGAATCAGTTTCCGCCGATCAGATACTCCAGTTGAAAGAGCCCTCTCGCGAGCTTGCCAACGATTTGTGATCGGAGCGGCACTAGGGTTCTGTGTAGCTCAACCCGACTTTGAAGCGCGACCGGTTTTTTCTCACATACTCGTGGCTCAGCGCCGGCTCACCGTCACACTCGATGGCAATCACGGTGGCGGGTTCGTCGGGGGCAGTCGTTGGAAGGCCGGTAATCCGCAATGACAAATCGTCCTGCGTGAAGGTCAAAGGTTTGTCGCCAACCAGAAGCCGCACGGACTTCACCTTGGTCCTCCACCCACCAAATGAGATTACCGAAGGCGGCCGATAGAACGTAAGCCACTGCTCGGCGGGCGTATCCCCGGGCCAGTTGGTAACGTGCGCATACGCCGTCTTTCCACGCTGTGTGAAGTTGGCATAGACGTGCCACTCGAAATCGTTGCGCTCGGTCCCATAGATCGCAGCGCCGTTCTTTGAAGTCCACTGCCCGACGGCCTGCAGAATTTCTATCGACTGTTGCGGTATCGAACCGTCGGGCTTGGGACCGATATTCAGCAGATAGTTGCCGCCGCCGCGTGCGCAGGTGATGAGATTGTTGACGATGGTCTTCGGCGTCTTCCAATTATCGTCGGCTTTGTGGTATCCCCAACTGTCATTGAGGGTCATACAGGTTTCCCATGCGCGTCCCTTGTCAGCCGCGCGGATCTCCTGCTCGGGCGTCGAAAAATCTCCCGGCAATCCGTTGCGGTTGTTCACAATGATGTCCGGCTGAAGCTGGAACACCATGTCGTTCATTTTTTGAGACTCCCATTGCTCGGGCGTCAACGGCCAATCTACGTCATACCAGAGCACGTCGATCTTCCCGTAGTTGGTCAGGAGTTCACGAATCAGCCCGTGCGTGTAAGCCACAAACCGCTGGCGTGCTGCTTCGTCGGTCGCGCACCGCGCTCCATCCGGATGATGCCAGTCCATCAGCGAGTAGTAGAAGCCGACGCGCAATCCTTCTGCCCGAGCCGCGTCGACGAATTCGCGTACCAGATCGCGTCCCGCTGCTTGCTTGGGCGCGCAGTAGTCGGTGAGCTTCGTGTCGAAATTACAGAAGCCTTCATGATGCTTCGTCGTCATCACCATGTACTTCTGTCCCGCTTGCCTGGCCAATCTCGCCCAGTTGCGGGCGGCGTTCGGTTTTGGGATGAAGTGCTTCGCCAGAATTTCGTATTGCGGGATGGGTACGCCCTCCACTTCCATCGCCCATTCATGACGGCCTATCAAGCTATAAAGTCCCCAGTGGATAAACATGCCGAATTTTGCTTCCTGCCACCATTGGATGCGACGCTCATGTTCGGGAGGAGGTCCCGCCTGTTGGGCGGATTTCTTTGCCGCATCCTCCTGCGCGAAAGCCAGGGGCGCCGCCGTCGCCAATCCTGCGGTTGCGATCAACTTCAAATAATCCCGTCTTGATGTTCCTCGGTTCACGATCGTCGCCTCTCAGCCGTGCCTTGCGATTTGTGTAATCCGAACTGCACGAAAATGGATTTTACTCCGGCATGTCAAACCAGCCGGAATTTCGGTGAGCTCCGGCGACTGATAGCAAGAGATGGCGTCATTGCACCCCTGGCGCCTACGCGCGGAATCCGCGTTTGCATTTGCGTGGTACAGTACGAGACCTATGCGCGCAGAGCAGAATGCGGTCGCTGTACGCGGGCTGCTCAAAGAGAATGTTGCCCAGCGCCTTCGTGAGGAGATTCTCGCTGCAAGGATTTCTCCTGGAGAAAAAATCGTTGAAGGCAAATGGGCGCGTGAATACGGCGTCGCGCAGATCTCGGTGCGCGAAGCGCTGAACATCCTTGCGACGCAAGGCTTCGTGACCAAAGGGCACGGCCGCAGCGCCCGCGTGCTGAACCTCGAGAGAGCAGACATTATTCACATTTATCAGGTGCGAGGAGTGCTGGAGGGACTGGCGGCACGGCTAATCACTGAAGACAAACTCCCCGTGGACGACGTGGAAGCGGCGTTCCATGAAATTCAGCGTTCTGTCGGAACCGGTGATCTGCGCCAGGTGATCGAGAGTGTACAGCGGTTTCACATGCTCATGGTGGAGAAGCCGCGGAACTCCGTCCTGCGGGAGCACGGACGACGCCTCCTGGTGCCGCTTTACGCATTTACGCTGATGAAGGCCCTGGTGAAGAAGCTCGACGCCGGCCCGTGGGAAAGACAACTTCGACTGCATAGCCTCATTGTTGACGTGCTGCAACAGGGCAACCCTCACCTCGCTGAGGAGACTTTGATTCATGTTACGAATTCATTTCTCCATGCGGCATTGGAAGTCTGGGCACTGTAGAGCGTTTGCTTAAGCACGAAACCCTGAGGGCGCTATGCCATTCGCAATCTGGACAGGACTGGCTGCGGTTGTACTTGCGGGCGTACTGCAAGGACTTTTCGCCGTGCCGATGAAATATGCACCGCGCTGGAACTACGAAAACATATGGCTGATTTTCAGTCTGATGGGAATGGTCGTCCTGCCTTGGATGCTCACAACCGCGACCGTCCCACATTTCGTTGAAGCGTATTCACTTACTCCGATGCCTGTGCTCGTTCTTATCGCGGGCTTTGGACTGTGCTGGGGATTTGGATCCGCTCTGGCCGGCTTAGGAATGAATCTTCTCGGGATCGGTCTCGGAATGGCGATCATCCTGGGACTGAGCGCGTCATTAGGATCACTGATCCCATTAATCATTCTCAGTCCTCAACAGTTGCACACCTCTCAAGGCCGCACTTACCTTGTTGGAACTGTGATTATGCTGGCGGGAATCGCATTTTGTGCGCGCGCTGGAATGCTGAGAGACGCAGCCCGGAACTGTGGCGAATCTGCCCCTCACCGATCTTTTTTTGTCGGATTTATGGTCTGTTGCCTGTCGGGGCTGTTTTCGTCAGCGTTGAATTTTTCTTACGCATTCGGCGGAGATGCCTTGGATCGCGCACGCGCTCTTGGTGCAAGCCAGCTATGGAGCGCTGGGGTTGTGACCGCACTAGCTGTTTCCGGCGGCTTCATTTCAAACCTGGTTTATTGCGGCTATCTTTTGCGCAAGAACGGCACGCTGGGAAGGTTCACCGGCGATGGCGCAGGCACCGGGTGGGTTTGCGGTGCGCTCATGGGCCTGTTCTGGTTCGGAGGGCAAACGCTGTACGCAATCGGCATAACCTGGACCGGTCAACTGGGAGTCGTGATCGGCTGGCCTTTGCTCATGGGCACGATCATTGTGACGAGCAACGCAGCCGGGGTAATGACTGGTGAGTGGAACGGCGTTTCGGCTGTAACCAAACGTTTTCTCGCCTTCGGCATGCTGATTATCCTGACTGCGCTGGGAGTTCTGGCCATAGCGCAACGAAGTGCGTGAAGTACACCGCCGCTATCGGCGATATCCCAGTTCCGCTCCGCCGCTCACGGGAAGAATGCAGCCGGTAATGAACCGCGCCTTATCGGATAGGAGAAATGCAGCGGCGTCGGCGATCACGTCGCCGCGAGGGCAGTATCCCAGCAGGTGAATGTCGTCAAGATACTTGCGAATGCTCTCCGGATCTTTTTGCTCCCCACACCATTGCTCGAGCATCGGCGTCCACACACCTGCAGGGCAGATTGCATTCACGCGAATGGAGCATAGAGCATAATCTGCTGCCATCGCCTTGGTAAGCGAGATTATCGCCCCCTTGGTTGCGACATAGGCGGCGTGGTCCTGCTGCCCGATCAATCCGACCATGCTTGCCGTGTTAAGAATCGTTCCTTTGCTGGCACGCAGAGCTTCAAAAGCGTAACGCGTGGTCCAATAAACCGACTTCACGTTGTTCCGCTCGAGGTTGTCCCACTCTTCCTCGCTGGTTTCGTGGAGCGGTTTAGAGGGAGTGGCAATACCGGCATTGTTGTGCACAGCATCAATTCGGGAGAACTCTTTCAACACGGTTGCGATTGCCGATTTCACCGCGGTGCCGTCGGAGACATCCAACTCCAAAGCCAGACCCGGCGAATTCAGCTCAGCCGCCGTCCGCTGTGCACTCCTAAGATCTTTGTCGAGGATTGCAACTGTTGCGTTGTCGCGCGCGTATGCCAGGGCGCACTCGCGCCCGATGCCATCCCCGCCGCCGGTGACGATCACTACCTTCCCTTCGAGATTACCGGCCATGGAATTTTCCTCGATCAAATTGTCTGAAAAGCGAGTGCATTTTATAAGGTGCAAACGAAAATGGGTCGTGAATTGACGCGTAACTGCGAATGAGTGCTCAGGTAAGCGAGGAGTGATACTATATCGTCCCGTTTTTGCGTGGTCAATCGAGGTGTAAGCGCTTGAAGTCCGCTGAATTGAAGAAAGGGCTTTTGCACCATGCTGTCAGCTCTGAAAACTACAAATGCGACGGGCTTAGGGAGAACAGTGCCCAATTTTGAGAATTGCCCACCGACCCAAGCCACCTTCCAGAGCAGCAGGCGAGACTTCATCAAAATCGCTGCCCTGGCCGGCTCACTGCCGCTGCTCATGCCGACCGCGTTCGCGTCAATCTTTTCTGACGAGCGCACAGCCTGGTATCGAAATGCGAAGTTCGGCATGTTTATTCATTGGGGACCGTACTCACTCGCCAGTGTCGAAGCCTCGTGGCCCATCATGACTCCAAAGCCGGGAGGCATCACCGAAGCGGAATATGTCGAATTGCCGAAGCGCTTTAATCCGCAAAAATTCGATGCACCCGCGTTCGTGGACTTAGCCCGCTCCGCGGGTCAGCAGTACATGGTATTCACCACCAAGCATCACGACGGCTTTTGCATGTTCGACAGCTCATACACGAACTACAAAATCACCAACACTCCTTACGGAAAAGACATCGTGCAGCAGCTTTCTTCAGCGTGCAAGGAGGCGGGCATGCCGCTCGGCTTTTACTACTCCCCTCCCGATATGCATCACCCCGCCTTTCGTGACACCTCCAAGCCGGCATCCACGAACTGGAATGGCGAGCCAATGCGGCCGGAGTGGCCGCTCTACCTCGATTACATGCAGTTGCAGTTGACCGAGCTGCTCACCAGGTACGGGCCGGTTGTGTTGATCTGGTTTGATGGCTTGCATGAGCAGCAGAAGTACGACGGCCAGCGTTTCATCGAACTCATACGACACCTGCAACCGCGAACGTTGGTGAATGATCGCATTGGCGTTCCTGGGGATTATCAGACTCCGGAGCAATTCATCCCTAAAGGGATTCCTACGAAGGACCTGCGATTCGATGCCGTCAACACCAGCATCAACGAGAAACTCAAGTCTGTGGTTCCGAAACCTGAGGACTTTCAGCTTTGGGAGACCTGTATGACCATCAACAACCAATGGGCGTACAACGCCAACGATCGCGATTTTAAATCGGCGCAGTTTCTGATTCGAGGTTTGGTCGAAGTTGCGAGCCGCGGAGGGAATTTCCTGCTCAACGTCGGACCGCGCCCGGATGGAACTATTCAGCCGGAGTTTCAGGAACGGCTGCGCGCGATGGGTGATTGGCTCTCGATTAACGGCGATTCGATTTACGGCACTACCTATGGGCCTGTGCAAGGAATGGCTTCGATTCGCACAACGGCAAAAGACAACAAGATCTTCGTTCACCTCCTGGAATGGCCAGCCGCAACGTTGGAAATCAGGGGTATTAAACCGAAGGTATTGTCCGCACGCCTGTTGGCCAACGGGCAGCTACTGAAGTTCACGCAAACGGAGGAAAAGCTCAGATTAGACTTGCCGTCGCAAATGCCTGATGCCAACGTCACGACAATTGCATTGATGACGTCATGATTCAGCTGCGCTTCTTTGTTGTACCGGTGTTTCAACAGTAAGCCGTCAGGGGCCGCTCGCGCGCAGTGTTTTCCAACCAGACAATTGCTGCCCCACCCATTCGGCATTTTTCTCGGTGTGGCACAGTAAGCACGCGTTTGGACTCTCTCCCTGCCCGAATCGCTTTGTCATGTCCGCGTTCGGAATATCGTCAATCTGGTGGTAGCGCGCCCGGAAAAGCAAGGCATCCATGATGCGGGGCATGTGACAGGATACGCAACGGCTGCCTTCTGATTCCGCCGCGTGGTGAGAATGCCGGCTGAGAGCGGCCGCGTCTCTGAACTGGCCGTGACAACCAGTACACATCAGGTCCGGTTCGGCGCGAAATTTCAGCGCCGTTGGATTCGAAGCCGAATCGCGGGTATGCGGATCATGGCAAGTCCCGCAGCTTACTTCGGCCTGCTTGAAACATCGCGAGCGTTCCAGCGCTTCGACTATGAACGTTGTCTGCCGAAACCTCCCGTCTTTGTAAAAGCCCTTTCGGGAGAACTCGCCGAACGGCTGCCGCAAGCGGGTTCCGAAGAACTCTCCAGAAGAAACATAATTCAATTCACCGCTGGGCCCAGAATTGCGGATTGCCGATTGCATGTGGCACTGCGCGCAAATGGCGACAGACTTTCGGCTGTCGATCTTGTGAAAGTTTACAGGTGGATCCAGCGGTTCCTTCGGATGGTAGTCATGCTCACTCATGTCTATGACGTGACCACCCGAAGGACCATGGCACATCTCGCAATCGATTCCGGGCTCCTTGAATTCCACATTATTGACGTCGAATCCCCCGCCCTTGGTATTCCGCAACTGGCTGGTATGGCACACCGCGCAACTTGCCTGATAGCTGGTCGAGGCGTCGAGTCGCTCCCAGGTACGCGGGTCAGCGCGGTCGCTTCCCGGACCGTCAATCACTTTCCAAAAATTGATCCACTGTTTGTGCTGCACGTTGTATTGAATCGGGAACACGTGGATTTCCCCGTTCGGCAGTTTCGTGGCATACGCCTGCTCAAATTTCGAGCCTATGGTGTAGTCGACAGGATAGCTGTGCCACTTGCCGTCAGACTGTAAGATGTCGAAGTAGTGCCGGTTTTGGCGGAGGGCCATCCTGGCAAAGAGACGCCGGTCCCGAGCACGCTTCAGTTCGAACTTTCCGTCCCGATAGACTGTTTCATCTCCCAGATAGAATTCATTGCTGTTCTTGAAATCTCCCACAACGTTTTGTGGGGCGTAAGGACGAAGCATCTTTGCCATGCCGCTTTCTGACCAGCCCCTGTAAAGTTCGGAATGACAAGGGCGGCAGGAATCGGAGCCGAAATACATCCCTGCGGGCTCTGCGTGGCTTTTCGTGCCGGTGGCTTTGTTCGAGTTCTGGAGCACGGTTGTCCAGCGGTCAGTGGCCTGTTGCATGAAATTCTCGAACGAAGTGGATGCGCTGGGATAAAGGAGACGATATATCGTCCGAAGATTGTCTAGCGCTTTGGGAGCGAGCTCACTGCCCCCACGATAGACGGCGGCGAAACTGTTGCTCGCCTCCGCCCCTTTACCGAAACTGAGTTGCGCCAGGCCCAGCACATAGGCAATCTCCAGATCCTGATGGTTAAAGTGCAGTGCTTCGAGCAGCGACGCCTCTGAGTTCTTCAGCAACTCCCGGCGCGTTTCGCCCACCGGCTGCGCGAGCGCTGCTTGCAATAGGGCTCGACCCTTCGCGAAATCCGCGGTTGATTTCAGCTGCTCCTTTACATTGGGCCAATCTTCATCGCGGACGGAGGAAGGCCCTGTGAAGCGATCGAGGTCATCGAGTGCCTCCCTCGTATGGGCGATAGCCGCGGAATTAAGATTTTGACGCGCTTCCACATCGGCAACAGCGACCAGCAGCAATGGATTCTCTGGAAGTAGTGCTAGAGATTTTTGCGCGTAACTGAGTCCGAGCTCATATTCACCCAGGTCGAAACAGCCACGGGCTGTCACTTCATAGGCTTGCGCCAGGAACGCCGACTGACGAAAGCGACTGCCGAACACCTCGGCCCGCGCACGCATCTCGGCCGGCGCGGCTGGCTTGAAAAGTTGCAGGAAGGCAGAGCGCTCCGCGGGATCGGCTATCTCATCAGCGATGGAAGCCAAACTGCGCTTCTGCACAGACGGAACTGAATCGATGTCCTGCGCCGCCAAAAAACTAAACGACCACAGCAGAAAGCCGACAACCCGCAGCCGCTGAAACATGGCTCTACACTCTACAACATTTCATCGTCGGGCAGTCTGCGCGATGCGAATGGCCTTATCGATATCCGGGTCCGCGGGCGTGAGCTTTTTTGCTTCGAATAGTTCCTGGAGTCCGTTCTTTGTGTCGCCTGAATGGAGGTAGATGAGGCCAAGGTCTTTGTGCAATTGGCCAAGCGCGGTGCAGCGGCCGCAGACCTGAATCCCTTCCTTCAATTGTGAAATAGCCTCCGGCCAATCGTGCGCGGCGGCGGACGCCAACGCGAAGTTCCCCAAGGTCTGGGCCCGATCCATGACTTGTTTCTGCGCCTGCAGGGCCTCAAAGCGCGATTGCAGGCGCTTGGACTCGTCCGGATCAGATTGCCCTAGCTGGCGCGAGAGGTTGTAAAGGGCTTCGCCGTGCTCGGGATTGATCTCAGTTACCTTCCGCCATTGCGCGATTGCCCCGGCCCGATCTCCCGCGTGAAAAAGCTCCTGACCAAGCACGAAGAGAGTGTCCGGATTTCTTGGATCGAGTTCTGCCGATTTTCGAAGTGCGTGAACTGCCGCAGCGGGATGCCCGGCCGATTTTTCGATTAGCCCAAGCAAGTACCACGGTTCCGCATAGTGAGGGTCGAGACGCACGGCAGTCTCAAGTTCCGGCTTGGCATCCTGATCGCGCCGCAAATCAAGAAGAACTCGCCCTTTGTTGTAGTGCGCGGGCGCAGAATTGGGATCTAGTTTCACAGCATCAGAAAACTCTGCCAGCGCGCCTTCCAGGTTGAACTCGTCCGCGTAGGCAATTCCCAGATTCAAATGTGCGCCTGACGACTTCGGTTCCAGTTCTATGACCTTTCGGAAATAGCTGATGCCCTCTTCCGTCCTCGTCATGCGCGTGAGTACCATCGCAAGCACCGTCAGCGCCTGGGAGTTGTCGGGACTGATCTTGAGGGCGTTCCGTATCGGCTGCTCCGCCTCCTGGAAACGCGATTCACCTGCGAGAATCAATCCAAGATTGATGAATGCCTGCGTGTACTGCGGATTGTTCTCTGTCGCCTGACGGAAAAGACCTTCTGCTTCCTTGTTTCTTCCTTGCTGCCCGTATAGCACGCCGAGGTTGTTTTGCGCCTCTCCATAACCCGGGTCCAAAGCAATCGCTGCTTTCAGTTCTTTTTCTGCTTCGGCCTCCTGGCCAGCTTGAAGGCTGATGACGCCGAGCTGGTTATGCGCACGAGGGATCGTAGAATCAAGGCTAATGGCCTTCTGTAGAGCCTCGCGCTCCTCCGCGATTTTGCCCAAATGATCAAGGGCTAAAGCCAAGTCGTAGTAAGTGTGCGCATGCCCAGGGTCCTGTGCCAGCGCCTCGTGATAAACATCCACGGCGCGTTGGTACTCGCCGGCCTGAAAATATTCGTTGGCCTGGTTGACCTTCGTCCCGGCTACGTTCTCTTTGACACTCTGCTGTTTCCTTTCTTGAAAGTCTTCCAGCTCTTTGCGGGCTCTCTGCTCCTGGCCCAGGCTTCGCAGCACCGCTGCCAACTGAAATCGCGCTTCGCTCGACGCCGAGTTCAGCTGGACTGCCTTTTCCAGGTGAATTAGCGCTTCTTGCGGCCTGCCCAGCTTCGCAAGAACAAAGCCCAGGTTGTACCGGCTGTCGTAATGATTGGGGTTCAGCGCCACTGCTTGTCTGAGCAAAGGTTCAGCAGTTGCATAGTCTCCAAGCCCGCGGTCGACCACCCCCATCAAGTACAGCGCGTCAAAGTCGTGCGGCTTGCGCCGAATGTAGTTCTGGATCTCGGGCAATGCCGATTGGAACTCCGCCAGGATAATCAAGGCTTTCACATAGGACAGTCTGGTGACATCATTTCCTGGATCGAGGCGCAACGCCTCGCGGAATTCATCGAGTGCTTGTCGGAACTGAGATTCCTGCGTGTAGGCAAGGCCCAACCTGGCGTGCCGGTCCGCTGAAGAAGGGTTTTGTTGGACTAACTGTGCCAGCAGCTTGACCGCCTCCGCCACGTCACCGTTACTCGAGTAAGCCACCGCGAGGTCATCCTGAAGCACAGAATCGGCAGGCGCGTCTTTCAAATATGCAATGGCGGCGGAGTAACGCTTCTGGGCAATCAACGCTTTCGCCAACCCGTCCAGAGCAGGTACGGACCTCGGCGCCGATTTCAGAGCAAACTTAAATTCTTCGATTGCGGCTTCATTTTGCCCCAACTCGCCTAATGCTTCGCCGAGTGCGATGTGTCCCAACGGATCACCAGGGTTGATCCGCACCGCTACTCTTAATTCACGAGCGGCCCGCGCGGCATCGTGCTTTTGCAGAAGCGCTAAAGAAAGATTGAAACGGGCCTCCCAGGAGTTCGGGTCCTGGTGCACCGCAGATTCAAAAGCGGCGATCGCGCACGACAGTTGCTGCCGCTGGCCAAAGTAGGCGCCCAGTGCATCATAGGCACCCGCCGAAGGATGAGTTGCAAGTACCTGCTCCAACTCCGCTGGACCTCTGCAGCTCGCAGGCATTTGCCCCAACAGGTTGAGACTGCATACCTGCACAGCCAAGGCGCAGAGCGCGATTTGGGCACGCCGCCACATTTCGATAGCCTGACCGTGTAATTCTCGCTTGCGCTCATGGTAGCAGACAAGTCGCGGAGTGACGTTCGGTCGAATGTTATGATCGCGGAATAATGCGCGTGAGAGCCTGGCGGTTGCGCAAATTCAGTTTCGGTCAGCTGTTTCTTTTTGTCCTTCTCTTACTCCTTGTGCTCGTCCGCCCTCATCCCGCGCTCGCGCAAGGTGTAGCAACCGGCGGTACCGCAGTTCCGGCGCGGCCACTTCCTGCCGGAATGAAAGCTCCCGCAGTGGAATATCGAGATATCGCGAACCAGGCAGGGATTGTCGGCGTGAACGTCTCCGGTTCAGAGACTTCAAAGCAGTACATCGTGGAAACGACCGGCAACGGCGTCGCGATCTTCGATTTCGATAGCGACGGCCTGCCCGACATCTTCCTGGTCAACTCGGGGCGACTGGAGAAAGACGCTGCCCCACCCAAGCATTTCCTTTACCGCAACTTGGGCGGATTGAAATTCGAAGACGTTACCGACAAGGCGGGAATCAAGCCCACCGGATGGGGGCAGGGAGTCTGTGTCGGAGACATCGACAATCATGGATATCCCGACCTGTTCATCACACAGTGGGGCCAGAACGTTCTCTATCGCAACCTCGGCAATGGCAGATTCAAAGACGAGACCAGGGAGCGGGGGTTGCTTTCACCAAAACCGCGCTGGAGTACAGGCTGCGCGTTCCTCGACTTCAACCGAGACGGATTCCTGGATCTTGTCGTAGTCCACTATGTGGATTTCGACCTGGCCCACACGCCTCACCCTGGCCAGACCAGCCAATGCCAGTGGAAAGGAAAGCCCGTCATGTGCGGCCCGCGCGGTCTGCCGCCCGAAACGCTCTCGTTCTATCAAAATGACGGACAGGGAAATTTCACTGACGTCTCGGACCAGGTTCACGTTTCAGGTCCCAAGAACTACTACGGGTTTGCTGCGCTCACTGGAGATTTTGACAATGACGGCTGGCCGGACATCTTCGTGGCATGTGACTCGACTGCAAGTTTGTATTACCACAATATTGGCGGAAAGAGATTCGAAGAGATCGGAGTCCGCGCCGGCCTTGCGTACAACGAAGATGGACGCGAACAAGCTGGTATGGGCGCCGCTGCCGCCGATTTCGACGGCGATAGTTTACTCGACATTTTCAAGACAAACTTCGCCGACGACACCCACACGATGTACAAGAACCAGGGCGGAAACAATTTCGAGGACGATACCATCGGCTCCGGTCTCGCGGTGAACACAAAATATCTGGGGTGGGGGACGGCGTTCCTCGACTTCGATAATGACGGATGGAAAGACCTGATCGTTGCCAACGGGCACGTTTATCCGGAAGTAGACACCGGCCGCACTGCCGAAAAGTACAAGCAGCCGCGACTTCTGTACTGGAATCGCGGCGACGGACAGTTCTTTGATCTGTCTTCGCAGGGGGGGCCGGGGATATCCGACGTTCACTCGTCACGCGGTCTGGCCGTAGGCGATCTGGACAACGACGGCAATGAAGAAATCGTGGTCATCAATATGGGTGAAGCGCCATCGCTGCTGAAAAACTTTCGCACTGGCGGCAATTCGCTTCTTGTTCGCGCCCTTACCTCGGGGCGAGATGCTATCGGCGCGCGCATTAACGTTATTGCCGACGGCCATAAGCAAATTGACGAAGTGCGCAGCGGGGGCTCCTACATGTCGCAAAATGATCTTCGCCTGCATTTTGGCCTTGGCAGTGCTACCACAGCGGACATATCAGTCCGGTGGCTCGACGGCAAAGTGGAGAATCTCAGGTCAGTGGCCGCAGGTGAAATCGTGACCATTGAAGAAGGCAAAGGCGTGGTTCGAAAACAGCCTTACATCTCGGCAAGGAAATAAATTTTCATGTACCTGCAGCGTTGCGTCGTCAGGAAGAAGGCCGGACGGGCGTAGGCGCCGCGGCGGGCCGCGCGAACTTCGTCTCATCGACCGGCACGTTAAACTTCGCATTCTCAATCTGAACTGTCAAACGCGAGTTGGGCCGCGCAATCGTCTCTTGGAAAGGAACCTTGAGGCCATCCAGCACGCGGAAATCCGCATAATTCACCTGTGTGGGGTTCTGGCCCAGTGGAGATTTGGTATACCGTAAAATGCGCACCAAATATCCCGATTCTTTGTCGAAATAAAACTTGGCGGCGATTTCACCTGAATTCATGCCTGCGACGACGTAGCTCTCGCGGTCAACGATCTTCTCCGTCGCCACCGTCTTAACTTCGTTGAACAATTGCTTCATATGCAGAGGCAGTTGTAGGTCCACTTCCGGTTGCGCAGATGCCACTTCAAGCGCAGGAATCTCGCGCACCGGGCGGTTTGGCGCCGAAGTCCAGCCAGACGTTCCGTCGTACGCCGTAAGGCTGTCACCACTGGGCAGGTGAATGACGGTAAGCTGTTTCCCGCCAATCTTGCTGAGAATCTCGATCGGCAGATTTCGGCCACTGATGTTAATTGTCCCCTTCGCATGTCGTGTGCTGACCTTTTGCAGGGCTGCTACTCCTCCGATCGCCTCGACGTACTTCGCGATGATCTCGTCGGCTGGGGGAGTATTGGTTGTCGAGACGTCCTCCCCGAGGGCGCTCTCGACAGCGGGTCTGGGGCCGCCCTCAGCAATTATGGGTACGGCTACCGGATGCGGTGTGCCACGATGGCAGGAGTTGCAGGTGACCGCTTGCTTGGAATCAAAGTTGTCCCGGTTAATGGCAGCCATCATCTGCATCATCCTCCGCGCGGTCTGCTTGGGTTTCTTGTCATCTTTCTCCAGAGCCCCTTCCACGTGGCAATAACTGCATTCCACGCCCAGAGAGTAAGTGATGAACTGCATGGCCGGGACTAGTTGATCAGCCGGAATTTCCTTCAACACCTGGATATTCTGATACGCCTCTACTGCCGACCTTTCGCGAGGTGGAGATGTGTTTCCAGATGCCATTTGCCCGCGCGAAGGCTTTCCTGAAATCCCCACGACGGTAAACGCGATCCCGAGCATGCATAAGAATTTTCTGTACATTAATGTTCTCTCCCAAAACGACTTGACTGGAGAAGCAGCGCATTGCGCTGCCGCTTCATCGTGAAGCTCCTCGATCAGATCAGCCAACTCAGCTCAAGGACTCTTTTGGATTGCCCACACCACCGATCGCTTCCGAGAGCGCACAACTGGCCTTCCCGAGGACCTGTTTCACCGTGGAGGAAGTTGTAGTATCCCCAATTCTTTGAAGGAATGGAACGCTAAGGGCAGCGACGCCGTACCCGCGATCGTCCAAAACAGGAAACGAGATATTGATTACACCCTCTACCTCGTAACTTTTTCTCTCATCAAATCCGCGCTGTTTGATCTTGGCCAAATGTTGGCCCAAATCGCCCGGAGGGCGCGTTCCATTGTTCTTACACCAGAGCTTTATAGCCCGAGAAGAGACCTCGGGGATCTGATACGCCAGGATTACCTGTCCCGTTGTCGAACGCATGAGGTCGCCAATACCACCGGCTTTCACGTAAAAGCCGCTGCTGCTGAGCGGAGAATTAACCTGGGCGATGATTACGACACGGTCTCCGTCGAGCACTCCCAAATGGCACGATTGGTTGATTTGACGCGCGACCTGCCGCATGATCGGCAAGGCTTCGGTGGTCAGGCGCTCAAGGGGGGGATGCTGGTATGCCAGCTTATGCAGGGTCAGTGAGTAGCGCTCATCGCCACCAGATCGAGCAATATAACCTCGCGTCTCAAGACACACCAGCATCCGGAAGACCTCCGAAACCGTGCGACCGAGCCTGCGAGCAACAGCGGTTTTTGTAAGCCCGTCCGACTCGCTCGCAAGAAGTTCGAGCACATCAAGACCTTTTTCCAGAGCTGGCGTCGGATAGCGGCGAGCGACTTCAGTTCGTCTCTTCACGTCCATTCCAGAATCTTCGGTCGCGTTTCAAAGAGGGAACATATCAACTGTTTCGCGTGAAAATGAAGAATCACATTGCCTGCGATGCAGTGGGAAAATAGCCGGCGAGAACTTTCATTCCGTGGCGTGATCACCTATTTCTCTCCACACCGGGCCGTCCGGATAGCTGTGAGATACAAGGGTCTCCGAGCGAATTTCAGTGCTGTATCCCGGTTGCCGCGGCAGCAGGTAGTGCCCATTGACAATGCGTACAGGATCAGCGAAATGTTCATGCAAGTGATCCACAAACTCAGTGACACGGTTTTCCAGCGACGTCGACACGCACAGATAGTCGAAGATTGCCAGGTGCTGAACGCATTCGCAAAGACCGACGCCGCCAGCATGGGGGCAGACCGGGATATCGAATTTGGCAGCCATGAGGAGTACGGCAAGGTTTTCATTGACACCCGCCAGGCGGCAGCTATCAATCTGGCACACGTCGATAGCCCCTGCCTGCATCAACTGTTTGAACATCACGCGATTGTGGCAGTGTTCACCCGTCGCGATACGGACAGGCACTTCCCGGCGGATGCGAGCGTGTCCTAGAATGTCGTCCGGACTGGTGGGCTCTTCCATCCACCAGGGGTTAACCTGGGCAAGTTCATTCGTGCGCTGGATGGCTTCATCCACTTCCCATTTTTGATTGGCATCTATCATCAGCTTGTTGGTAGGCCCAATTTCCTCACGAACCAGACGTGCCCGACGCAAATCGTCGGCGGGATCCCCTCCAACCTTCAATTTGAAATGGGTCCATCCTTGGCGAAGGCCTTCGCGGCACAGCCGCCGAACCTTGTCGTCACTAAAGCCAAACCAACCCACAGAAGTGGTATAGGCCGGGTACCCATGTCGCTCCAGGGCCGCGAGGCGCGTCTCTTTGCAAGAGGCCCGCTGTTTGAGAAGTGCTAACGCCTCACCCGGAGTGATCGCGTCCGTGATATAGCTGAAGTCAATTGCACGAATAATTTGTTCGGGTTCAAAATCGGCAAGCAGTTTCCAAAGTGGCTTTTTCTCGGTGCGCGCGTAAAGGTCCCACACCGCATTGATAAGGGCGGCCGTCGCAAGATGGACCACACCTTTTTCGGGACCAAGCCATCGGAACTGGCTGTCTCGCGTCAGTTGTCTCGAGAAGGCCGCCATGTCGTTAGTAATTGAAGAGAGGCGACGCCCACGAACCAATCGACCTAGAGACCGTATGGCAGAAACGCAGAGTTCAGTCCCCCTGCCGAGAGTGAAGGTCAGACCATGTCCCTCCATGCCCGCATCGGTTTCGAGGATGCAGTAGGCTGCGGAATAATCGGGATCTTTATTGACTGCGTCCGATCCGATCTGCTGCAGGGAAGTGGGGAAGCGAAGATCGATAACGCGTATATCGGTAATCTTAGGATCGTTCACGTTCAGTTTCTCCATCGCGCCTACGCTACCCGGTGCTCAGCGAGAGACGCATCACCGAAGGAGTGCATAGTGATTTCTATTTCTGAAACGCTCCATTTGTCAATAAACCGCAGGGCCCGATTCCAGCGCCTCAATTCAGCACGGAGGACTTGATCGCACACGTGAAGGCCAACCTGGAACACCAAGCCGTCACGACGATCAATGTCGGAATCTACCAGGACGGCACGATTGAGCAGAGTTCTCTTGACATGATGCGCCAATTGCGACGCGCAGTCAGAGAGACGTAAGGCAAGTGTTCGCAACGATATCGGAGTGAATTTTGCACATACGTGGACCGCAAATGCAGCCTACCTCACTACGCTTCCTCAATCGAGATGAAACACTTCTTCCATGCCGGCCCACCATTCGCCGGAGGCGCGGGACTCAAACGGACGTTGCATCGGTCCCATTATCTTCCACCACTCTTGTGTCTTGGGATCAGCCGCCATCTTCGCCATGTCCGCCTGAAAATCTGTACCATGGTATTCCCAATAACCGAACAGCAAATCATCTTTGAGGAAGATGGAATAATTGCGAATATTGCAATTTCTGATCATGTTCAAAACCTCGGGCCAAACCGCCGAATGAAACTTCTTGTATTCCTCGATTGCCTCCGGCTTCACTCCGATTACCGACCCGTAGCGTTTCATTGCGATTCCCTCTTGATGATCGACTCGCCCGAACGTGCCCGCAGAGACCTTTTCGAGGCGATCGAGGTTGCGCGCAACCCAAGCGCTTCAATATAGTCGAAATCTCATTTTGTCGGAAAAAGAATCTGCTTTTGCAATCAGGTACTGATATGGACGAGCGAATCATCGCGGTTGAAACGAGGGATGTACGCTTCCCGCTTCCCGAGGGCGCCGGCAGTGACGCCGTACACTCCGGCTCGGACTATGCGTTCGCGACTACACTGCTCGTGACTCAAGGTAAAACATTTGGCACAGGGATTGTGCTAACCCTGGGTAAGGGGAACCAACTCGTGTGCCGAGCGATTGAAATGTTGGCCCAGGAAGTCATAGGGCGCGACGTCGAAGAACTAATGGCCAACTTCGGCGAGATCTCAAGGCGATTGGCAAACGACCCCCAACTTCGCTGGCTCGGACCACACAAGGGTGTGGTGCATCTGGCCCTCGCTTCCGTCACCAATGCTTGCTTTGACCTGTGGGCAAAGTTGCGCGGCGTTCCGTTATGGCGCCTCTTGCTGGATCTCACTCCTCAGCAACTGGTGAACCTTTTGGACCTCAGCTATCTCGAAGATGTTCTTACCTCTGCAGACGCTCGATGTATTCTTCAGAATGAGATGTGCGGACGTGCGGCACGAGAGGGCATTCTGCAGCAAGGCTATCCTGGCTACGATACATCAGTTGGATGGTTCCAGTACGGCGATGACAAAGTAAAATCTTTGGCGCAACAAGCTCTACAAAGTGGGTTTCGCGCATTCAAACTCAAAGTCGGCTCCGAAGAGGGCTCTCGTGATTTGCGGCGCGCCTTTATGTTGCGCGAACTGGCAGGCCCGGACGCAATGATTATGTTGGATGCGAACCAGCAATGGACGCTTCCAACTGCTGTGAGAATTTGCCGTGAACTCGCGTCGATGTCACCTTATTTCGTGGAGGAACCGACCCATCCGGACGATATCGGTGCCCACAAGAAACTCGCGGATGCGATTGCGCCGACTCGAATTGCCCTTGGCGAGCATGTTCCCAACCGCGTCATGTTCAAGAACATGATGCAAGCCGGTGCGGTGCACTTCGTGCAAGTCGATTGCACCCGCGTTGCCGGAATTTCCGAGTTCATCACCGTCAGCTTACTCGCGCGCAAATTCGGGCTGCCGGTGGTTCCCCACGTGGGAGACATGGGCCAGATTCATCAGCATTTGGTGCTCTTTAATCGCGTCGTGCTCGGGCACGATGCGTTGTTTCTTGAATGCATCCCGCACTTGCAGGAACATTTCGTGGCCCCGGCCAAGGTACAGAATGGCGTCTATCTCACACCCGGTCTGCCGGGCAGTTCGTCTGATCTTCGCGGCGTTAGGCCCTGAAATTGGTCCACAGCACTGCTGTCTCAATTAGCCGGCGAGCCCATTAACCGTCGCTGAAATCAAAGCACATAATACGACTTCCCAGAGTCTGCCCCGGGGCAGGTTGGCCATCGTGAAATGCGGTTCTGGACCGGTATGCTGTCTAAGTGGACAGGATGTGTAGCTCCGGGGCAACTTCCCATACTTCTCCGGTGATGCGAAGACCCAGCACGTCGCCGCCTTCGATGCAGTAAACAACCAGATACTCGCCCACTGGAAAAGTTCGAAAGCCAATCCCCAGATCTTCCTCGCGAGAACCTCCGAGGTGCGGATGTCTGGATAGTAGAAAGAACCGATCCGTGATCGAATCAATGAGATGATTGGCCGTTTCGACGCTGCCGCTTTCCTTGGCAACGTAATACCAAATGCCGCGAGGTCGGCTACGGCCTGCGACGATACGCGATGAGCCATCAGCGAGGCTTGGATTGCTCAGCTGTTCGACGGGACTGTCCGCGCTGTTTTACTTCCGTGGCAAGTTCACGCATCGACCACATTGATGTGCAGCCCGATCCGCGGTCGAAAAACCCACTCCAGGCACTGAATACCTTCTCGCCCAAGTGGCGGGGTTGCGGTCCGCAGAGAGTGGGTTCGATCTCACGCGGCGACCTTGCGGCCCGTGCGAATGCGAATCCGAGGTCGTCTCTGACACCCCCTTGGATGAGATTTAGCGCACCTTAGCCTTCGTCAACAATGGTGGTTCGCGGGGCAAAGCAGGAGTCAGGCGCACGTCAGTACGAAATTGACTTCAACCGTCGTAAGGAAAGTTTTTCTCTCAACGACAGTGGGCGTGATTCAATGGCCTCGCCACTCAGCGCACAAGAGTTTGCCGGTAACGCTACTTTCCGAATCGAACTCCGTCTGAAAAAAGACGCAAATTCATGGTCGGTGGCCGCCAGTCGCCGCCCACACCCGTGAATTCAAGGCTTCGGCCAACTCGAAAATTTAGCTCAAACACAGATTTCCGGTTTGCATCCATCGCTAGCAGTGATAGCATTGACGGTATGGCGACATTAACGATTCGACAACTCGACGAGAAAACTAAGACCCGATTGAGGGTGCGTGCTGCCCATCATGGACGTTCGATGGAGGAGGAGGCCAGGGAGATTTTGCGATCAGCTCTAACCGTTTCCTCACCGGTAAAGAAAAACCTGGGGGAGACCATTCATAGACGATTTGCAGAGTTTGGCGGTCTTGAACTTGAGTTGCCCCGACGAGACGCTGTGCGTCAGGCTCCGGAATTTGCCGAATGATCGTTCTCGATACGAATGTGCTCTCAGAGCTGATGAGACTCAAGCCCTCTCCTCGGGTTCTGGCGTGGGTTGCGAGACAACCAGCAACCGAACTCTTTACGACAGCCATTACTGAGGCGGAAATCTTCTATGGAATTGAGTTGCTCACCAAGGGCAAGCGTCGCGAGGGGCTCTTGGCAGCGGCGGAAGCGGTTTTTGCCGAGGATCTGGCGGGGCACATCTTCGGGTTCGAGAGCGACGCAGCGCGCGTTTTTTCTAAAATCGCCGCTCACCGCCGTGCGCGCGGCCGACCTATCAGCCACGCCGATGCGCAGATAGCGGCCATCGCCCAAGTCCGGGGGGCTAAGCTCGCGACTCGAAACGTTGCGGACTTCGAAGACTGCGGTCTTGATGTTGTTGACCCATGGAATGTTTCGTAAACTGTGGCGTGAGGAAGAATTTGCGCGTCGAAAGTGTGCCGCATCTAAGAAATCTCGGTTGTGCTCCGCAAGAAGTCCAGACGCACATAAAAAGGTGCAACTTTCGCGAGCTACGCTAACGTAAACTGTCACCTTCCAGCCGCAACTCGAAGGTTTCGTCGCCAACCGTTCATGCCCAGAACCGCACAGCTGCTTCGATCCTTGCCTTCTATCCTTAGTATGAGGTCCTTTTTATCCTCCTGCGAGTCCTGTCAATATCATGACGCCTATGACCAAGGCTTTACGTGCGCTCACCTTCGCGCTTATCGAGTTCTTGGGCGGCATGGCAGTTGTCCAGTTGTCCGAAAGGTTGTTCGATGGGAAGATGATCCATGAAGGCTGCTCTCCCGCAGTCACCAAATCAAGACATTTGCGTTAGCCGGAATGGGTATTTGCTGGCCAGAAAGGCTATTTATCGGCTAGAACGGCAGTCCTACAGAATTCGACGTCGAGTCCTATAAGATAACGAGCGTGTCTGGGAGGGAGTCTGTCTGTAGGTTGCCTTATAGTCTCTTACGAAATGGCTCACGTCATTCCATCCCACCGAGGCGGCGACTTCTTTGACTCTCAAGAATGTGGTTCGCCCGCCCGGACAATCTGCGATATCCGTGCACATCGGTGGCCGCGCTTGAAATCTGTGCCAGAAGTCACTTCGGAGTGGTCGCCCCAAGTTGCCGCAGTTGCTGCCTGGCGATGTTGGCACGAGCATCCTTGGGCGCCTCGCTCAGAAACTGTTGGTATTCCTTTATTGCTTCGTCGGGCTTGCCGGAAGATTCCAATGCCGTGGCTGCGATCATGTGAGCGTAAGCATAAACAGGCGCGTGGTCGTTGAAATCATGGACACGACGCGCGGTCAGGATCGCGTCTTCGTATTTTTTGTTCGGCGCCTCGGCATAGGCCAACAGAGTAAGCGTCTTCAGGTCTTTCGGGTCCAGGCGGTTGGCATCGTGCAGTGGAGGTTCTGCGGCCGCGTAGTCATGCTGCTGGATTTCCAGCAATCCTAGGTTCTGGAAGGCGAGACTCAGTTGTGGGTTCAGCCTGCATGCGGTCTGGAATTCCTGGCGCGCGTGTGATTTCGATACTCTGATTTGGCCCCTTTCGATACTTTGATTTGGCCCCACCCTACTGAAAACCGTATACCGTGGACTCTGCTTCGGGCTTAGCCGCCCCAAGGGAGGACTGGTGGACAGGAGAGCCAAGGTGGAGCTATACGAGCAGATTCGACGGGAGTACGAGCATGGTGGTGGAACGATCCGAGGAATCGCTAAGAAGTTGGGGATTCACCGGCGGATGGTGCGTGAGGCGGTAGTCAACGCAGTTCCGGTAAAACGCAAAACACCGGAAAGAGAGAGACCGAAACTAGAACCGGCGATGGCCTTTGTCGATGCGGTTCTAGAGGCGGACAAGACGGCACCCCGGAAGCAACGGCACACGGCGCATCGGATCTGGTGTCGAATCCGGGCGGAGATGCCTGAGGTGGAAGTGGCCGAGTCCACCATTCGACGTTACGTTCGGGAACGGAAGACCCAGTTAGGGTTGCTGCAGCGCGAGACTTTCATTCCGCAGTCCTACGCTTGGGGGCAAGAAGCGCAAGTGGACTGGTACGAAGCTTACGCCGATATCGGCGGAGAGCGAGAGAAGGCATACGTATTTTGCATGCGCAGCATGGCCAGTGGAGGAGCGTTCCATTGCGCGTTTCCGCACTGCAGTCAGCAGGCATTTTTGGAAGCGCACGAACTGGGGTTTGCATATTTTTTGGGGGTTTTCAAAACTCTTCGGTATGACAACCTGAAGAGTGCGGTGAAGAAGATACTGCGGGGACACCAGCGAGAGGAGACGACACGATTCATCGCCTTCCGATCACATTGGGGTTTTGAGTCGGAGTTCTGCACCCCCGGCGAAGGGCACGAGAAGGGCGGAGTGGAAGGAGAAGGGGGGTATTTTCGTCGGAATCACATGGTGCCGGTGCCACAGGTGGCCAACTGGGAGGCCCTGAACCTGCACTTGCGGGAAGAATCCAGGCGGGACGAGGAGCGTTGGATCGGCGAGCGGAGCCAGTCGGTAGGCGCAGGAATGGCGGTGGAGCGAGAACACCTGCGTGCCCTGGCGGAGGAAGGCTTTGATCTAGCGTCGGTACATTTTCCGCAGGTGAACGGGAGCGGATGTGTGCGAGTGCTGACCAACTTCTATTCGGTTCCCGTTCCGGTGGGCCTGGAAGTGCAAGCCAAAGTGCACTCGGCGTACGTGGAGATCTGGCACCAGGGGCAGTGTGTGGCCCGACACGAACGCTGTTTCAACCGGCAACAGAAGGTCCTGAACTTGGAGCACTACCTGGAGGCGCTGACCAAGAAGCCCGGGGCTCTCGCGGGTTCGACACCGCTGGAGCAGTGGCGGGCACAGGGGCGCTGGCCGGCGAGCTTCGATCGTTTTTGGGAGGCGCTGAAGCAGCGCCGCGGCCAACAAGATGGAACCCGAGCCATGATCGAGGCGCTGCTGCTGGGCCGTCAGTATGGCTATCCAGCGCTGAAGGAAGCGCTGGAAAAGGCTCTGGATCTGAGTTGTTTTGATGTCGAGGCCTTGCGTTTGCTGTTGACCGCGGAGCGAAGTGGGAAGCGCGAACCGGGAGAAGCGGTCGAGATCGGGGCTTTGCAATCTTATGACCGACCGCAACCCACCACCAAAAACTATGACCAGCTGCTGGAGAACTATCCGGCGAGCGGGGTGATTCAATGAGCGCGGCCACAGTTCCCGTACAGCAAGCCACAATCCGGCAGTATGCCAAACGACTCCAACTAGTGACGATGGCGGGACAGTTCGCAACGGTGGCGGACCAGGCCATTAAAGAGAAACAGAGCCATCTCAGCTATCTGGAAGTGTTGTTGGGGATGGAAGTGGAAGAGCGAGAACGCAATACCGTGGTGCGACGCATCAAGGATGCGCACTTTCCTAAAGTGAAGACGCTGGAGGGGTTCGCGTTCTGCGATGCTCCGCACATTCCAGTTGCTCTGGTGCGGAACCTGGCCGAGGGCGGCTATTTACAGCGCAGTGAGCCGATCATTTTTCTTGGGGAAGCCGGAACCGGCAAGACCCACTTGGCGACGGGACTGGCGGTGGAGGCTTGCCGGCAACGGAAGCGGGTGCGTTTCACCACCGCGGCCGAGATGGTGAACGAACTGACGGAAGCCAAGAACAACAGTGAACTCAATCGGGTCACGCGGCGGTGGACACGATACGAACTGATCGTCATCGACGAGATGGCGTATGTGGCGATGCCGGAGACCGCCGCGGAGTTGTTGTTTCAGATCATTGCCGGAAGAGCGGAACGAGCGGCCGTAATCGTCACCACGAATCTGCCCTTCTCGGAGTGGACCACGATGTTCCCCAACGCGCGGCTCTGCAAAGCGATGCTGGACCGGCTGACCGATCAAGCCCACATCATCGAGACCGGCACGGAATCGTATCGCTTCCGAAGAACCCTGGAGAAGAAGAAAGGCGGCAAGCCATGACTACGAAGCAATGGTATCGCGCGCACCTTCGTTGGGCCGTAATGGTGGAAGGAAAAGAAGGGTTACGTGGCTGGAAGGAATCGGTTTACCTCTTCTTAAGTCAGGACCACGATACGGCATTGCGCCGAGCTCTCGAGATTGGACGAAGCCACTCAGGACGAGCATCAAGAAGGACGAAGGTGGGTAGAAACCAGGCCGACATCGTGACCTTAGATAACCTGGGAAGCAATCCAATCGAGTTCGAGGTCAACTTGGGTACCAAGAAGCCCGTCTTGGGTACCAAGAAGCCCGTCGAACACCTCCCGTTTGAACACGTGTTCGATCCGGAAGGGGCAACACCGCCGACGATGTTCTGAGGTTTGACTCGGGCTAGCAGTCCGCAGAAGTTAAGTGACGAATTCATGATTTTTGCAGAAACAAAAACGCGGCGGCCGCCGGGCTGTGGAAAAAGCCGGTCCGTGGAAAGCGAGGAAAACCAAAAGCAGGTTTTCCTCCCTTCCCACCGCCCTTGGAAATCGCGCACAACCCGCGCGATTCCCATTTTTCCCACAGCCCCGACTGATGCTGGTTTCTCTACGAGCCTAACAACTAAGGTTGGGGTGGTGGGGCCAAATGAGACGATCAAAAGGGGCCAAATCAAGTTGACAAAACCAGCTCTCTTTCGGCTTTACTCATGGCGAGGGATGTGGACACCATCCTGGGGTGTTCAAGGTTGAGGGTCAGCGTGTCCTGGCGCATGTCGGAGAAGATGACCAGGACGTTGTTGCCTGCGTTGGTGGTGAAGCGATGTAGGC
>DATEPX010000290.1:0-4416 GCA_035272945.1 Terriglobales bacterium
CCTGTATGCCTTGGATTCCACCACCATCGATCTGTGTCTGTCACTGTTTCCCTGGGCCCGGTTTCGCCGGCACAAAGCGGCGGTCAAGATGCATACCCTGCTGGACCTGCATGGCAGCATCCCTACGTTTATCCGTTACGCACGGCAAAGCGTAACGGATATAACGCAGGGTGTATTGTTACGCGGAGCTCCGCAGCCCACTACCCACCCATCCCGATTCCTAGCTGAAAGATCTGCTGATTCTGTAGACGACACTACACCGCATAATCGTGACGTCTTTCTGGGCCCAAGTACTCCGATCGTACGAGGAGTCATGCTGTCTCTCGATAGCGGGGAGAAACTGCAGCGGCACCATCGGCAGAGAAGGGGTGAATCATAGTTTTCAATTATGTGCTGAATTTTTAGGGCTGACGCGTTCAGGTTTAATGGCGCTTCCAGAGAGAATGAACCCCTTCCATTCTTCTCTGGAGCCGCCTGATGAAGGAGCGCCGTTGCCGTTACTGTCAGCAAGCCTTTCAGCCTGACCCTTATCATCCTCAACAACGGGTTTGCAGACAGCCTGCATGCCAGCGCCAACGCCGCCGCGATTATCATCGGCAGAAGATCGCTTCCGATCCGGTGTATCAGCAGGTCTGCTTGGAGAGTCCGCGGAAGTGGCGCAAGACGCACCCCGACTATTGGAAGAAATATCGCCAGGACCACCCTCAGCAGGCGGAACGAAATCGCCGCCAACAGTGCTTGCGGGACCAAAAGAGGCGGCTGGTGAATCTTGCAAACAACAACTTGGCTACCTGCCAAGTGCTGATTTTTCATTCGCTTGACCCTTCTGGGTCGGCGTCTCCAGCTTCTTGCAAACAACATCCCTCTGGTGTCGCCCCTGCCGCTGGCTTATAAGCCTGCCCATGCTGTCACGGTTCTTCAAGTCGCGCGCGCGGACTCAGACACTTCGGGATGGTCCTGCTGGGTCCCTGCTTGAAAACTTCACTCAAGCTTTATCGGAGGCAGGGTACGCTACGAGAATCGCTCGCAGACACCTTCGAGCGGCGGAACACTTCATCTATTGGACCCATCGGCACGGCATGCCGATGTGTAATTTGAACGAACAATCTCTTGCGAGATTCGACCGCCACCTAAGTCGATGCCGCTGCCCACACTATGGCCACGCGGATCAGTGTGGTGCGCGCCTGTTCCTGACCCACCTGCGAGACGTCCGGATCATCACCCTGTCCTCGGTCGAGCCCCCGGTTCACGATCCCGCTCTGTTGTCGGCCTTCTGTCAGTGGATGCACCAGCAGCGGGGTACCTGTGATGTGACCCTCTCCACCTATAGCATTTACATTCGCGAGTTGCTCCGGCGGCTTGGAGAGGAACCAAGCCGCTTTGATGCCCGCCGGTTGCGAGCGTTTGTTCTCCAGAAGAGTCGCTCCTGCGGGTGGGGAACGGCCAAAAATTGCGCCACGGTACTTCGCATGTTCCTGCGGTTCCTAATCGCTGAGGGCCAATGCGCCGTCGGGTTGGATGCCGCCATCCCCACCGTGGCTCATTGGCGTCTGGCTTCTCTGCCACGCTACCTTCCACCAGAAGATGTGGAACGCCTCATCGCTTCCTGCGATCGAGCCTCAGTCGTTGGCCGACGGGATCGGGCGATCTTGCTGCTGCTGGCCCGTTTGGGTCTTCGGGCGGGCGATATCGTGCATCTTCG
Source organism: Terriglobales bacterium (assembly GCA_035272945.1). GTDB lineage: Bacteria > Acidobacteriota > Terriglobia > Terriglobales > Acidobacteriaceae > Gp1-AA122. The sequence goes on from DATEPX010000290.1 coordinate 1,703, forward strand.
CCTGAGTGACTTCGACTGGAAGGACGCATCGGTTCACGTTTGTGGTAAGGGGCGTCGTCCCACGCGATTGCCGCTGACCAAAGAAGTGGGTCGGGCGATCGTGGCCTACCTGAAAAATGGTCGGCCGCGGACCAATGCCGATACACTGTTTATCCGCTGCCGTGCACCGTTTCGTGCCTTCGGCTCTGCTTCTGCCGTCTCGGATATCGTCGACAAGGCATTACGCCGCGCTGGCGTGGTGCGCCCCAATCGAGGTGCCGCGCATTTGCTGCGGCATTCGTTGGCGACGTCCCTGCTGCGACATGGTGCATCGCTCGAGGACATCGCTGTCATCCTGCGCCACCGCTCCATTGAGACTACGCAGATCTACGCCAAAGTCGATATCCCGGCTTTACGGCAAATTGCACAACCCTGGCCGGAGGTGTAGCCATGTTGACCCGCGCTGTCGAGACCTATCTGGCGGTTCGCAGGGCCGCTGGTTTCGCGTTGCGGTGCGAAGGTTTTCACTTGAAAAGCTTTGCTGCGTTCTCCGAAGCGAGAAAGCAGCACTACGTTTCTACCGATATCGCCATCGAGTGGGCGGGATTGACACGATCGATTCCGCAGCGCGCCCGCAGGCTCGGAATCATCATCCGATTCGCCCGCTATCTCCGCGCCGAGGACGAACGCCATGAGGTGCCGCCAGCGGTTTTCGGCACTGAAGGGTCGCCACGACCGACCCCGTACATTCTGACAGAGAAGCAGATCCAGCAAATTGTCACCGCGGCCTCACAGTCGAGGTATCGACCCTGTGGAGTGACCTACAGCACGCTGTTCTCCTTGCTGGCATGCACGGGGTTGCGCGTGTCCGAAGCGATCCACCTGCGATTTGACGACATCACGCCAGATGGCCTGGTGATTCGACGCACCAAATTCCGTAAGACCCGCCTCGTGCCCTTGCATGAGACGGCACAGGCAGAACTCCAACGGTATCTCCAACAACGACACCCCTACGCCCCCTTCGACAACCATGTGTTCGTGTCGTTGCGAAGAAAACTGCTCTCGGTGGACGATGTGGATAAGACATTCGGCACGGCGGTGAAGCGAGCTGGGCTGCCGCCCGGACCTGGGGGCGTTCGACCCACGCCCCACTCACTTCGACACAGCTTCGCGGTCAGGGCTCTGCAAACGTGCCCGGATAGCCGCGATGCCATCACCAAACACATGCTGGCGTTATCAACCTACCTTGGTCATAGCAAGGTGGCCCACACGTATTGGTATCTCGAAGCGGTGCCGGAGCTGATGCGGGACATTGCCGACCGTGCAGAACAATTTGCTATGGGAAGGCGGGCATGACCAGGACCGCAAACTGCGGAAACACGCGGCGGAGGCAGCAGAAAACACGCCCCGTTGGATGCCGTGGAACCACCGAGAAGTCCCGGCGCGGAGCAGCGCCGGGGCTTGCCAGTGAAAAGTTCCCACTCGTACAGGCCAAAGCAAGCACACCGATCGCTCCGCATCTCACGGCCTTCTTCGAGCAACGCCTGCCCATCGAACGCCATGCGAGCGAGAACACGAGCAACTCCTATGCGTATGCCTTCCAGCTGCTCTTAACGTTCGCCAGCAAGCGCCTCAAGGTGGCACCCTCCCAGTTGGCAGTGGAGCAAATCGATGCACCACTGGTTCTCGACTTCCTGAACGATCTGGAAACCACACGCGGCAACGGACCAAGCTCCCGAAACATCCGGCTGGCCGCGATCAAATCCTTCATGCACTTCCTGGAATATCGCGTCCCTTCGGCGCTCGAGCAGATCCGGCGCATCCTGGCGATTCCCGCCAAGAAAGCCGAGTCAAAACTGGTCCGGCATCTGACGGCGGAGGAAACGCAGGCTCTCCTGGACGCACCCGATCCAACCGGATGGAAAGGCATCCGCGACCGCGCCATGCTGCACCTGTGCTACGGGGGTGGATTACGCGTCTCCGAATTGATCGGCCTCCGTCTGGATGACCTGAAATTCCAACCGCAACCCAGCATGCTCGTCCATGGCAAGGGCCGCAGGGAACGGTGCCTGCCGTTGTGGAAGACAACCACTGCGGCGCTCCGAGCCTGGTTGGCGGTGAGGGGAAGCGTACCGGTGCCAGAACTGTTCGTCAGTGCGCGCGGCGAATCCTTGACTCGCTCAGGCTTCGAATACATCCTGCGCAAGCACGTCCGAACTGCGAAGCAGCATTGCCCCTCGCTGGCAACGAAGCGCGTGCACCCACACGTCCTAAGGCACACCTGCGCTTTAACTGTTCTGCAGGCGACCAAAGATCTGCGAAAGGTCTCGCTGTGGCTTGGTCACGCGCAGACACAAACTACGGAAATGTACACGCGAGTGGATCCGTCGGTGAAACTGGAAGCCCTGGAATCGGTTGTGCCTCCGAAACTGCGCTCCGGACGCTTCAAGGCTACCGACAAGCTGATCGCATCGCTAAAAGCGGCCACTCTTATGCGGAGCAAAAAGACCTCAACTTGACTTACTGGCGGGGCCTGTCAGAGGCAGACTCCGCGTAACAATACACCCTACGTTATATCCGTTACGCACGGCAAAGCGTAACGGATAAACGTAGGGATGCTGCCATGCAGGTCCAGCAGGGTATGCATCTTGACCGCCGCTTTGTGCCGGCGAAACCGGGCCCAGGGAAACAGTGACAGACACAGATCGATGGTGGTGGAATCCAAGGCATACAGG
>DATEPX010000291.1:0-44320 GCA_035272945.1 Terriglobales bacterium
GTGAAGTTTACCAACTGCCTTCCCTCTGCAACGGCAGTGGGCAACCCCGGTAATCTCTTCATTCCCGCAGACAGCACCTACATGGGTGCCGGAAAGAACCCGGATGGGCAGCCCTATCTCGAGAACCGCGCCACGCTGCACCTCCACGGCGGCAACACGCCTTGGATCAGCGATGGCACTCCGCACCAGTGGACTGTTCCAGCAGCGGATTGGCAGACTCCGGTAACTACGCCGGCTAACCCCGCGGCCGACAACCTTAACCGAGGCGTCAGCACGCGGATGGTGCCCGACATGTGGTTTGATGCGGCCGGGGCGTTGATTCCCGCCTGCGCAGGCCTGACAACATGCTCGGTCGCCGGAGCCACAACCGATCCCGGAAACGGATCCATGACCTTCTTCTGGACGAACGAACAGGGTGGTCGCTTGATGTTCTACCACGACCACGCCTACGGCATCACCCGCCTGAACGTGTACGTCGGGGAGGCCGCCGGTTATTACTTGATCGATCCGGCCGCAGAAACTGCACTGGCCACAGCGACCGTGCCCGGAACGGCTGCCGACCTGGGACACCTGATTCCACTGGTCATCCAGGACAAGACGTTCGTGCCCAACACGAACCAGCTGGCAGGCGAGGATCCTACCTGGATTTGGGGCACCGGAGCCGCGAGTGGGGCGAACGGCAACGGCGATCTCTGGTTCAACCACGTTTATCCTACGAACCAGAACCCCGCGGATCTGGCCGGCTCCAATGCGTTCGGCCGCTGGGACTACGGTGCGTGGTTCTTCCCGCCGCAAACCGCTCTGTCGGCCGCAGGCAACGGGCCTTTAGGACCCAACACGGCGGTCACCATCCCATGTACGTCCGCCGCTTTTCCTGGGCTAGTGCTGGCTCCTACGGCCGCCAACAACTATAAGGAAGGCTGCCCGATCATTCCGAATCCATCGGGCACGCCGGAAGGCTTCATGGACACGCCGCTCGTCAATGGTAAGGCGTATCCCGTGCTCCATGTGGCGCCGGCAGCCTACCGGGTTCATTTTCTGAGTGCCGGTAACGACCGTGCCCTCAACCTCTCGCTGTTCCAAGCTTGCGGTAGCGCGCCTGCTAACGCCGCTGCCGTAAACTGCCTCGCTCCCGGGGCAACGGGTACTGAAGTTCCGATGGTGCCCGCCGTCCTTGGAGGGCCCGGAACCGCCGGCTACGTCTATCCTGACCAGCTCGATGGACGTACCGCCGGCATACCCGACAGCGGGGCTTCAGGTCCGGCGTTCTACCAGATCAGCACCGAGGGCGGGTTGCTGCCCAAAGTGGCTGTGATTCCTCCAACTCCGGTCGGCTTTGAGTACAACCGCAGAAGCATCACGGTGCTGAACGTCTCGAGCCACGGGCTCATGCTAGGACCAGCGGAACGCGCCGACGTCATCGTTGACTTCAGTGCATTCGCCGGTAAGACCCTGATTCTGTATAACGACGCGCCTGCACCGATACCGGCGTTTGACCCGCGCATCGACTACTACACGGGCGACATGGATCAGGTTCAGATGGGCGGCGCTCCCACGACGCTGCCGGGCTACGGTCCCAACACCCGTACCCTGATGCAGATCGTTGTGGATCCGACGAACACGAACCCCAATACAGTCGCGTTCAACGCTGGCACGTTGGCGGCAGGTCTGCCGGGCATCTACGCCACGGCGACCGCGCCCGCACCGGCAATCGTGCCCGAACCTACCTACCCGGTGGCTTCCGGTGGGCACTCAGCCACGGCTACCTATGGGAGGATCTCGGACAACACGATGAGCTTTACTCCCATCAGCGCGATCAACGCAGCACCGTGCACCGCGCCGATGTACCCGGACGTTCTGATGCCGCCCGGTACGCCGACATGCGTCAACCTTGATCAGAAGGCCATCCAGGAGCTGTTTACGCTGGATTATGGCCGGATGAATGCAACGCTTGGCACCGAGCTGCCGCTGACCAATTTCCTGGTGCAGACGACTCTCCCATTCGGCTACGCAGAATGGGCGACCGAAATCATCCAGGACGGTCACACGCAGATCTGGAAGCTGACCCACAATGGCGTGGACACGCACTTCATCCACTTCCACCTGTTCAACGTTCAGGTGCTCAACCGAATCGGGTGGGATGGGGCTGTCAAACCTCCCGATCCGAACGAGCTTGGTTGGAAAGACACCGTGCGCATGAACCCGTTGGAAGACATCGTGTTCGCACTGCAGCCATACAAACAAACGCTGCCATGGCCGCTGCCCGACAGCATTCGGTCGCTGGATCCAACGATGCCAGTAGGTCCGCCTGCTGATCAAATTATCTCGGGCATTGACCCGGCGACCGGTAATGCCATTCCTGGTGGTCTCGGCCAAATTAACGCCCCAGTCAACTTTGGCTGGGAGTACGTGTGGCACTGCCACATTCTGGGCCATGAAGAGAACGACATGATGCGGCCTATCATCTTCCAGGTCGCACCACCAGTGCCAGCAGCCTTGACGGCGATCGGAAATGTTGCCGGAGGGGTGGACGTCACATGGACCGACATGTCCGCCAGTGAGACCGGGTTCAATCTGCAAAGGGATATCGATCCCGCGTTCCCGGCGCCAGTCAATCTGCTAACGGCTGCCAGCGCGAGTGTTCCGAACAGCGCGTTTGGCGGAACCATCAGCTATGTCGATCTGACACCGCCCGCGGGCGTGGTGTATTACCGGGTGCAAGCCGTTGACGATTTCGCTCCGAACTCGCCGTTGGCTCTGCCCTTCCAGACCGTGCCGCTGACCTCGGCATGGGTGGGACCGGTTCCGTTCACCGCTAACCCGATCGTCGGTGTAACGCCAGCAGCGCTGAACTTCGGGAATCAGGCCCTGCTTACGACCAGCGGTCCGCTTTCTGCCGCGCTGTCCAATACGGGCACTGCGGTGCTCGTACTCGACCCGGCGATTAACCCTGCCTACGGCATAGTGATCACGGGCGCCAACCCTGGTGACTTCGCCATTACAGGGAACACTTGCGGTACCTCGGTAGCATCGGGAATTGCATGCAGCATCAGCGTAACGTTTACACCCCAGGCAGTCGGAGCGCGTTCTGCAGCGCTGACAATCGTCAGCAACGATCCGGTAAATGGGACCATTAACGTCGCGCTGACCGGCGTCGGGGTTGCCACCACCACCACCATCAACGCTCCAGCCATTACGTATGGCTCGAACGCTCTGGTGACAGTGACAGTGACCTCGAACGTGGGAACAGTGACCGGCAACGTTACTCTCGGCGTGGATGCTGCAGCCGTGGTGACCCAGCCGTTAGTCAATGGGTCGGCCACATTCGACAGCACGAACACCCCGGCGTTGCTCCTACCGGCGGCTGGCGCACATAGCCTGACTGCCACTTATGCCGCGCAAGGCGCGTTCCCGGCCAGCTCTGCAGCGGGCACGCTCTCGGTTGGCCAGGCTGCATTGACCATCACTGCCAGTAGCGGCACGATGGTCTACGGCGCTGTGCCGCCGGTGATCGCGCCCAGCTTTGCTGGGTTTGTGCCCGGCGATACCGCCGCAAACGCCTTGACGACACAGCCGACTTGTTCGACGACGGCGACGTCCACCACCCCAGTTGGGAGCTACCCGAGCACTTGCACGGGTGCAGTGGCCTCCAACTACGCGATCACCTACGTAGCGGGAACGGTGACGGTAACCGCTGTGCCACTGACCATCACCGCCAGTAGCGGCACGATGGTCTACGGCAGCGCGCCACCAGCGATCACGCTTGGTTTCGCTGGGTTTTTGAATGGCGACACCGCCGCGACGGCGTTGACGACGCAGCCGACTTGTTCGACGACGGCGACGTCCACCAGCCCGGTCGGGAACTATCCGAGTACCTGCACGGGTGCAGTGGCCACGAACTACACGATCACCTACGTGGCGGGAACCGTTACGGTAACCGCTGCGCCATTGACCATCACTGCCACAAGCTCAAGTAAGATCTACGGGCAGACGGTAGTGTTTGCAGGAACGGAGTTTATCGCTGCCGGCCTGCTAAACGGCAATACGGTAACCAACGTTACGCTAAGCAGCGCGGGTGCGCCAGCTACGGCTCCGGTTGCTTCGTATCTGATCGTGCCGAGCGCGGCGGTAGGCACTGGGCTAACGAACTACACGATCGCCTACGTGAACGGTTCGCTCGCAGTCACGCAGGCGGCCACAGTAACAACGATCACGTCGAATCTGCCGAGTCCTTCGATCACAGGGCAGATCGTCACGGTCCGCTTCAGCGTAGCTCCTCAGTTCACCGGCACGCCCACCGGCAACGTCACGGTCAGGGCCAGCACGGGGGAGAGTTGCACTGGAGCGCTGGCTGCTGGCGCGGGAAGTTGCAATTTGACCTTCTCTACGGGAGGGCCAAGGACGCTGACCGCTACCTATGGCGGAGACACCAACTTCACGGGGAGCGCCTCGGGGACAACCAATCAGATGGTCTCTGGACTCAGCCTGAGTACCTTCTCGCTGCTGTTCGGGAACCAAATGGTAGGCACCCTCAGTGCCTCTCAGTCGGTGACGCTGGCCAACGTGGGTACCACCACGATAACGGGCATCTCCTTCGCGTGGAGTCCTAACTTCTCGGATAGCAACAACTGCGGCGCGAGTCTGGCGCCAGGCCGGAGCTGCCGCGTCAACGTGAGGTTCGCTCCCGCTACAACCGGCGTGCTGAATGGCACGTTAACTATCGCGAACTCGGATCCTACGAGCCCGCAGACAGTGACGCTAATCGGTACGGGAACGAGTCCGAATGGAGGTATTTCGCCAGCTTCACTAACCTTCAACTCACCGCTGAACGTCACCAGTGCCGTGCAGACGGTGACTGTTACCAACGGCGGATCAGCGCCGATGGTGATCAACAGCATCGCCGATAGCGGTACGAATGCTAACCAGTTTACTGCTGCCACTAACCAGGTCGGTGGATGCCGGACGGGTACGACGAACGCGCTGGCCCCAGGTGCGACGTGCACGATCAATGTCACGTTCAGGCCGACGGCCGCTACTCCGCTGACCAAGACCGCGACACTGAATGTGAGTCTCGCAGCTCCTGCGACCTCGCTGACAGCATCGCTGACTGGCAACATCATTGTGCCGGCCTTCACGCTGTTGCCGGCCGCGCTTAACTTCGGCAGCTTTTCGGTAGCAGCGGGAAACAGCCCAGCTCAGACGTTCGCAGTGACTAACACGGGGCAAGCCCCGCTGGTCATCAGCAGCGTCGCTCTGGGAGGGACGAACGGCAACCAGTTCAATACCACGAACGGCTGTCCTGGAACCTTGGCGGTAGGAGCGCCGCCCTGTACGATCACGGTCAGGTTCAATCCGTCGTCAGCAGGCCTCAAGAGCGCGACGGTGACTGTGAACGTTGCTGCTCCGGCGACCGCACAGTCGGTATCGCTGAGCGGCACGGGCACGCTGCCGTAAAAGCCTGCCAAACCCTGTGGGGGAGGGGCAAGACCTCTCCCCCTTTCTTTTGCCTCCAGGCCACGACGCAGCCGTGACCGTTCCCCTGTTCTTTAGGCTTGGCTCTGAGTTCATGCCTCCGCTCTACGAAGAAGCTCTTTTTTACATGCCGTCGACGATGCCGGGCATCTCCATTGCTGAAGCGCAGCGCACCCTCCAGCTTACTGACCGACTGATCAAGGGAGTTCCCCGAAGTGCACCGCGTGCTGGGCAAAGCCGGCCGCGCCGAATCGGCACCGCTCTCGATGCTGGAGACAGCGACCACACTCAAACCCTAAGAACGGCGTCCTGTCGCCACTGGTTCGAGCTGCACCCCGTGCTGGCTGTCCAGCAGTAATCTCCACGGGCTGTTTTTGCTGCTGAGTGACTCGGTCTGGGTCTTGAATTTCAGTTTCTCGGTCCTCAGCTCGCGTTCCTTGAGCAATGTCGGCAGTCGTCAATTCGGCTTGTCTGTCTTTCCGCAATGGCAATTCATCCGCGTGCCTCCTTACGTTTGGGTAAGGAATCCTCGAGCAGTTCGTCGAATAGCGAGCGATAGTGAACCATGGCTTTGCGCAGGTTCTCGGTGTTGATCTGACCGCCTCTGCGTATTGCAATGTCGTGTGCTGGGCGATAGTTCTGAACAATCGTCGGGTGGTCTACCGAGATAAGCTCGGCCTGATGCTCGAACTCAGCCACGGGATAACCGCGGGCGTGCATCACTTCCGTGACCAGTTGATCGGCGTCGGCAACAGCGCCTCGGGGATCGTCCACGAATCTCGACTGAACTCTCGTCCAACGGTTGCCAAAATCGGAACGGACCGCTGGCGATAGCGGCAAAATCCGCAGCTGCTCTCTTTTCCTGGCGCGCTATTCCAGCACTCCTTCACCTTTGCGTAGGGGTTGCCTTGCTGGCGGACCACTCGATCGTACTCGGGCCCGAAACGCTCACGCAGTTGCCGGGTGCGACGCCGGCGCGAATACCACCAGCCGAAAACAATTATTGCGAGCAGCACGATGACAGCAATGATGACGAATGCAATGTTCGGCTGAGTCACCCGCCCACCTCCTTTTCGATTGACATTCGGCTTCAATTCGGCGGGGAGGCGTTGTCCAAAATCTGCTTGGTCCGGAAGTCTCCAGCGCGCCTTAGTCTGCAAGTCAACTCAGCTACAGGTGTGTCTTCTTGAGAACGAAAAGCTAAGACAACGTCTCTTTTGTACAAAGGGTCCGACTGCGGATGGTTGCAAGATGGGCTGACGCGCTTGGCCCTGAGTAACCGGAACTCAGCCGCGAGCGCGCATTGGCCACGTGTTTTACTCTTAACTCTTAATACTCTTCGACCCAGGATCCACGTAGACTGCGCTCTTTCGAAAATACGACTCGTTAGCCATGTGACAGGCTAACGCGGCGTGATTGCCAAACACGGCGTCTTCAGTCAACGCCTGTCGCGAACGTACCGCCTGGAAGAACTTCCACAGGTGAGGCTTCACTTCATCGTAGGAAACGCCGCGATAAGTGACCGCCTCGGCCAGTGGTTCTTGCCCAGGTTTGGGGTCGTGCTCGGCATGCCATTGTTTGAAGTACTCGTCGCGCATGGCTCGTGGGAAGCCGTAGGCGTAATAACTTGGCGCCACATCCACACCGGGTTGCGGAAAGTGGGTCAGGGCAAGTTCCGTGATCTCCAAGTAGCCCTTCGATCCCATGATTCGCACGATCTCCGGGGTCTCGGTCCCCAGGTTCAGACGCATGAACACCGGGATATTGCCGTATTCAAAAAGGGCTGCGTGAACATCCGGCATGTTGCGGCCATCTTTCCAGCGCAGGATTCCCCCTGACGCCATAGCCCGCTTGGGCGGCTCGTTCCATCCCATGGCGAACAGCATTCCGCTGATCAGGTGGACCAGCAGATCGCCGGCCACGCCCGTGCCGTATTCCTTCCAGCAGCGCCAGCGCGCGAACGCGTAAGCGTCGAACGGCTTCTTGGGTGCCGTGCCCAGCCATGTGTCCCAGTCCAGGTTCTCCGGTGAGAGGTCGGGCGGCGGAGGATACTCCCAGGCACCCGTCGGATCATTTCGCCCAAGCGAGCCTTCGATCATGCACAGATGGCCGACAGCGCCGTTCGCGATCAGGTCTTTTGCCTTGGCGTAGATCACCGAGCTCACGCGTTGCGAGCCGATCTGGACCAGGCGCCCAGCCTTCTGCTGGGCTGCGGCCATGTCAAAGCCTTCGGCGGCAGAGTGTGACATCGGCTTCTCGCAGTAGATATCTTTGCCGGCGTTCACGGTGTCGACCACGATTTGCTTGTGCCAGTGATCGGGCACAGCGGCGATGATGCAGTCAATTTCCTTGTTCGCGAGCAGCTCCTGGTACCGGCGGGTCGTGGGCAGATTGGGATTGTTGACAATCTCCCGAGCCAGCGTGTGCCGTCCGTCATAGAGATCGCAGGCCGCGGCACACTCCACTCCGGGCAACGTGATGGCCGATGCCAGAAGCCCGGATCCTTGCATGCCGATCCCAATAATGCCGAACCGGACGCGATCGCTGGCAGCAACCGGGTTTTGGTACGCCCCTATCGGTTCAGGATCGAGAATCACAGTGCGGGCAGCCAACAGGGCGCCGGCGGCTCCGGCGCTCGTCTGCAGGAATTCACGGCGGGACAAACGAGTTTTTTTCATTTAGTCCTCAAATTGAAATGGAAATTGAGAGCCCTACTTCTTGAGCATCTTTACGGCAACTTCCTTGAAGAAAACGACGTCTTTGTCGCTGTGGTTTTGCAGGCCGATGTAGCCATCGTTAGGACGCGGCCCGCGCTCCGGCTCGAAGTTGAACTTTTTGGGCGGGACTGGGTCACCCTCGGTGTAATCCGTGACCTTCACGCCATTGAGAAAGACTACCGTGTGCGGTCCGTCCAGCGTGATCTCCATCGTGTTCCACTCGGGGCCAGGCTTGCCGGGGCGGGCTAGAGGCTTGGTGAGCGAATACAGGGCACCGGTGACATGGTAGTCGTCCTCGTTGGACTTCTCGGGCTCGTTATCGATTTGGACCTCGTAACCATAGTGCACGGGCATCCAGGCTTCGCGCGGCTCAATAGGAATGCGGATAAAGACACCAGAGTTGTCGTTGTGATCGCGCATCTTGTAGACCACGCGAATCACGCAATCCCCCAGCTGGCCGCCCGTCCAATACAGCAAACCCATGCCACCATGGGTCTGAATCAACCCATCTTCCACCCTCATCTCGCCGGGACCGACGTGTTTCCAGCCCGTGAGGTCTTTGCCGTCAAACAACTGCTTCCACTCGCTGGATTGTCCCGCTGCCGATAACGCACTCAGAATTGTGATAACGAAAAGGCAAGCGATCCGCATGCGCGCGCACCCATTTTTATGGAGTCACTGAGCCGAGCATTATAATCGCTTCCAGGCTGATGAAAAACTAATCAGCGGTCGAGGCTGCACTCTATGCTGCGAGCTACCTTGCGCCTGAGAATAGCAATTCCATTAGGCTGTATCTTATCGCTGTGTTTCCCCGCTCTTCTGCACTCCCAGAGCACTAAACTCTACGTCACCAACAGTGAATCGGACGATATTACTGTTATTGATCTGCCATCCTTGCGGGTTACTGGCTCTATCAAAGTAGGTGCGCATGTGCACGGCGCTGCGGTTCAGGCAGACGGCAAGCGGCTGTTTACCACGATCGAGTCGGAGAATGCTCTCAAGATCATCGACACAACCGAGGACAAAGTGATCGCTGCCATCAAGCTGACCGGACGGCCCAACCAGTGTGCCGTTACCCCGGACGGCCGATATGTTGCCGTGCCCATCAGAGACAAGAACAGTCTCGATATCGTGGACGTTAACCAGCGAAAGGTCGTCAAAACGCTCCCGCTCAATCGGCCGCACAATAGCGTCAATGCTGGCAGTAACCGATTGATCTTCGCGAGTTCGATGGGGGATCAGAAAATCGACATGATCGACCTCGGGACGATGGAATATTCTGCTCAGATTCCAGTGGGAGGAGTACCGCGTCCCTTCGTCGTCAGCTCTGATGGGAAGACGATGTATGTGGCCTTGAGCGATCTGCACGGATTCGTGGCCGTAGATATTGCCGGAAGAAAAATAACCAGCAGGGTTGAAATTCCCGCTGAACATCCCCACCCGAAAGAGCGCCCGCTTGAGCCAACCGAGGTGTTCACTCATGGACTGGCGCTGTCTCCAGACCAGAGCGAACTCTGGGTAACGAGCCTCCTGGATGATTCCGTTTACATTTACGACCTCAAGGCCAACAAGGTCACTGGCCGTGTCGCTACAGGCGATGGCCCGAACTGGGTGGCTTTCTCACCGGATGGAAAGTATGTTTGCGTAAGTAATACGGACAGCGACGATGTGTCGATCTTCGACGTGAAGTCTCGCCGCCAGCTCGCGCGTCTGAAAGTAGGCAGAGCGCCCAAGCGGCTAGTGGTGAGCGCTGCCTCCCTCACGGGTTCTGAGGGGTCGGTGCGACCCTAAGGTCCTCAAGCGCTCTTCCGGCTTGATGGGGGCACCTGCTGTTCTACGTCGTCACTCCCGCAATTTGGACAAATGATTTCTCCTTCCTCGTATTCGGCCAGTGTGAGCGTTTTGGTGAAGAATCTATCGCAGGATTGGCAGAGAAAATCGTATTCGCGCATGACTGCCTCCTTCGAGGCCTAGAGCTGAATTCCAGCTCGCCGTACCGGCTGAATTCAAATCAGGCCCCCTTCTTTTTCGCTGGTGGAGCTGAACCTGAACCATGTCGTCCTAAACCCGAAGGGATCAAGCGCGCACAACTTTTCTACTTGTGCCACATCCCACCAGCCCATTAATCCGCCCTCTTCCCCTAGGTTTCCGGCACCGCCGGACACCCGGGAAACCCTTTTAAGTACTTATTGCCGATATACCCCAAATCCTTGATGCCGATCTCGCTGGTGAAGTATCCGTCGGCGGTCAAGTTGCGGAGAAATGAAAAGAATTCAATGCCTGGCCCCAGGCTGGGATCACTCTTCGCGTTCTTGCGATAAGCAATCAGGTCCAATATTTGCTTCTGCTGTTCCGGCGTGCAATCCAGATACAGTTTGCCAAACCGGTCCGTGCACGTCGCATCCAGCCACATCATCCCGCCGCCCAGCTTCAGTTTGTAATCCGCACTCTCGCTGGTCAGCAGATCAATGAACTCCGGCGCACCGGCCTCGATTGCGCCGCCAGATCGTTCATCGGGAGGGATGATTGTCTGGCACAGCGCCTGCAACGTTTTGTACTGGTGATCCGAGAAAAACTTTGGCTTGTAGGGAGCGTTCGGCGTGCTGGCTTTTTCCGCCTGGATCATGTGGTGCGCGTATTCGGCCGCCTCTGCCGGGATCACGCGCAGTACGGAACCCGCAACCGCTCCCATGGTGAGCGATTTAAGCACATCACGCCGGGAAATTGATTTCGACGACAAGGCGCCCTCCGGCTTACAAGTTGTGTTTCTTGGCCTGCTCCAGCAAATAGTCCGACGCTCGCCACGACAGCGCCATAATAGTCAGAGTCGGATTCTTGTCAGGGTTGGTGACGAAAGAAGCCGCATCCGTGACAAACAGGTTCTTCACATCGTGCGCCTGGCAGTACTTGTTCAGAGCAGAAGTTTTGGGATTGGCTCCCATGCGCGCTGTTCCGAGCTCATGAATGATCACACCGCCATCGGCAATCCCATACGGGTGCGGACCGTCCGGGCTCGTTGTGGTGACATACGTTCCCCCCGCGGCCGCCACGATCGCGCGGAATGTTTCCTGCATGTCCCGAGCCATCTTGATTTCGTTATCGCCCCACTGCCAATGGAAGCGCAGCACTGGAATACCCCATTGGTCCGCGACCTCCGGATCGATCTCGCAATAGCTGTGCTCGTTGGGAATCATTTCTCCGCGCCCGTCAAAGCCTATATACGCGCCATATGCGGAGCGCACCTTGTTCTTCAGCGGGAGACCGTAGCCCTCTACTACTTCGCAGAGGTCATCCCAGTCGCCCACGCCGGGCAGGCCGCGCCCACCGCCGAATTCGATGTGGTAGCCGCGCAAGAAATCATTCTTGCGATTGAACTTCCACCACGGAACGTACATGTGCATGCCACCGACACCGTCATGATTATGAGGGGGGACCTTCTCCAGTTGCGGAAAGTATCCGCCCCCATAACTGCCGACCGTATCGGTGAGGTATCGGCCCACGACGCCAGAGGAATTGGCCAATCCATCCGGAAACATCGCCGACTTGGAATTCAGTAGCAAGCGTGCCGATTCGCATGCACTGGCCGCCACCATGAAAGCCCTGGCTCGAATGCGCTGTTCGCTCCGCGTGTTCTTGTCAATATAGGAAACCGCTTCTGCCTTGCCATCCTTGCCGATCACGATCTCGCGGGCCATCGCATTGGTGATCAGCGTCAGCCGTCCGGTCTCCTGTGCGGGCGGAATCATGACCTGGCTGGAACTGAAGTTAGAGGCTGAGACGCATCCCCGCCCGCACTGTCCGCAGTAATGGCAAGCCGGCCGGTCATTAAGAGGCTTGGTAATGATGGCCAAGCGCGAAGGCACGCAAAGGATGTTCAGCTTGTCGCAGGCTTTCTTGACAAAAACTTCGGTGCAGCGTGGCTTCGGTGGGGGAAGGAATATCCCATCGGGCGCACTGGGAATGTTTTCTTTCGAGCCGAAAACGCCTATATACGATTCGACCTTGTCGTAATAAGGTGCTATCTCTTCATATGTGATAGGCCAGTCGTCGCCCATGCCATCATTGGAGCGAGTCCGGAAGTCCACCGGCGCGAAACGCAGCGCGATGCGGCCCCAATGGTTCGTACGTCCGCCCACAACGCGCGAGCGAAACCATTGAAAATTGGACCCCGGAGCCGACGTGTAAGGCTCGCCTTCAATGGTCCAAGCTCCGTTGGGAGCCATGAATTCACTATTGAGGGCGTGCCTCAGAGTTCCGCCAACCCCCGCTCCTCGGTGCTCCAGTTCGTAAGGCCAGACATGCTCCTTGTAGTCGGTCTCGGGATGGAGGGGCGGACCAGCCTCGAGCATGACCACACTCAGGCCGCCTTCGGTTAACACTTTGGCTGCTGTGCCACCTGCGGCACCCGAGCCGATGATGCAGACGTCATATATCTTGGGAGAACGAGTCATCTGCGCCATGAAGTTTTCCTGGACATACTGAATTGCTTCTTACTCAAAACCTGAGCCGCTCGAGATATTCGAAGCTCGTTTTACTGCTGTCGAGGGGTGCCTTGGGCTGATCGTGTTCCACGAAATAATGCTGGATTCCGGCCTTCTCGGACTGCGCAAAGATGCGCTTAAAATCGATGGACCCGCTGCCCACTTCCGTCATTTCACCATCCTTCTTCATATCCTTGACGTGGACTAGCGGGAATCGGCCGGGATAGCGGTCGAAATACTTCAGCGGATCCTGTCCGCCTTTCGTGATCCAGAACAAGTCCATTTCCATTTTCACCAGGTTGGGATCGGTATCCGCGAGGAGAATATCGTAAGGCAGCTTCCCGTTTTCTGGTTTGAACTCGAAATTGTGGTTGTGATAACCGAACTGGATGCTGGCTCTCTTGCTGGCCTCGCCGGCGCGGTTAAAGGTTTCTCCCACACGCTTCCAGCCACCGGGTTCGCTTCGTAGTTTCTCATCAATGAAAGGGCACACGATGAAGTTCTGTCCGATTACGTGGGCGTCCTCGAGTGTCTTAGGCCACTCCGTATCGAGCAACTTGTACGGCACGTGCGACGCCGGCGCGGTTAGCCCGTGGCGGTCCAACATCGTACGAACTTCCTTTGGAGTGTGATCGAAGAGACCGGCAAATTCGACTTCTTGATAGCCGATTTCCGCAACCTTCGCGAGTGTGCCTTCAAAGTCATTTTTCATCAGGTCGCGCACGGTATAGAGCTCAAGCCCAATCTTATCCAGCTTCCGCTCTCCGCTGACACTCCAGCCCAGCCGGCTGCTGAGTACCGTCGCGGCAGTCATCGTACCGAGAAAAGTACGGCGGTTCATTTAACCTCCCCTTTTTCATCACTCATGCGGCTGAACCCAGGAGTTCGGCGCGCACATTCTTGAGAACATAAGTGGCCCGTTCAACTCCCACTTCGCCCGGCAAAATAGGATCTTCGTTCTCAATGCTCAAGATGCCCTGGTAGCCCACCTCCATGTAGGCGCGGACAATTTCCTTCCACGTGTTCGCACTATGGCCGTACCCCACGGCCCGGAATGTTTCTGACGCTTGCGACAAATCCTTGGTCTCGAAAGCGAAGTTCAGGACACCGTACTTGTTCACGTTGTCCTTGAACATGACCGTGTCTTTCATGTGGGCGTGGAAGAGTGCGCCCTGCTTTCCGAGCAGATGGATCACCTCGATGGGATCGCATCCCTGCCAGAACAAGTGGCTAAGATCGCAGTTGGCCCCGATCTCCTCGCCCACGGCATCGCGCAGTCTCAGTAGCGTCATCGGGTTATAAACCACAAAGCCGGGATGCATCTCGAAAGCCAGCTTGCGGATGCCATGGTCCCGGGCAAACTTCGCTGCCTCCTTCCAGTAGGGGATTACCTTTTCCTTCCACTGCCAGTCGAGAATCTGCGCGTACTCCGGAGGCCATCGATACGTTGCCCAGTTCGGCATGGTGTCGGTGGGAGAACCGCCCGGACACCCCGAGAAACCGACAATCACCTGCACGCCCAATTTCTCCGCCAACCGAACCGTGCGCCGAAAAATCTCCGCATCGCGAGCCGCGATCTTTGGATCTGGATGTACCGGATTTCCGTGGCAACTCAGAGTGGCGACCATCAAATTGTGGTCATCGAATTTTTTCTTCCACGCCTGGAGCTTTGCGTCATCAGAGAGCAGGTCCTCGACTGGACAATGCTTGGTTCCCGGGTAGCCGCCCGTGCCAATCTCCATCGCCTCCAGGCCGTAACCGGCCACCTTGTCCAGCATTTCATCCAGCGAAAGATGGTCGAAAACCGGATCAAAAACTCCAATGGGTATTTTTCGCGCCGAGCCCGCCGGCAAAGTATTTTGCGAGATCGAAGGTTGGGCGCTGGACGAACCCCCGCTCTCCGCGGAAGCCAAATGCGGACTTGCAACAGCCGCCGCCAACAACCCACCCGAAGCGGTCAAGAACTCTCTGCGGCTGGTTAGATTCGAAGATGAGCTGCTGTCCATGAAAGATCCTTTCTGAACCGCAGGAATGTGCCCCACAGGGGCAGCATTATAACCATCCCAAGTGGCCGGAGTGTTGTGGAAAATCGATTAAGTGAGGTTTTCCTTCCAAGGCTGATTCAAGACGTGCTGCGCTCGTCCTTGTGCTCCGCCCAACCCTGCATGTCGCGAATGAGAGTATTTCCTGCTGGCTGTCGCACACGGCGTCTGGCTCCAAATTGAGTGTCGCCCGCCGCAATCGTGCACAAAACGTAAAACAAGGCTGCGTTCGCGGGGATCTGCAGATTGAAGTCCGCGAAGCTGTGGATCAGGATTCCCGTACAACCCAGCAGGGCAACGAGGGCCACGGTTCCATTAACGTCCGAGGTCCAATGTCCAAGTTTGCTCAAGCCATTGCGGTAAACGAGCACGAGAAACCAAACCATCGTCAGAACGCCCAGGCCGCCAGTTTCGGCCAGCAGTTGGACGTAGTCGTTGTGTGCCTGATTGACGTACTTATCCGTGAAAAAGCTTCCGAACTGCGGGTACACCACGGGGAAGGTCCCCAGTCCCCAACCCAGAACAGGCTTCTTGGCGAACATCTTCAAGCCGTCGCGGTCGATTGTCAGGCGTACTCCTCCCGACAATTCAGCCTTGGTCTCACCCTGTATACTCGCCAGCCGGTCCATGACGGCTTCGCCACCGCTCAGCCAGGTCAAAAGGCCGATAACGACAAGGATAACCACCCCAGCCGTGAGTGCTGCGCGTAGGCTCTTCCTTCTGCCGAGCAACACGCCGAGAAGCAGCAGCTGAACCAGGAAGGCAAACATCCCGCCACGCGAACCGGAGAGAAAAATCGTGCTGGCCATCAGCACTGCAATGAACGCTGTGAGTACCCTCCGGTTTCCGCGAACGTAGCTGGTCAGGCACAGGACCAGAGGTATCGGGACCAGCATTTCCATCAGCCCCGCGTAG
Source organism: Terriglobales bacterium (assembly GCA_035272945.1). Lineage (GTDB taxonomy): Bacteria > Acidobacteriota > Terriglobia > Terriglobales > Acidobacteriaceae > Gp1-AA122. Next base: position 15,628 of record DATEPX010000291.1, read on the forward strand.
TGGTTGTGATTCACATAGGGACCGTAGATCCATCCACCGCGCGGCAATTCGTGCACCCAGTAGATCTTTCCATTAGAGGTTAGGCTTTGCACGATGGCGAATAGTGCCACCGCGAAACCATAGCTGCAGAAAATGACGGCGAGTGCTTTCACTTGCGAGGTGCGCCGCAGGGATTGCACCACCAGGAAGCAGAGGACACCGTAGGCACAATAGAGGAGACTGTCCGAGACGGTGTCGTAACGGTAGGCCGAAAGACCGAAGACCACCTGGGTTGCGATTAGCCCGGCGAACACCAGCATCGGAACGAACAGCGCGTTTAAAGTGACAGAGAGTTCGCTGGAGGAAGCTTGCCGCCACTCCCATAGAAGAAACAGCAGAGCAGCGCCGCCCTCAAGGATAAATATGGACCAGGGATAGACAGCGCCGAAAGCCAGCGGTCCGAAAAGCAGGAGGGAGAATGTGCCGTACAGCAGGACACGGTCCAAAATCCGGAAGGGCCTCTGAGCGACCTCTGGGGCAACCAGGTTTGCTTGCTCAGTCGGCGCCAGCTCTGGGGATGCCACTCACGAACCTCGCTACGGGTTATCGTGCTGCTGCTCGATCAAACGAAAATCGCCGACCCAGAGCTTACCACGTATGGCATTGCCGGCCGGCACGCGCACAATGCGCAACGCAATAAGCTCTGTGTCGAGGCCAGTCTTGAAAACGCCGCCTGTCTGTCGCCAAACGCCGGCATTCTTAAGCTCATCGCTGAGGAACAGCGTCGTTTTGGTGTATGCATCCTCAACCGCGAAGTGCGGCCCGCCGGCCCCCTGGATGTCCATCGACTTGAAAAAGGCAGAGAAGTCGTATTCTGTATGAGGACGAACTGGAATGAACTGAAAGATGCCGACCTCGTCCACTCCCGGTCCGTCGAACCTTATCGCAAGCGACCGGCGGCCGCCATGAAAATCAGCTGGATCCAGGGCCATGGTCACGCCCGGACGTTTCGCGTACTGCCAATCGAAGCCTGCGTTCAGAATCTTGAAGTTGAAATTAGGGTTGACGATCAGATTATCGGTTGAGCTCCGATATCCCGAGAGACCGAACCAGTCTGATCGCCATGCCAGTTGAGCTTGTTCAACTTCCCGTTGACGCAGCAGATAATTAATGTAGTCAAACGCGAAGCGCTGTTCAAAAGGCTTCTTTAAGCGCATGAGGCCTGCCCAGACTTCTGCCGCGCCCGCCTTGTCGTTTTCCGCAGTTAGAAGATCCAGCAGGATGACGTATGCGTCCGGCTGTGGAGGCAATGCTTCCCGAATGAGAGTGTCAACGTTGGGAGCAACCCGCAGACAGAGGCGTAACGCAGCATCGGCCTCAAGCGGACGATTCCCGATCACAATCCGGAACTGACGAAGTGCCTTGTCCGTTTCCCCGCGCGCAAGATACAGATTCGCCGCTTCCCATGCCACGTTGGTTGAGCGGGGATTCGCCATGATGGCGCGTTCAATAGCTTTTTCCTGTTCGACAGCGTTGCCCAAGACCTGCTGAACCGCGGCCAGACCCAACCAAAGATTGGCATCGTAGGGATTCAAACCGACAGCCGTCTGGTAAACCGCCAGGGCGGAGGGCAGATCATGGTCAGCTAAGAAAAAGTAGCGAGCGAGCCGCTGATGGTATTCAGCGTTCGTCGGCTCCAGCCGCACCGCCGTTCGTAGACTGGCAATCTCGGCCACAGTGGCAAAATGGGCGGCCAGGAACTCCCGCGAAACAAGAGCCAAGTAGAGGACCGCGAACAGGAAGGCTCCACCGAGGGGAAAAAGCTTCTTGGCGGAAGGCTGAAGGGTAATTTGCATGCAGCTTATCGAAAGCTAGTCCGCACCAGGCGAAGCCTTGGCGCTCTCCTCGGCGTCTGTCACTTCGTCTTCAACGTAATACCGTCCGCCATACTTTCCTTGATATTCGGAGTAATAGTAGTAATCCGCGGACCTGAGGTTGACGGCATTCATCAACACGCCCGTCACTTTTGCATTAACCCGGCCAAGGATCTCGCGTGCCCGCCGCAGCGCTTGTTTTGTCGTATGACCCGAACGAATCACCAGCACGACAGCGTCGGCCCGGGTTGCCAGGACCACAGCATCCGTGACTGACAGGGCAGGGGGGGTGTCAATCACGATGTGATCGTATTGATCGCGCAATCGCTCGATCAAATCGTGCATGTCTGGGGACGCCAGGAGCTCAGCCGGGTTGGGCGGAGGAGTTCCCGCCGGCAGAATCACCAGATTCGGCAGCAAAGGTGAGCGTGTGACCACCTGCTGCAAGTCCGCGCTTCCCGTGAGCACGTTGCTGAGTCCGATTCGCGGTCCCAGCCCCAAAATTTTGTGAATTCCCGGCCGCCTCAAGTCGGCATCCATCAATAAGACACGCACTCCCTTGTGGGCCAGAACCACAGCGGTGTTGATGCTGGTTGTGGTTTTTCCCTCCTGAGGCAGTGCGCTGGTGACCAGGATCACTTTAGGTGGTGCGCCACTCGAACATAAAAGGAGCGAAGTCCGTAAGGCGCGATAGGCCTCGGCCATCTGAGATTTGGGATGCACCTGGGTGACCAACTCAACCGCCTCTTTGGACGAAGGCGCCGTGGCAAGCTGTCGGCTGCCGCGGTCAGGCATGTTTTTCGATCCCAGGGGAATCATTCCGAGTGAAGGCAATGCAGCCGCGAGCTGCGCCTGCTCCGGAGTCCGGACCGTGTTATCGAGGCTCTCCAGCAGGAAGGCGGATCCAATGGCGGTAGTTAGGCCCAGCACAAGAGCAAAAGCCAGATTGCGGGGAATGTTTGGCTCAGAGGGCGCGGTAGGAACGCGGGCAGGATCAATAAGCTTCACATTGTTAGACTTGAGGCCCGCGCTTACTCCCGCCTCTTTCAACTTCTGCAGCAAACCTTCGTAAAGCTGACGATTGCTGTCTACGTCGCGTTTGAGCAGGCTGTATTCGATCGCACTCTCATTGAGCTTGTTCTGTTCCTGCTTCTGTTTTTCGAACCCGGCTCGCAGCATATTCTCCCGCTGCAGGGCGGCGAGGTACTGGTTACGAAGTCTGCTGGCGATTTTTTTCTGCTCGTTCTGGATCTGAACCTCAGTTTCTTTCAGTTGATTGCTAAGCTGGGCAACTTTGGGATACGCAGGACCAAACTGCGTGCTCAATTGGGCAGTCTGGATTTTCAAATCCGCTTGCTGCGTGCGGAGCTTCTCGAGTAACGATGAACCCCCATCTATACCTGTTGTCTCTGGGCTGAAACTGGCTGAAGCTCCGGAAGCGAGGGCCTCCGGATCACCAGATTGGGTCAACCGGTAGACAGACTCTTTCTGCATGCGATCCGACTCGGCCGCTGTGAGTTGCTTGTTCAGTTCATCCAGCTTCTCGGTAATGATGTTCTGCTTCTCGTCGGTACCCAGGATCTCGTGCTTCTTCTGATATTGGACCAGTTTCTCCTGCGAGGTCTCCACCTTCATCTGCAGGTCGACCAGTTGCTTGGACAGCCAATCTGAGGCCTGCATGGTGGATTCGAACTTGGTCTTAAAGCTGTTCTCCGCGTAGATATTGGCGTAGGTGTTGACTACGCTGGCAGCCAGTTGTGGATCAGGGCTCGCATAATGAATTTCCATCACTCGGGTGTTAGGAATGAGTGCGACCTTCAGTCCAGCTTTGAAACTCACGAGCTGCCCCGTAATTTGCCGGTAATTCGGCTGTAGCGGATCCAGTTCGAGATTTTGAGCTTGCTCTGACGGACCGGACGACAGACCCCCAGAGTCCGGCCTCTTGTCCAGGTTTAACTTCCGCATGACCTCCAGCGCCAACAAGTCGCTTTGCAGGACCCTGACCTCCGTATCGAGGTCAACCGGATCGGTGTAGTCGACCCCCACGGCGTTGTCTCTGAAATTAATGATGCTGGTATCGGGCTTATTGATGGCGATGCGGCCCATGGCATCGTAAATCGGCGTGATGCGAAGAGTCGCAATCGCCACCAGCGTGAAGATCACCACCAGGCAGGAAATGGCCGTCCACTTGTGCTTGAGCAGAACTCGAGAATACTCTCTCAGTGCGGAGTCTTGAGTTGGAAGGGGAGGATAAATCGTCGGTCCGAACCGCTGGCTACCGTCCGCTGGATAAGCCGGCTGCGTTTCGCGCAGCACTTGGCCGTTGGACGGAATCAGAGACTCCATCAAACACCTCAAAGAGCTTGCTGATATGCTCAACCCACACTAGACCGCCTCACAGCGAAACTGGTCGCCATGAGAATTCAGCCAAAGCGAGGCATTCTCACTTGAAGATGTTGAGCAAACAGCATTCTAGCATCGGTGAAAAGATAGAGCTGCTTTTAAGAGCGATGTTTGGGTAAAACCGCGGCGGCCTAGTTATTTTCCAGGTTCCCGGGGTGATGTGTGCGCAGTTTGCGGACTGAGAACCCTGTGAAATTCTGTTCAAACGTCCCAAGCAGCTCTCCGCTATACTAGCCAGCACGGTGTTTCAGTCGGATTAAGAGGATGTTGTTTCGCCGTGCGCTCCAACGTAAGGTGATGATGATCGGCCTGCATAGCGCCGACTCCGAACCCGCTTTTCACCACTCAGCCGATGTGGCGCCAACGCTGTTAGAAACTTTCTCTATTCCTCAGTTTCCGCAGATGCAACCTGGGCGCTGTCCGCAGCCGCTCCGCGGACGCGGGATGGCCTTGCCCTCGCTTTTGGCGGCACAGCCGCTTCAGCCCCGAGGTACTAGATGAACTGGTCCGAACAGGTCGTGCTGGTCACAGGTGGAACGGGCTCGTTCGGTAAGAAATTCGTGGAAATCATGCTGCGCGAGTACCACCCCAAAAAACTGGTCATCTTCAGTCGCGACGAACTGAAACAGCATGACATGCGGGCGGGCGGTTTCGATCATCCCAGCCTGCGCTATTTCATCGGAGATGTTCGAGATCCGCAAAGGCTGGAACGCGCTTTTTCCGGCGTAACGGTTGTGGTGCACGGGGCTGCACTTAAGCAGGTGCCCGCCTGTGAGTACAACCCTTTCGAAGCGATCCAAACCAACATCATGGGCGGACGCCACGTCATCGATGCCGCCATCAACCAGGGCGTACATCGTATTATTGCTTTGAGCACGGACAAAGCGGTCAATCCGATCAATCTTTACGGCGCAACCAAACTCTGCGCCGAAAAAATGTTTGTACAGGCTAACGCCTACGCGGGAGCGCAGGAGACCCGCTTCAGTTGTGCGCGCTATGGCAATGTGGTGGGTAGCCGCGGCAGTGTCGTCCCAATATTTCTTGAGCAACGGAAGAGAGGCCGTATCACCATAACCGATCCTCGCATGACCCGTTTCTGGATTACTCTCGAACAGGGAGCGAGATTTGTAATTCACTGCATTGAGAAAATGAACGGTGGCGAGATTTTTGTTCCCAAGATTCCCAGCATGCGTTTGCTGGATATGGCTACGACCGTGGCTCCGGGCTGCGAGGTGGAGTACATCGGCATTCGTCCGGGCGAGAAACTGCATGAGGCTCTGGTTTCGGAAGACGAGGCAAGGCGTGCCCTGGAAACCGAGAATATGTACATCATCCAGCCTAATCATCCCTGGTGGAGCTTGGACAACTGGGTGAACGCGAAGCCCGTGCCCGAGGCTTTTCGGTACACAAGTGACACTAATTCGTTGTGGCTTACGGGAGACGAACTGGAAGAGCTAATTGCGCCCAGCGTTCCCCTGGCGCGGCCGGCGGCGAGCCAGATTCCCGCCTGAATTTCCATGAGCGCAACCCCCACGAGCCGGGAAGTGCTGGCCATCAACGGAGGCACTCCCGTTCGTAGGACGCTCCTCCCTTACGGTCATCACTCCATTGATGAGGCAGACATCCAGGCGGTCGTTGAGGTGTTGCGCTCGGATTGGCTGACCAGCGGATCCAAAGTTGGCGAATTTGAAGAGGCATTTGCGGCCTATGTTGGTGCCAGGCACGCAGTGAGCTTCAGTTCTGGGACGGCGGCACTCCATGCGGCTGCTTTTGCGGCAGGCTTGAAACAGGGCGACGAGGCGATCACTTCGCCCATGACCTTCGTCGCCACGCCCAATTGCGTTCTCTATCAGGGCGCGTGGCCGGTCTTTGCTGATGTTTGCCCAGACACGCTGAATATTGATCCGGAACAGATCGCCTCCCGGATTACGCCGAAAACACGCGCAATTCTCCCAGTCGATTATGCCGGGCACCCAGCTGACCTCGATTCGATTCTGCAATTGGCCGATCGGCATGGGTTGACTGTCATCGAAGATGCTTGCCACGCGTTGGGCGCCGAATATCGGGGACACCGCCTGGGCAGCATTGCCCATATGACGGTCTTCAGCTTTCACCCCGTCAAACACATAACTACCGGGGAAGGCGGCATGGTCACGACCGACCGAGCCGACCTGGCGGAGTGCCTGCGGCGATTTAGAAATCACGGACTTTCTAGCGACGGCCGCGAACGACGGACTTCAGGCCAGTGGTATTACGAAATGATGTTGCTGGGTTTTAATTATCGCCTCACCGATATCGCTTGCGCACTCGGTATCACGCAGTTGAGCAAGCTGCAATCCAACCTGGAGCGTCGGCGGGAAATCGCGACCCGGTATACAAAAGCATTTCGCGGAATTCCGGGCGTATGCGTACCCAGCGTCAGTGGCAACGTTATTCCAGCCTGGCACCTTTATCCCATTCGTCTGGACCTGCCAAAGCTCACAGCAGATCGCAAAGAGGTTTTCCAAGCACTTCGTGCCGAGAATATCGGTGTCAACGTGCATTACATCCCGGTTCATCTGCACCGATACTACCGGGATCGCTTTGGGCACAAGGGAGGAGAGTTTCCCGTGGCCGAAGCTGCGTACGAGCAACTGATAAGCTTGCCGATGTTTCATGCGATGAGCGATGAGGACGTCGAAGACGTGATTCGCGCGGTGGTTAAGATTCTCGGGCATTTTGCCAAGTAGGAGAGTTGTCTTGGGTACGAGATCCGCGTACGCGACGGGCCAGATTCATGCCTGGAGAGGGAACTTCGGGCGGCAATATACCGACCGCAATGACTACTCGCCGGCGGCGCTGGATGAGTTTTATCAGCAGACCTACGGAATCGCCAGGCGGCACCTGAATGAACTATTCCTGCAACGTGTTCCCAAGAGGGCGCGCATTCTGGAGGTCGGCTGCAATATGGGTACGCAGTTGCTGATCCTTCAGGAGATGGGATTCACCAACCTGCACGGTATCGAGATCCAAAGTTATGCGCTGGAGAAGGCGCGACTTCGATTGCCCGGTGTCCGGCTTTTGCAGGCCTCTGCACTCGCCATCCCTTATCCCGATGCATACTTTGACCTGGTGTTTACGTCGGGAGTGCTGATTCACATTGCACCGAACGATCTTTCCGTTGCCATGTACGAAATCCATCGCTGCGCCAAGCAGTGGATTTGGGGTTTCGAGTACTACGCACCCGAGATCACCGCGATCAACTACCGCGGACAGGAGAATTTGCTTTGGAAGGCGGATTACAGCCGCATGTATGTAGATTGCTTCGCAGATCTGGAAAAGGAAAAAGGGCAGCGCTTGTACTATCGCCAGAATGCGAATGAAGATTCGATGTTCTTGCTGCGTCGCAAGCCTAAGTCCGAGTGCCAGGAACGCCGATGAGATCGGTTGCCATCATCCAGGCTCGCATGGGCAGCACGCGGTTACCCGGGAAGGTTCTGAAGGATGTCGGTGGCCAATCGGTGTTGGCGCGAGTGGTCCGGCGCGCCGGGCGCGCCACCTTGCTGGACGACGTTGCGGTGGCGACCTCGATCCTCTCCGAGGACGATGTGATTGCCGAAGACTGCATTCGCCTTGGCGTGCACTGTTTCAGGGGGGATCAGGCAGATGTGCTTGACCGATACTATCGGGCCGCGCAGTTCTGCCGAGCGGATGTGGTTGTCCGAATTACGGCAGATTGCCCTCTCATAGACCCAGAACTGGCTGACAACACTATTGATGAGTTCATCGAGCAAAGACCTGACTACGCCAGCAATTCGCTGGTGCCGACCTATCCATCCGGATTAAGCGTTGAGGTGTTCACGCTTGTTGCCTTGCAACGTGCGTGGCGGGAGGCAACGCAATCATATCAGCGGGCGCACGTGACGCCGTATCTTTACGAGAATCCGCAACTGTTCAGCATCTTGTCCTTAACGGCAGAAGCGGATTACAGCCGTTACCGTTGGACGTTGGATACGGAAGAAGATTTAGAGACAATCCGCGCGATTTACCAGCATTTCGCAAATCGTGACACTTTTAACTGGCGTGACGCCCTGGCACTGATGGAGCGGGCGCCCGAGGTTCCACTAATGAACTCGCACGTGCGGCAGAAGGCACTGCGTGAGGTCTAGGCCATGCCGATTGTTCGTCTCCGGGATCATGTTGAGGATTACCGGCTAAAAGCGTTATCTCCCGAAATGCACCAAATGGCCGGCAGGGGAGATAAAGAGGCGCTCACCGAGTTTACCAATAAGAGCATTCTGTCGCAGATGGGTTTTGGCCCTGATGATGTGCTAGTAGACATCGGGTGCGGTGACGGTCTGCTGCTGAGCATGGCATCCGGGCGGACGTCAACCGCGTTCGGAATCATACCCACAACCGACGAGAAAACACGATTGCAGGCGGTAGTGCCCGGCGTCAACTTCCTTGTCGGCAGGGCACAGAAGCTTCCTTTGCAATCGGAGAGCGCGACGAAGATTGTGTGTAATAGCGTGCTCCTCTTGCTCGAATCCGAAGGCGAGGTCAGGGAAGCCTTGAGTGAGATGGCAAGGATCGCGCGGCCTGGCGCCACGGTCTGGGTGGGAGAGATTCCGTATGTTGACGAGTTCGCGCAATTTCGGATGTACCGCGGAACGTCAATGGCTGGCTTGCTCTGGTATCTGTTGATCAACCACGGGATCCGCTCCTTTCTGGGCATGTGCCGGAGATCGGCGAAGGCTGTTCTCGGTAACGAGCGGATCGTCTTGAATTCCGCCCGGCTCTTTTACGCAAATCCGGCGAAGGTGATTGAGCTCGCCGAATCCTGCGGGTTGCGACTTAACTCTTATTCTAAACATCAGGAAATCAACCGCGAAGGGAGAGTCGTAGATTCGAAGTACAGATATGACTATCTCTTCACAAAATAAGCTACCGTCTTTTTTCGCTTGCCAGCCATGGCTGAGACGCTCGTAATACGCACAGACGCGAATTCTGAAATCGGTATGGGTCACGTCACGCGCTGCTTATCTTTGGCCGAGGCATGGCAGGATCACGGCGGACCCGTCATTTTCGCGGTGGCCCAGACTCCGAGTTCCTTGCAACATCGATTGAGAGCGGAAGGATTCCGCGTTGAGCTCATAGGTAGCGTAACGGGCAACTGGGATTCGGCACGCATGTGCGATCTGTACACGAAGGCGGCTGCAACTTGGGCAGTGATAGACGGATACCGGTTCGGCAAAGACTATCAACAAGCTCTTAAACAGGCAGGTTGCCGGCTCCTGATTGTGGACGACTACGGCAGTGCGGGTGAGTACAGTGCCGACATAGTGCTGAATGACGACTTGGCAATTACTCCCGAGCTGTACAGGAGGCGGCAACCCTACACGGAGTTGTTGCTGGGGCCTAGCTATGCACTCGTGCGAAAACAATTCCGAGAACAAAGGCCGCAAGCCCGCGTTTTTGCCAAGGTTGCAGCGAGGGTCTTGGTCACGATGGGGGGAAGCGATCCAGAGAATATGACTCTGGCTGTGATCCACGCTTTGCGCCAGTTCGGCGGCCCCCCTATTGAGGTTCGTGTCATAGTCGGTGGCGGTAATAGCCATCTCGAAGAATTGCGCCGGGCCGCCGGGGAAGTTTCCGGCTGCCGGTTAAAGATCATCAGTGATGTTGCGGATATGGCTGAGCATATGGCTTGGGCGGAGATAGCCGTGGTTGCGTGTGGGGTCACTGTTTGGGAACTGATCTACATGGGGGCCTCGGTCATTGGCTGGCCTCGCAACGAAGCAAATCAAAAAACGCTGGCCATTCTCCAGGAGAAGCAGGTCGTTGAGGCTCTGCCCAGGAACCCTGATGCGAGCTGTATTGCCGATCGTCTGGTCGCTCTGTCAAGGAACCAGGCAAGGCGCGAGGAAATGTGCCGACGCGGTCAGGACTTGATAGACGGATTGGGAGCGGCACGAGTCGCACAGTTGATGATCGAGATCGCCAACTCGGAGAACTGAGCCGATAAAGTGAAAGTTGCCATCGCACAACCAACGTATCTGCCCTGGCTCGGTTACTTTGATCTAATCGATCAGGTGGACACCTTTGTACTGCTCGACACCGTGCAGTTCGACAGGCAGTCTTGGCAACAGAGGAATCGCATAAAAGGGCCCAGCGGTTTGCAATGGCTTTCTGTGCCGGTCGTCTTTCGCGGCCGACATGACCAGAAGATAAAGGATGTTGAGATTCGCGAGGCAGAGTTCTGGAGGCGACATCTGCGAGCTGTGGAAGTCAACTACCGGAGGGCGCCTTTTTTCGATATCTACTTTCCTCAGCTAAGCGCGATTCTTCAAGCATTCCCCGCCGGCGCTCGCCTGGCCGATTTGAACTTGCGACTCCTTCGTTGGCTCGCAGAAGTGCTGGGCGTGCACACACCTCTTCTCTCGGCTTCCTCATTGCAGATGCAAGGTAAGAGAACCAAGTTGCTGGCCAATATCTGCCTCACGCTCGGCGCCGGACAATACGTTTCTCCCATCGGCTCCGCCGCCTATCTCCTTGAAGAGCTGGAACTGCTAACGGACTACGGCCTGGACGTTGTATTTCAGAATTACACTCATCCTGAATATCAGCAACTATTCCCGCCCTTTGTTGCGTATTCCTCCACGTTGGATCTGATATTCAATGAAGGTGACCGTTCAATGGAAATCATCCGCAGCGGGAGAGGTCTTCCCTTATCGCCGGAGCTTGTCACATCGAAACTTGCACAGGCCAAGGAAGCATGATAGCGCCAAGTGTACAGATCGGAGAGCGGAGGGTAGGTGCGGAACACCCCGTATACGTGATCGCGGAGCTTTCCGCGAATCACCAACAGGATCTTGGGACGGCGATAAAAATCATTCATGCCGCCAAAGACGCTGGTGCTGATGCCGTCAAAATTCAGACCTATACCGCGGATACGATCACGATTCGCAGCGATCGTGAATATTTTCATATTGGCGGTGGAACAGTCTGGGACGGCCGTACTTTATATGACCTCTACGTCGGGGCCTACATGCCATGGGAATGGCAGCCGAAGCTGAAGGACATTGCTAACAACTTGGGTATGCATCTGTTCTCCAGCCCTTTTGATGCAACCGCCGTGGATTTTCTCGAGGGGATGGATGTTCCTGCCTACAAGCTGGCATCTTTTGAATTGGTGGACATTGCCCTGATCCAAAAAATGGCTCAGACGGGCAAGCCCCTGATCATGTCCACCGGGATGGCTGCGCTGGAAGAGATCGAAGAAGCCGTGCTCGCGGCGCAACAGGCGGGAGCATCTCAGATTGCCCTGCTGAAGTGTACGAGCGCGTATCCGGCGCCTCCGGATGAAATGAACCTGCGGACCATTCCGGAACTGGCGCGACGCTTCCTGGTGCCGGTCGGGTTGTCTGACCACACTCTGGGCATCGCCGTGCCCGTAGCCGCCACGGCTCTGGGCGCTTGCATCATTGAGAAGCATTTGACCCTCTCGCGCGAGCTCAAGGGACCCGACAGCGCCTTCTCGCTGGAGCCTCAGGAATTCAAAGCCATGGTGGATGCAGTGCGGACCACAGAACAAGCGTTAGGACAGGTCAGGTTCGGATATAGCGGCAAAGAGGCCAGCGGCCGCAGCTTCCGGCGGTCGCTGTTCGTCGTCGAAAACATAAGAAAAGGTGAGGTCTTCACGGCTCACAACATTCGCTCCATTCGTCCCGCAAGCGGATTGCACCCGCGACATTTGCCCCAAGTCTTAGGGCGGCATGCTGTGCGGGATATCGAGCGAGGAACGCCCGTGAGCTGGGATTTGCTTGGCCCCTCATGAGCGAAATAGATATTGTGGTGTTGGCGAACGGAATCGAATGAGAGTTCTGTTGCTCCATCCCGAAGATCTGCCCTGGAGTGGGGAGTGGGCGCATACGCCCTGGGACCTTATTGTAGACCTCGGTTTTGCCGGGCCCACCATCTATTCGGACTGGAGTCAACGATTGAGGGCCCGGGTTATCAGCATCCACCAGTTCGCTGGCGAAATGGAGAGCTATCGCTGGATCGATCAGGTTCTTCAGCCGGGGCGCGGTCGTCTGATCGACCGCATGGGGTTGGATTGGTGGGAGATTGGTGCCGTTTGGAACTATCACGAGTTGCATGCGTTCTATCTTCTCGAAGCATTACGAAGCGAGCTCGGCCCAACCGCAACCGAATGGGCCGCTACCCGCCCGCACGCATGTTCCGATCTTCTGGGGCTCCGTTCCGGGCAGACAGTGCGCTGCTTCCGCCCGGAACCCGCTGGCTTCATGCCTAGCTTGTGGCGCATGCTGTCCGCCGCCCGCAAGCTGAGAGCCCAACAGGTTGCGGAAATCGCATTGGACAAGTGGGATCCAAGTTACGCGATGCGACATCACTTTGCTAAGCGCATGAATTGCAAAGACCCGGTTTTTTTGCTGCCTTCGCCGTACTCTAATGTAACCCGTATGGTGCTGGCGTACGCTGCTCAGCTCCCCAATCGTAATTTCTTGCTGGCTACTACCCGGCGGAGCGGCAGGGCAGGGAATTTGCCATCCAACGTGAAGTCCACTACGTTGGCAGCCTATGCTGTTTCAAAGATCGAAACGCAATCGGAGATAGAGGAGCTGAAGGAGGCGTGGGAAACCTTCGAGCGCACGGCACTCGATGAAACCGAGGAACTCCGCACTATGAGGCAAGCCGGCATCTGGAAGCATTTTCCGGTGCGTGTGGAAAATGGCCTGCGTCTGCGAGACGCCTGGAACTCTCTGATGGCGCATGAACCGGTTACCGGTGTCTTGTGCGGCGATGATCTTAACCACGCAACGCGCTTGCCCCTGATTCTCGCCAAGCTGAGAGGGCTCAGCGCTGTCTATTGCAACCACGGAGCTCTCGATGGAGGAATGCTGTTCAAGCAGCCTTATGCGGATGCATTCCTGGTAAAGGGAGAAATGGAGCGCGATTATCTGCTGCGTGCTAGGCCCCTTGCGGCCGACAGAATTGAAATCGCCGCGCCCGCAGATGCGCCACCGGCGAGCGCGGGAAAAAATACTAATGCAGCATCTGGTGCCGTGGTTCTGTTCTCGCAGCCGTATGAGGTTTTAGGCGGGCGCACCGCCGAAATCTATCGTGAACTGCTGCCCCCACTGAGTTCGATAGCGCGCAGAACTGGTCACAAACTAATCGTCAAACTCCACCCCTTTGAAAGCGAGAAGGCCCGCCGGAAGGTAATCGACTCGATTTTGCCGGCAGCTGACCGGGAAGGGGTGGAAATCGTGAGTCGAATGCCTGCAAGAGACCTGCTAGGAAGTGCCTGGTGTGGAGTGGGTGTTGATTCTAGCGTTGCTGTGGAATGTGTGCTTGAAGGGGTTCCGTATTTCTTGTGCGGATGGCTTGACTGTGGTGGCTTCGGTTACGTCTCCCAATTTGCGCGATTCGGCGCCGGCCAGTTGCTGCGCAGTCCGAAAGAAATCGAGCTCATCCCGAAAATGATCTCCGATTACCGCGCGGATCCTGCAATGCAGCAGCATCTGTCGCAACCGGTAAGCTCAGAACGGCTGGACGAGATTATGTTTGGACTTGCGCGGGTGCCGGAGCACTCGGTTGCGGTGCAAAGATAGCATGAGGGCGTTCGCGACAGCTTCGGATAAGTCGAGAGCCGGAGCTCAGTATGTGCTAAGGCTCACGTGGTGCAACAGGGACTGAAGCAGAGCACTCCGATCGTGCGTTATGGCGGATACCTTTTCTCCGTTGCTGGTGCTCGCGTCCTTGGCATCGTGATTAGTTCAGCTACCTTTCCTTTTCTGGTGCGCCGGTTGGGCGTGGAGACGTACGGCGTATGGAGCTACGTCGTAGCCGTGTGCGCGTTCTTAGAGGCAGTAGCGAACCCAGGCCTGACCACATATGCGACTCAGCAATTCGCCGCCAAGCGTACCGAGGCGGCGGAGATTCTTCCGAATATCTTGTTTCTGCGCCTGATTTGTTCTGTGATTGCGGCAGCTGGTCTATGGGTAATTGCCGGCTTCGACACCCGTGCCGACGTTTCCTTTCTCCTTCGTTTCTATGGCACCGGTATGCTATGCATTGGGATAACTGGGGTCGACTACCTGCTGAACTCGCTGGAGCTCTTTCATGCCCATTCCATTATCGCAATTGCCCAGCAGTCGTTGTATGCGGCGGGAATCTTCGCGTTCATCCGTGGCCCCACTGACGTGGGTTGGATTCCCGCCAGCATTCTTGGTTCGGCGTTGCTGACGAACATTGCCGGCTGGCTGGTACTTCGAAGCAAATTGCACGGGCTCCCCACGCGTGTTCGCCCCGCCCACTGGAAAGACATCATGGTGCCGAGCGTTCACTACGGTCTGTCCTCGCTGATGTCGAACCTCTACCATCGGACAGGACACGTCGCGGTGCGCTGGTTTCTGGGCGAGCACCCCTTGGGGCTTTATGCCGCCGCTGTCCGCCTCGTGGGCGTACTCCGAGATCTGGTGACCCTGGTGTTAGTCGTTATGATGCCGCGTATGGCATTGTCCGCGCGAATGAAAACCGGAATGGCGAGGTTGTCCAAGATGGCGTCCTCGGTTATCGCGCTCTTGAGCATACCCTTCATGCTTGGCACGATCGTCGCCGCACACCTCATTGTGCCCCTCGTCATGGGAGCAAACTATTCAGAAGCGATCCCACTGGTCAAGCTGACCGCTCCTTACGTGGTGACCGCGCCCGCCGCCTCGTTATTAACCGGAACAATTCTGTACGCGATGGGCCGTCATCGCGCGTACTTGGCATCGACGATAAGTGGCGCTGTTGCTGGGGTGCTGCTGTATTTCACCTTAATTCCTCTGTTCGGCTTGAAAGGCGCAGGACTCGCTTTCGTTATCGGTGAGTCGGTGGTCGCTGCCGTCGGTTACGCCCTGCTTCCGGCAGATCTCCGTGGTCTATGGAAGAATCCGCTGATTGCCGTAGCGATCTGCGCCGCCTTGTTAATGGCAGGAGTAGTCGTGGTATTCAGCAAATATAATTCTCAGCCCATCCTTGTGGTGACAGTTGGTGCGGCGGTTTATGTGTTAGGCACAGTTTGGTTTGTACGGAAATGGCTTATCGAACAATTGGGAGGAGCTTAGCGGGGGACGAATTAGCGACCTCACATCGCTGCCCCCGCCTACGTCATGCATAGCCGTGGGCTCAAAATCTGCGGTTTTCTCGGGTATATAGCTGCCTGCCTCGGGCTGTTTTATCTTGCGCATTCACATCCCGCCTATTTCAGCAATTCGGCTTATCTGGGCGGGTTGATTTTTCTTCAGTTGCTGCTCGCCTCGCTTTGGAAATTCCGGCAGGCATTCTTCGTCTTCCTGATGATTGCCTTCGTTTGGGCCGGTGTGGACCTTCCCCTGAAGGAGGCCTGGATCGCAGGACGATGGGTCGTTCTGGCGATGGGCTCGGTGATCGGTTTTGCGATTTACGTGCGGGATCGCCGCTATCGTTTCGTGTCTTTCCACCTGGTTGCACTGCTCTGTGTGGTGATCGCTTTCTTCTCCGCCATGGTCTCGGCGGCTCCCTGGGTCGCCCTGTTGAAGGCTGCCAGTCTACTGATCCTGTTTCTTTACGCCTCTTCCGGAGGCCGCCTTGCGATACTCGGCCGCGAAGCCCAGTTTCTGCGAGGTTTGCTTCTGGCCTGCGAAATGATTGTGTACGTGACCGCGGTCGCCTACCTCCTGTTTGGGCTGCAAACCTGGGGCAACCCCAACTCCCTCGGACTGGTCATGGGAGTGGTGATGTGTCCGCTTCTCCTGTGGGGACTTCTGGTCAGCGAAACCCGTCCGCTGCGCTGGCGGAGAGCATTTGTACTGCTGCTTGCCTTGATTCTTCTTGCCTTGAGCCTCTCTCGGGCCAGCATAGTTGCGGCTGTTGTTTCCATGGTTGTGTTGTGCTTCCTCTTACGACGGCATAAATTGCTCCTCCAAGGGACAGCCGTAGTGCTATGCGTTATCTCAGGGCTGGCCATTCTGGCTCCTTCCCGTCTCGATGAATTCCGCTCCGCGTCTTCTTCAACCCTTGTTTATAAGGGCAAGAGGGAAATGGGACTTATGGGATCTCGTCGCACTCCCTGGCAAAGGGCTACACAGGCAATTGGTGAGCATCCTTGGTTTGGCGCCGGCTTCGGCACCATTGTCTCGGGAGATGAGACTCAGCCAGCAGTCAAATTTGCTTCCAATCGAACCATCACTCGCGAAAGTGGCAACAGTTATCTTGCGATTCTCGAATGGATGGGATTACTGGGCGTCATTCCTTTTTATGGGATTGTTTTGTTCCTCTTAGCCAGGATTGTGCGCGTCGCACGCTGGATTTACTTCTGCGGCGATGCCCACTATGCCGGTCTTCCCATCATGCTTGTCCTCGCCGCAGGCTTGGTCAATGCTTTCTTTGAGGACTGGCTTTTCGCGGTTGGGTACTACATGTGCATTTTCTTTTGGACGCTTGCCTTTGCTCTCATCGATTTGGTGCCGGTGACCGCCAATGCCGTCGTTCAAAATTCGGATCCTTGGCCCGTTCCGGTTCGCGCCTGAGCAGCTGGGTTCCTGCCTCCGTTTACGTGCCGGCATTCGAGAGTTTCAGTCGCCGATGGAAAAAAATGCAACACGGCGTCGCACCCGCGCATCTCTAACCTTTCACAATCCATGAGTTCCTTGCCGGCACAAGACGTCCGCTCACGGGAGGCCAGGGCGCCTTTCAAGTTCAACAGTTCAGCTTACCTACTCCGCATTGGGCGGCAAAAAGCGAATAACCTCGGAGAATTGCTGGAAGCGCTGCGTACCTGTCCGGAAGAGTCCATATTTCAACATGCGTTCTTGACCCTGCAGGAACATCACTTTTTCCGCACCGGTTTCTCGAATGACTTCGCTCATTGGGCCTACGCCGACTGCAATGAGGTCGCCCTGGCCGAGCGATTGGCGGGCGTTGATGTCCGGGCCTTTACTTCCGTCGCCGAGCTCCGGGAACGACTCGTGGAAGTGGTCAGCCGTTACCTGACCGCCAACCCGCTGGCCGGCGACCGTACCGCCTTACAGCCCTTTTACTTCTGCGCTTCCGACACGGTCGTCGTTCCGACACCCTTCGAAGCTCGCAACGTGGACCAATTTGTTCAAGCTCTGGGACAGATCAGCGTGCATTCTGTTCATCACCACTTCATCGAAGCACGCCTCCGGCTTAAGCTGCGGACCAATGACTTCTCGGTCTGGCTGGAGGAAGATGCAGGCTTGTCGCAGGCTGCCGCCCGGCTGAATCGTATCGACATCTACACTGCCACTCTCGAAGACGTTAGGCGACAGATTATCCGTATTGTCGAGAGCACCCTGCCCTGAATTGCGGGTGCTCACCCAGGCCGTCGCAGCTCACATGACTCTCGTGACGTAAGTCACCGCTTCATGCCCCTTCCGGGCGTAGTCTCAGATGCGCGGGATATCCCATCTTCTCGCCGGAGACGAACCATGGCCTACGTTATTACCGATACCTGCATAAAAGACGCATTATGCGCGGACGTCTGTCCCACTGACTGCATTCATCCCAAGAAGGACGAGCCCGCCTTCGAGGCGGCCACTCAGATGTACGTAGATCCTAATGGATGCATTGATTGCGGCGCGTGTGTTCCGGTCTGCACCTCAGATTCCATCAAGCCGGTGGACGATCTCACGGACGAACAAAAACACTTCATAGAAAGGAACGCCGCGTTCTACGCCTAACACCGCTAACCAGTACCTGCGCCTACCGGAGCGCATCAGGCTAGAGTGGACATGAGACCAGGGCTTCGTCTTCCACACTGGTTTCTTGAATCGGTTTCGCGCTGATGCGGCCTCGTGGAAGTTCGCTCGTCAGGGCATCGAGAATCGAAACCAGGCACTGCGGATTCTCCAGCAAAGCACGATTGAGGCTCTCGCGATACACGGCAAGTTCGCCGAGCAGCGTGGCGCAATGCAAGTCAGATGTAACGGATGCCGTTGTAAGCGCATTCCTGCGAGTGGGCGTCCTTCTCGTTATTCCGCCGGAACCGACGAAAGGGTAATTCAAGGGTCCGTTCGCTACCCAATGAGCCACGAGCTGCTGCACGTGGGCTGGACTGCAAGCGCAAAAGACGCCATCAAGCTCAGCAAATTCCTCACTGCACTGGAATATTCTTAATTTGTCTTCCCATTGGTCTTCTGTCAACACAAACCAGCCTTGGCCTTCCGGCTTCTCGGATCGGCAGAGCGCGCAGCCAGTTGGGATTGTATTCACGGCCGACACCTCGATGCTGTGGCCGCGCACGTCAGTCCTTCCCCGGAGCTCTCCGGAACGCGGTCCGCGCTCAACGGATTCGCTAACCGCACTTTCTTGAATTCCCCGTTCGGAAGCGGAATGGTCATGATTCCGTTCGTTGGATCGACCGCTAAGGTGTCGAGGGAAGCGCACTCCGTGCATAGCCAGTAGTATTCGATCTGATGCAGTTCTTCCGGGCACTGCCCGTGCGTTCGTTTTCGTTCGCGGGGTATTCGGTTTCAACTCGACACAGCTTGCCGTCGCCTAGGCGCCGGAACGGAGCGGAGCAGTCTGGAATGGCGCACTTTGTGAGCATCCAGGCTCCTCATGTGATCTCAGGAATTTACCGCATTAGCTGGAGCTCGACGCCAGATTCCAGAGTGAAAAGTCGATGAAAGGAGCCCGAACCGGCGGAACTAAAGGAGCTTCCAATTTGTCTATCGCGGTGCACAGGCCAGGTTGCACACGCGCTTTGACGGTCTCGTCAAGGGTGCGGACGCCCCGTCATTCTGGGTGTCAAGTACTCATGAATTTTTCATCAATTGCAGCGGGTTACTGCACATTGAGAATGGTGATCCGTCACCTGCCCACGTGATAACGCTCACTGCCCTCTGGCCCATCATGAGGGGAAAATACAGAGTTAAAAGAGCCTTCGTCCCCCTCGAGAGAATCACGCATGAAAAAGGTCATTATTATCGGTGCCGCTGGCCGAGACTTTCATAACTTTAATGTTGTTTTTCGCAACAATCCTGCTTACGCGGTCGTAGCTTTCACGGCTGCGCAAATCCCTGATATCGCTAATCGACGGTACCCTCCTGAGCTCGCTGGGCCCCTGTATCCGCTAGGCATTCCTATCCTTGAGGAAGCCAACCTGGAGAAGCTCATTGCCGAGCATGGAATCGACGTTGTGGTGTTCTCCTATAGCGACGTTGCCCACGCCAGCCTGATGCACGTGGCCTCGCGCTCGGTCGCTTCCGGAGCCGATTTCTGGTTGCTGGGAACTGAGCATACGCAGATCAAGTCCCGCCTGCCCGTGATCTCAATCTGTGCGGTTAGAACCGGATGTGGCAAGAGCCCAATCTCGCGCCTGGTGGCTTCCGACCTGCGACATCTGGGCTGGAAGCCGGTCGTCATTCGCCATCCCATGCCCTACGGAGACCTCGCGGCCCAGGCGGTACAGCGCTTTGCGGTGATGGAGGATCTGGATCGGCAGCAGTGCACGATTGAAGAGCGGGAAGAGTATGAGCCGCACATTCGCCTGGGTACGGTCGTATACGCCGGTGTCGATTACCAGAAGATTCTGCGCCAGGCCGAGCTGGAGGCCGACATCATCCTCTGGGACGGCGGCAACAATGACACCCCTTTCTATGCTTCCGACCTGGAGATCGTGGTTGCTGATCCGCACCGGCCGGGACACGAATTGGGCTACTACCCGGGAGAGGTTAACCTGCGGCGGGGACAGGTGCTGATCATCAACAAGGTAGACACGGCCGCGCCGCACGATGTCCAAGTGGTGAGGGAGAACATTCGCAAGAACAACCCAAAGGCCACCATCCTGGAGACAGCCTGTTGCGTATCCGTGGCCTCGCCTGAGTTAGTCAAAGGACGCCGCGTTCTAGTAGTGGAAGACGGTCCGACCCTTACCCACGGCGAGATGTCTTATGGTGCCGGCGTAGTTGCGGCCCGGCAGTGCGAAGCGGCCGAATTGGTGGACCCGCGGCCATATGCTGTCGGCTCGATTCGTGGCACCTACGACCGCTACCGTCATTTGACCAGCCTCCTGCCCGCCATGGGTTACGGCGCCATTCAGCGGCACGAACTCGAAGAAACGATCAATCGCGTGCCATGTGACTTGGTGCTGGTGGCCACGCCCGTGAACCTCACGAGTATTCTCAATCTGAATAAACCCAGCGTGCGCGTCTCGTACGAGGCGGAAGAGGTGTCTAAGCCTGGCCTGCTCGAAATTCTCACGGAGTTCACCGCCAAGCGGAAGCCGGTCTTGGCCGAGGTGACCAGATGAGCTCCCGCGACTTCCTGTCGATCAGGGATTTCTCCCCGCAGCAAATCCAGCGCTTTCTTGATCTCGGGTTGCGTGTGAAGGCGACTCCCGCCGCCTACAGCCACTCGCTGAGCGGGAAGACTCTGGCGATGATCTTCGAGAAGCCGTCGCTGCGCACGAGGGTGACCTTTGACGTGGGTATCCAGCAGTTGGGTGGGTTCTCAGTCTATTTGTCGCCTGCAGAAATTAATTTGGGCAAGCGCGAGTCAGTCTATGACGTGGCTAAGAACTTGGAGCGCATGGTGCAGGCGATCATGATCCGTACCTTTGATCACGAGATCGTGGAGCAGATGGCAGAGTATGCCAGCATTCCGATTATCAATGGGCTCACCGATTACAGCCATCCCTGTCAGGCGCTCGCCGACTATCTCACGATCCTGGAAGTGAAGAAGAAGACTGCCGGGTTGAAGGTCGCCTTCATCGGGGATGGAAACAATGTAGCGCACTCTTTGATGTTTGCCGGGGCACAGTTAGGAGCGAATGTCTGGGTTGCCACTCCTTCTGGATATGAGCCCAAGCCGGATGCGGTCAAATGGGCCCAGGAACGCGGAGCCCAGACCGGCGGAACCTGCACGCTAACGAATGATCCCGGCAAGGCGGCCGCCAACGCCGACGTGATCTACACCGACGTCTGGGCCAGCATGGGCCAAGAGGCCGAGGCGGAGAAGCGCCGGAAAGTTTTCCTCCCATATCAGGTGAATGCCGCGCTTTTTGGCCGCGCCAGGAAAGATGCCATCTTCATGCATTGCTTGCCCGCGCATCGCGGCGACGAAGTCAGCAACGAGATCATCGATTCGCCACACTCGGTCGTGTTCCAAGAGGCAGAAAACCGCCTACACGTGCAGAAAGCGGTGATGCGCGAGTTGATGGAAGACGAAACAGCTGGCGCGCCTGTGTCCGTGGGCAAAGAAGAAGCCGTACATGCGTAGGAGTTAGCAGTCAGTAGTCGGCAGTTAGCGGAGGTGGTTTCAAAAAGAGCATCGGGTAGTGCACGACTTTAGTGTTTGTGAGAACCAGTCTCCATGGCGGACCCGGGGGCAAGGAGCCGCTTAAAAGCAACCCCGTAGGGGTTTCGCGAAAATAGCCCAGCGCTTCAGCGCCGGGATCAAGTCGCAACTGGAACCAGTCCCGTAGGGACGACAGAAGTTCTCACATACTTGCTTCAGACGTGCCGCAGAAGCCCCAAGAATAGTCGGCCTTAGCCGCCGAGCTGGTCTGACTACTGACTACAGCCCCCATGAAAACCATTCTCATCGCCGTCGGCGGCAACTCCCTGATCCGGGCGGGAGAGAAGGGAACTGTCGCCGAACAACTGGCCAATGCGCGACGCACGGCGGCGGCCATCATTGGCCTGATTCGACGCGGCTATCGGCTGGTCATCACTCATGGGAACGGGCCCCAGGTTGGCGCGGCGCTGCTGCGGTCCGAACGCGCCTCCGACCAGGTGCCCAGCCATACACTGGACGTGTGCGGCGCTGCCACCCAAGGCGAGATCGGCTACCTGCTCTCGCAGTCTCTGAACGACGAACTCGCAGCCGTAGGCTTGCACGTACCCGTCGCCACCGTGGTCACACAGACCATTGTCTCCCGCGACGACCCGGCCATGCAGCATCCAACCAAGCCCATCGGGCCCTTTTACACCCGTGCCGATGCGGAAGAACGCAAGAGAATCCTGGGATGGCAGATCGTCGAGGATGCAGCGCGCGGTTATCGGCGAGTGGTTCCCTCACCAGAACCCATTGAGATCGTCGAACTCGAGGTTATTCGCGATCTTGTAAAGGATGGCGTCCTGGTGGTTGCGTGTGGTGGCGGTGGAATTCCGGTGGTGCGTTCGACCGGAGGAGTGCAAGGCGTGGAGGCGGTTATCGATAAGGACCGTGCTTCCGCGCTCCTGGCGTCGAAACTGGGCGTGGACGTCTTCGCGATTTCCACCGACACCGACTACGTCTACCTTGACTACAAAAAACCGACGCAGCGTCCGCTAACCCTGGTCAACCCTACCGAGCTGGAAGCGCACTATCGCGCCGGACACTTTCCTCCGGGCAACATGGGGCCGAAGGTCGAGTCGGTGCTGCGCTTCCTAAAAAATGGTGGCAGGCGGGCTGTCATCACAAGCTATGAGCATCTCTGCGAAGCCGTGGATGGGAACGCCGGCACGCACATCATTCCCGATCCGAAGCAGGTGGAAGTAGCTGCTCATTCCGAAGTTCACGTAGGAGGTCACTGAATGCGGTTCCCCAAGCTGGCGGCTGCAACGCAGCATTTACAATCCAAGCCGGAACCGGACGCGATGAAATTGAGACACGTGGTCGAGTCGCAGCAGTTCACCGTGCCTTTGCTGATGGAGCTGTTCGATCGCTCTCGCGGCATGGAGCGAGTCGTGGCGCGTGGAGGTTCGCTCGATTACCAGAACCGGATCATGGCGACTGTATTCTATGCACCCTCGACGCGCACCCGGTTTTCCTTCGAAGCCGCAATGCACCGCTTGGGCGGCCGCGTTCTGTCGACTGAGCAAGCTCGGGCTTTTTCGTCGGAAATTGAAGGTGAACAGGTCGAGGACTCGATTCGCATCATCGGCAGTTACAGCGATGTCATCGTGATCCGCCATCTTGAGGAAGGCGGCGCGAATCGTGCGGCTAAGGTCTCGCCCGTGCCGCTCATCAATGCAGGCGACGGCAACGGCGGGCAGCACCCGACTCAAGCATTGCTGGACTTGTACACGATTTACAGAGAACGTCCACTCGACGGCCTCAGCGTGGCCATCATCGGTGAGTTGGATAAAGGGCGTACCGCACGATCTCTGGCGTATCTTCTGGCCAAGTTTGAGCGCGTGAAGATCTACTTTGTTGCTCCTGCCGAGCTGCAAATGAAGCCGGATATCCTTCAATACCTGGACGAGCACGGCGTCCGCTACGAACTGGAAAACGATATTGACCGGGTGATAGGCGAAGTGGATGTCGTATACCAGACCCGTATCAAGCCGGAGCGCATGGCCGACAGCAAAGGGCTGAAACGATACGCCGTCGATTCGGCGGTTTTACAACGCATGAAGCCGGATGCGATGATTCTTCATCCCCTGCCGCGTACGGTTGAACTGGATAAGACCGTCGACGACGATCCACGAGCTTTGTATTTTCGCCAGGCAGTCAACGGCCTTTACGTCCGTATGGCGCTCCTGACGATGCTGCTCGATAAAGATTAGGAGTCAGTAGTTAGGAAAGACTGGAGTTCGGCATGCAGGGACATCGGGACCTTGTCGTATGGCAAAAGTCCATGGCGCTCGTGACCGACGTCTATCAAGCGACCCCCGGCTTTCCTCAAGATGAAGTTTACGGTTTGAGGAGTCAGATTCGACGCGCTGCCGAATCGGTGCCCAGCAACTTGGCCGAAGGCCATGGACGGAATTCACGTAAAGAATTTCATCAGTTTATTGGCCAAGCGCGTGGCTCGCTTCTCGAGCTGGAAACACAGCTGGAAGTTGCGCGGAATCCCGGCTTCCTGTCTCCTGGCGTCGCGTCGGACCTATTATCAAAAGCCGGCGAAATTGCCCGAGTGCTTAACGGGCTGCGCTTGCAGTCTAAGTCCGGTAAAGGAGCCCGCTGGCTCCTGACTACTAACTACTAATTTATACCCTATATGACCGAGGAAAACTTGCGCACCCAGGACTTCGTCCAGCTTGAAAACATTTACGGAGCTCACAACTATCATCCGCTCGATGTGGTGATCGAGCGCGCCCAAGGTGTCTGGGTCTATGACGTCGAAGGCCATCGATATCTCGATTGCTTGGCAGCATACTCCGCCGTCAACCAAGGGCACTGCCATCCTGAAATCCTGAAGACGCTCGCAGAACAAGCTCACAGGGTTACTCTGACGTCGCGAGCATTCCGTAATGATCAACTGCCGCTGTTGTACAAACAGCTCCATGACCTGACAGGCTTCGATATGACTCTGCCCATGAACTCCGGCGCCGAAGCCGTCGAGACCGCGGTGAAAACCGCACGCAAATGGGGTTACAAGGTAAAGGGTATTCCGGAAGGAAAGGCTGAGATTATCGTCTGTGCCAACAATTTTCATGGCCGAACGATCACCGTCGTGAGCTTCTCGACGGACGAGCAGTACCGCGACGGCTTCGGCCCGTTCACCCCCGGATTCAAGATTATTCCCTTCGGCGATGCGCAGGCGCTTCGCCAAGCCATCACACCGAACACTTGTGCCTTCCTCGTGGAACCCATCCAAGGCGAAGCCGGCATCATCATCCCCCCGGCAGGATTCCTGAAGGAAGCGGCCGAGATTTGCCGCGCCAACCGCGTGCTTCTCATGACCGACGAAATTCAATCCGGTCTCGGGCGGACCGGGAAGCTGTTTGCGTACATGCACGATGGAATCACACCGGACGTGCTGATCGTCGGCAAAGCTTTGGCCGGCGGGTTCTATCCCGTATCCGCGATTCTGGCCTCCAAGGAAATCCTTGGTGTCTACAAGCCCGGCGATCACGGCAGCACGTTTGGAGGCAATCCGCTGGGCTGTGCGGTAGCTCGGACTGCATTGCGGGTCCTTGCCGAAGAAAGAATGGTGGAGCGCTCAGCCGAACTAGGCGCGTACTTGCTTGCGCAGTTGAAGGCGCTTCGTAGCGCCGATCTCAAAGAGGTGCGCGGCAAAGGTCTCTGGATCGGCATTGAGCTCAACAGTCCAGCCCGGCCCTACTGCGAGGCGCTCAAAACTGAGGGCATCCTTTGCAGGGAAACGCACGACCGCGTGATTCGCATTGCGCCTCCGCTCGTCATTTCCCGTGACGAAATCGACTGGGCCTTTGAGCGCATTAAGAAAGTTGTCGAGAAGCGCTGAAGCGCGAACCGATCACGCGCAAACCTGCAGAGCCTGCGCCCGACAGGTTTGGCACAACGTGCTCTCCTTCAAATCGATCCACTCCACCGCGTGGGATGGCGCCATGGCGCAGCGGTAATCGTCACAGTGGGTCAGGTGCAGGGTGTGACCGACCTCGTGGACCATTTCTTTGAGCAGACGGGTGCGCAAGAGCTCCTTGTCTTCTGGCAAGCCGTAGAATTCCTGGCGCAGGCGATGCGTGGACACAACAGCGCATGGCCCACCTATCTGCGCCTCGCCAAAAACAAAGGTGAGAATCGGAATATAGAGATCCACCGTTGCGATCCCCAGCACGCGCCACGAGTCGGGATAGACGTGGCTCTGCATATGCTGCAGGATTTCGGAAGAGTGGTACTGCTGCCGCTCCCCGTGCAGAGCAAAGCCCGGATTCAGGGAACGACTCACGACTTCACAGGGGACGCGAAACGTGTCCGCCATGGCTTGCGGCAGTCCCTGGAGCAGACCGCCGGGAAGGTTTCCTACCGGCAGCAGTTGCAGCAGCTTCATCGGGTCTCAACTGGTTGTTTACTCCAGCCGTATTTCTTGATCTTGTGGTGCAGCGTGACGCGGTCGATATCGAGCTGTTCGGCGGCACGAGTTTGATTCCAGCCACATTGCTCCAAGGTCCGGAGAATGTGCGCTTTTTCGATGTCCTCAAGCGTCTTCGGCGCTCCGTTGGGCACCGCCGATTTGAAAATAAAATCCTGCTCGCGCAGCTCCGGTTCCTGGGCAACGACCATAGCCCGCTCCACCGCATTTTCCAGTTCGCGCACATTGCCCGTCCAAACCTGCTGCTGGAGCAGGTTCATGGCCGGGGGCGCAACCCGCGTGATGCGCTTGCTCATGGCCAACGAGAATTTACGGACGAAATGGTTGACCAGCGGGGGAATATCGTCCCGGCGGTCGCGCAATGGCGGCAACTCGATGTGAAAGACGTTCAAGCGGTAGAACAAATCCGGCCGGAACGTGCCTTCGTCGATCAGCGTTTCCAGGTCTTTGTTGGTGGCGGCCACGCAGCGAAAGTCCACCTTGATGGGCTGATTGCTCCCGACGCGCACGATCTCTCTCTCTTGCAGCACGCGCAACAGATCGGTTTGGGTTTTGAGGCTGATGTCGCCGATTTCGTCGAGAAAGACAGTGCCTCCTTCGGCAATTTCGAATTTTCCTTTCTTACGATACTGCGCTCCGGTAAAGGCCCCTTTCTCGTGGCCGAAGAGTTCGCTTTCCAGCAATGTTTCTGTCAACGCTCCGCAGTGGATTACTACCAGCGGATGAAACCGCCGCGGACTGGCATGATGAATCGCGCGCGCCACCAATTCCTTGCCGGTACCGCTTTCCCCGGTGATGAGCACGGTCGCATCGGTTGGCCCGACGGTTTCTATGGCGTCAAACACTTTCTGCATCGCGCTACTTTGCCCGATGATGTCCTCCGGGCGCGCCACTTCCGCGACCGTTTCCTTCAGCCTGATGTTCTCTTGCTCGGTACGTTTGTGAGCCAGCGCCTTCTTGACCAGGTGAGAAATCTCATCGGGATCGAGCGGCTTGGTGACATAGTCATAGGCGCCATTCTTGAGGGCCGTGACCGCAGTCTCAACTGAGGCGTAACCGGTCATCATGATGACAATGAGTTCGGAGTCGATTTCGTGGATGCGGCGTTGCAACTCGATGCCATCGGTTCCGCGCATCTTGATGTCTACCAGGGCAGCGTCCCAGCGGTGCTCCGCCAAATGCGTCAAAGCATCGCTGGCGTTTTCCGCGGTGCCCACGTCGTAGCCCTCTTCGCGGAACCATTTGCCCAGCGAATCTCGGACGCTCAGTTCGTCGTCGACAATCAGCAGTTTTCCTTGTTCGGCCACGTTCTCACCTCGTTGTTCTTCCGGCGGCTGTCGTACGCGCGCCCGCCACGGACGCTGCCTTGCCGTCGATCGGCAGTGTGATTGTGAAGGTTGTGCCCCGGCCCACCTCCGACTGCACCTCGATACCCCCGTGGTGTCGCTCGACGATGCTGTGGCTGATGGCCAGTCCCAGGCCGACTCCCCGGCCACTTTCCTTGGTGGTCAGGAAGGGTTCAAAGATGTGGGGAAGAATCTCCGGCGGAATCCCGGAACCGTCATCGCGCACTTGGATTTCTATCTGCTCAGAATCCGGGAGAACTCGCGCGCGCATCCATAGGTTTCCGCCGCGGGGCATTGCATCAATCGAATTCATCACCAGCGCCAGCAAGACTTGCTCAATCTGCGACGGATCGCAGTACACACGCGGCAGATCGCTGGCCAAATCTAATTGCAACTGGATTCCAGTCATCTCCAGCTTGTGCTGCACCAGGCGCCCCAGTCGATCTGTAACCGTTTTAAGATCGGTGGGTTCCGGGTTCATCGGGGCGGTGCGCGAGAACGTAAGTAAGTTCTTCACCAGCTCGCCGCAGCGCCTGCTTTCGCTGGCGATCAGGTCCAGGCACTGCCGAGCCTCGTCGCGGTGCTTTTCGTCGGTTTCTCGGTTCTCGGTCCACTTTTTCAGCAGCCGGGCGTAAGTCAGGATCCCCGAAAGTGGATTGTTGATCTCGTGGGCGACCACCGCAGCCATCTTGCCGATCGACGCCATCTTCTCGGCGTGCAGCATCTGATCATGCGCGCGCCGCAGTTCCCGTGTCTTTTCGTCGACCCGATCCTCTAGCGTGCGCGCCCAGGCCACGATCTCTTCATTCGCTGCGCGTAACTGCAGGCTCATCGTGTTGAACGAGCCCGCCAGATCGCCGAGTTCGTCGTGCGATTTAGTTTCTATCTGATACCCTAGCTGGCCCTCCGCAAGCTTTTCCGTGCCCGCCTCCAGGGTTTTCAAGGGGACGGCCACGACGCGCCACACGAAAATCCAGCTCAGCACCGCGATGGTCAGCATGCCGAAGACGGTGTAGGCGATCATGCGCCAGCTGCTCTCGGCCAGTTGCGTATCGGCCTTGGCGAGAGAAAGGCTCGTATCCAGCACTCCGAGAATCTGCTGGCTCTCAGGATGCGCATGACAATCCGCGTTCGAGCACGAGGGCTGATTCTCGATCGGCGTGATGATTCCGAGGACCCGCTTCCCGCCGCCATTGCGATAAATGCGGAAGCGGTCCGGCCGGTTCAGGCGTGCCAGGGGCTGCGACTGCGCGTGACAGGCGTAGCAGGCCTCGCCCTTCTTGTCGACGATGTGGCTGACTTCGCTAGGATCGGTC
>DATEPX010000292.1:0-6969 GCA_035272945.1 Terriglobales bacterium
CCATGCGATTTGTTGTATGCTCGGGTGATAATCGCAACCTATAATCAACATGTTCGGCCTCCTTTCTCCCGAGCCCTTGGTCGTTAGCGCTACCAAGTGTACTCAGGTCAGATGAGGCCGACGACTTTATGAAATCAAAGGCCCGAATTGATTGCCTCATCTTGCAGTCCTCCATCGGATTCTTATCTTCATTAATCGCGTCTCGTGAGACGTCGTGATGGTGATGGATAACTTCCGAGATATGTCAAAGAAGTGGGCCCGACATCGGCCACGGAGGACCTTGCGAAACTCGGCCAGATTGTGTGCTGGCCTGGTTGTACGACCTGACAGGAATTAACGGAAGGCGGCGAAGCGATCAGGGCTCGAAGGGTCGAAATTTCGGCCCTGATTACAAGCTTCCTTATCCTTAGGGGGACCTCCTCTTCGTGGGGCAGGGGTTTCTGCCTCGCGAGGCAGAGGAAAA
Organism: Terriglobales bacterium; assembly: GCA_035272945.1. GTDB lineage: Bacteria > Acidobacteriota > Terriglobia > Terriglobales > Acidobacteriaceae > Gp1-AA122. The sequence goes on from DATEPX010000292.1 coordinate 464, forward strand.
GCACCCCACGGGATCGCGCCACTTGCGTACCTCCAAGTCAGTTTGTGGGGCCTCTTGTCGTCGCCAAAGCGCCCCCCCCGGGTGGGCCAACCATGCGGCACCGTTCTCTCACGTCTTGCTGTTTCGGTAGCCGCAGGGAAGAGAAGGTTCCTCGCATGAAATTGGTCTTGCTTTCCCGATTCATCCTGGTGCAAATTTGGATCGATCCCGTAGAATCTTCCCCGGGGAGATTCCACGGTCACGAAAATAAGACAAGCTACGTTGCTGCCGGCCAGCAGATTCACGGTGACGGTGGGCGTTTTTTCATGCCCGGCAGTGCCAGGAAGGGGCACGGGGCGGGATAAGTTGGGATTTCGTGAATCTGAGATGGGCGTCCCCCCTTCCGCGTGATCTCGAACTCGAAGATGGCAAACTCGAAGCGTAGGCTCGCCGTGCCCGGCTCGGTCAGGGACTTTGTCGAACGACAGGCGACGGCTCCGCTCGAGAGGCTGTTCGAAGATCGTGGCCAATCTGTGTATCCCTACGCCGAATACTGGCAAAGGGCCGTCGCAGCTATGCTCCTTTCCGGCCGGGTCGCGGCCAAGGCCGACGGCTTCCCCAACATGACGGACGTGAACCGGATCTCGAAGGAAGCAAACTTCGATCAATATCTATTCCAAGCGACGGGTGGGTTCCTGGCGACTGCGGAGATCATACAGGCCAACGAGCAACGCTCCGGATATGAGCCCGGCAAGTTCAGCGACGCGTTTTGGAACCACCAACTCGACCCTTTGCGGGAAACGGCACGCCTAGCTTTTCTGAGATTGGTCCAGCAGTTCACACCCCCTCGCCTGCGGCGGCCCGCCGCCGCTATCGAATCGATGCTGGACGGGCTTGTGGCCTTGTTTGCCGCTGCGTTTGAAGAGCTTGCGATTAGGGGAGACCAGGCCGGTCATCTCTTCCTCGCATTCAGCCGGCTGCCCCGTCCGGGCTTGATCGATCTTGCGAGGCAAGTGGGCCTCAAGCAAGTCGAGTACGCGATCGAAAGCTGGGAGTCGTGGCTCGACGAGCCCGGGCAGACGGCCCTGCTTTCCGCACTCTACCATTCCGGTTGGGCTCACACGATCGGCGAAAAGAAGCGGAACTGGTTCTTCCTAAACGATACCGCACGGATCATCCTGGGGCTCGCGACACCGCCGGAATTACCGGTGCCGGTCCGTGACCTAAAAGTGCTCCCCAACCTTTGCGTGCTCGCCGGTCAAGATCTGCCGCCCGAGAAACTCGTGCCATTATTCCGCCACTGCAAAGTCAAGCGCATCGATCGAATCTTTGAATTCCAGTTGAACAAGAGACAGCTAGCGGAGACCATTTCGCTATCGTCGACCGGGAAGCTGAGGGAAGTATTGGAAGAATCCGGGCCTCTTCCGGCGACGGTTGACAACCTGCTGGGGCATAGGCTTCCGGAGGGCGGCGAAATCCGCATTCGCGGCTGCAGCGCGATTGTCGAACCGGAAAACGCGGAGGTTATGGATGCCATTCGGCAGCACGGCCGCCTGAAGGGGTACCTCGAAGCGGGTGCGCCGAAGGGGTACCTCCTTATCAAGCCAGGATCGAATCCACACAACTTTGTTCAGCGCTCGAAGGAACTCGGGTTTCGAGTCACCTTATTGCAGGGCTAGGTTAGAAGAAAACGAATGCCTGCCACCGTCCGCTACGAGAACCCCCTCATCGTGCAGAGTGACCTTACGGTTCTGGTTGAGGTGGATAGTCCTGGCTATAGCGAGGGACGAGATGCGCTGGCGCGTTTCGCCGAGCTGGTCAAGTCGCCCGAGCATGTTCACACCTACCGGATCACACCGCTCTCGATCTGGAACGCGCGTGCCGCCGGGGTCACGACTGAATGGATTCGCGAGAAGCTGCGCGGGCTCTCCAAGTACGATGTGCCGCGCCACGTCGAAATCGAAATTGCCGAGTACGCGGCGCGCTACGGACGACTGAAGCTGATGCGGGATCACCGCGGCCTAGTGCTGAGCATTTCATCCCCGGCACTCGCCGAAGAACTGGTTCGCCACCAAACTGTGGTGTCCCTCCTAGGCCGGCGGATCGAGCCGCAGGAGTTCTTGGTTGAGCCGAGTGAGCGAGGCCGGTTGAAGCAAGCCCTGATCAAGGTCGGATATCCGGTTGAGGATCTGGCCGGCTACCTCGCGGGCGAACAGCTGGAGATCATCCTGCGCCAGGAAACGCGAGGGGGGCTGCGCTTCCGCCTCCGGGATTATCAGCGGGAGGCGGCTGAGATTTTCTACGCCGCCGGGACCTCGCGCGGCGGTTCGGCGGTGATCGTGTTGCCCTGCGGGGCCGGGAAAACCATCGTCGGGCTGGCCTGCATGGCCCTCCTGCAGACGTCCACCGTGGTGCTGACCACGAGTGTGACGGCGGCTCGGCAATGGATCGCCGAGCTTATTGACAAAACCACAGTGCCGGAGGAGGCGATCGGCGAATACAGCGGCCACCGGAAGGATATTCGACCGGTAACAATTGCAACCTACAACATCCTCACCTGGCGCGCGGACAAGGCCGGCCGCTTCGAGCACCTTGAGCTGTTCGACGAGCGCGAATGGGGCCTGATTGTCTACGACGAAGTTCACCTGTTGCCGGCGCCCGTCTTCCAGGTGACCGCCGGGCTGCAGGCCCGCCGCAGGCTCGGCTTGACGGCGACATTGGTGCGCGAGGATGGCCGAGAAGATGATGTGTTCGCGCTGATCGGACCAAAAAAGGTCGACATGCCATGGAAGGAGCTGGAGCGGCAGGGCTGGATCGCCTCGGCTCGGTGCCACGAGGTGCGCGTCGCCATGCCGGAAACGATGCGCATGGACTATGCCGTGGCGTCTCCGCGAGACCGATTCCGCATCGCCTCGGAAAATCCGCTCAAGAAAGACATCGTGCGCCAGATTCTCGCCTATCACCCGGAGGCACAAACCCTGATCATCGGCATGTATGTCGAGCAGCTGCGCGAACTGGCTGATGAGATCGGGATCCCGCTGTTGACGGGAACCACGCGCCAGGCCCGGCGCGATGAGTTGTTTAGCGAGTTCAAAGCGGGTCGGATCCACCGGCTCGCGGTTTCGAAAGTTGCCAACTTCGCGGTCGATCTGCCCGACGCGTCGGTGGCGATCCAGGTCTCCGGGACGTTCGGATCGCGTCAGGAGGAGGCCCAACGGCTCGGCCGCATCCTCCGTCCTAAGCCGGGCGAGAACCAGGCCCACTTCTACACCCTAGTCTCGCAGGACACCGTCGAACAGGATTTCGCTTTAAAGCGCCAACTGTTCCTCTGCGAGCAGGGCTATCAGTATGAAATTCACGACATCGAAGAGATGCGCCAAAGGAGGCTGGCCGACGAGAGTTGTCCGAAACTTCCTTTCCCGACCGGCGACGCAGCACAATGAATGACACCGATCCATCTTTTCGTTAGGAAGGGGCGTTCCGATTCTCATGAACTCGACGAATGGGATTTTGGATTCTCTACTGCCCTTGCTCGAACCCATAGGCCCAGAGTTGCATCTCGGCGCGGCCATTCTGGAAGTGGCAGAGCCGCCGCTGCTCGCGGAACTGGCCGCTGATCCCCGGATTCGCCGCTATCTTCTGGCGCGCCTTTCCGACACGGTTGCCCTGGTCGACCCTGGCCATGCCCAGGACATAGAGAAGGCGCTCGTCGATGCGGGTCACACTCCCAAGGTACTCACAGGGGACTCAGAATGAAGCTCGGCCACGTCCTCCAATCAACCCTCAAGGTAAACGTTGAACTCGGCCGTTTCAGCGCGGATGAATTGAAACGAGCGGCTCGGTTTTGGCTGGGGAAAGAAGCAGGATCCTACAACAAAGACAGATGCATCGCAGCCTTGACCCAGGTCCTGAACGATGGTGATTCCGCCTCCCGCGTCCAGACTGCTTTCTCTGAGAAAGAACGCGAGGTTCTAGCCCTCTTCACACGGTACGGTCCGACGGTTTCGGGCGGCGTGCTGACGGCTGAGATGCATGCGCGTGGCCTGGGCCCGAGCAAAGAGAGTGCTTCAGACCGTTTCTATTCCCCTTACCGCCCATGGCGAGCGGACGATGTGATTGGCGGACTACGTGGAAAGCTCGTGCTCATCGGCGACTCCTACTATTCCGATTATCATCCTCACGGTTATCCGCGGTTATCGCTTCACGGCGCCCTTTTGAAGACGGTCGAGCCCGCGGCTCCGCTCGCCTGGACCCCGTCCGGCGCATGCGATGAGCCTGCCCGGGCCGAGCACCGCTCATCGGCGGAGGTGGCGCTCGACCTGTGGCGGGTTGCCTCAGCGTTGCGCACGCGAGGCACTTGGACCACCGTCAAGGGTGATTCGCCCTCCAAGCAGTTGCGCGCTTGGCTGCGCAAAAGTGTGGGTCTCGGCGATAAGGCAGAGGATCCGATGTCAACGCGCGACCCCGAGTCGTTGTTCTACGAACTGCTTCATGGCATGGGCCTCATGAATTTTGCGGATCAGGGGTCCTGGATCCGAGACAAAGCACTCGCACGACACCTCGAACAGCCTCCGGAGGTGCAGGCATGGCACTGGGTGCGCGCTTGGCTGCATATGGCGCTATGGCAGGATGGGATCGGGGTCGTTCCCGACCGCGACAGCGATTACGAGTTCATTCGCATCCAACCCCAACAACTCTCTCGCGCTCGTGAATTGCTCGTCTGGGCGCTCGCGAGGGTCGCGCACTCCTCGAACGGCTGGCTCGCCCTGGAGGGCTTCTTACGGGACCTCTGGCAGGCAACGCGGGAGGCTCCGATCGAATTCTGGGCCGGCACCTACGCTTGGGATCCGGGATTCGAAATGGCTCGAAAAAAAGAGCAATATCCCGCTGGCGAGAACCGCCTGCTTGCTTTCTGGCTCGCCGACGAGGGTGTCTGGGCCGCCAATGCCGTTATGGTCACGCTGGTTACGCTTGGACTGGTCGAGCGCGGAGAGACTCGCGGCCGCAAAACCCGCCCCTGCTTTCGCCTCACAGAATTGGGGCGCGCCGTGTTCGGAGCGCCGGAAATCGAGCCTGTTCCAAAGGCAGGGAAGGCTCGTTTTCTTGCGGTCCAGCCCAATCTGGAAATAGTGGCATATCTCGAATCCGCCGACGCCTCGCAAATTTGTACATTAGCTCGCTTTGCCGGTGTGTCGAGGGCGACTGGCCCAGTCCGGACATTCGCGCTTCGCCGCGAATCCCTGTACGCGGCGCTGGAATCCGGGATGACGCTCGATGAAGTTCGCCGTTTCTTGAGCGAACATGGCAAAACCGAACTCCCCGCAAATGTCGATCAAATGCTGTCAGAATGGGCCCGCCGACGTGAGTCTCTGGTGCTGCGCAAGAAGGCGGCCCTGGCATTGGGGCCCGCGCAACCCGGGGCTCGGGGCCGGGCATTGAGTCCGAACGTACGTCTGCTGCCTTCGCTGAGCGCCAAGACAGCCGTCACCTCATTTGCGGGCTGGGCAATCCTGGACCATGAGGGCAAACCCGAACGAACCTGGACCACCGATGAGCTTGGCAGCCTGACGATCCATGGCGCACACAGCATCTCACAAATGCGGCTGGCCCGCATCGCGGACCGCACGGCCACGGGCTGGCAGATTACGCAAGCCTCCCTCGCACGCGCGCGAACGGGTGGACTGACGGCCGACCAGATTCTGGGGTGGCTCGGCGGGCATCTGACTGCGGCCCCCCCGGCCTTGCTCGAAGTGGCCGTCCGCAATTGGACGGGCCGGCAGCAGGGCGTGAGCTTAGGCGCAGCCCACTTGCTCGAGATCGTCGAACCGCGCGCCAAGAACGCCCTTCTTCACAGCCCGACTTTCCGGCCACTTCTCGCCGGACACATCCCGCCGGATTGGTTTTTGATTCGCGAAGACTCCTTGAGCGAAGTCCGCCGATTGTTGGAAAGGCTGGGGTTCACGATCGGCGACTCACACAATCCGCAGCCGCTTGGGGCGGTCGAGAACCCTGCATCGGAACTCGAGAAACAGGTTCCTATGTTCGATGGGGTCCTCACCGCTCCCGCCAAGGTTGATCACTCCCCACGAGCTGGCCGTAACAGGAAGGCGAGCTTCCTGTCGAAGGCAGCACGCAAGCGGATCGCGGCTGCGCAGAAAGCACGGTGGGCGAAGCTGCCGAGATTAACGGAATGAAGAAAGGATAACGGCGCAAGCTCAGGATTGAATGACATTCAAGCGTAAGCCCGATGGTTGGAGTCTCGGGCGACACGATTGCGGCACGCGCGTCCTCAGCGGCACCGGGAACTTGGCGGCTGTGATGAAGACGATGGGGCATAGGGATGTAAAAACTGCGATCAAGTAACAGCATCCCGAGCTTGAAATCGTAGGCGCCGCTCTGAAGCAAGCAAGCGGACCTGTGATGCAAACGAGCGCTTAGAAAAATTTATGGCACGTTTTGGGGCACAGGTCGAAAAAACCAACCCGATAAGTTGAAAAGAATGGTGAGCGCGGAAGGAATCGAATCCA
>DATEPX010000293.1:0-4954 GCA_035272945.1 Terriglobales bacterium
AACGGGGATCTTCCCGCTTTAGTTCCTCAATGACCCTCAACAGCCGTTCCGGTCCATCTCCTGGATGGAAACGTTCCCATATACGTCTCTGCTGGATGGGCTGGATGGAAGGGAGATCGGCCTCTGTGACACCGAGCCCCGCGAGGTACTCAAGATACTCGCTAACGTTCATCGGCGGCGTGTCGCTTCCCGAGGCTTCTCGCACGACCTCAAAGAATTTTCCGGGAAAGTCATTCATCATCACGCCGCCATTCTCGCCATCCCCAATCTGAGTCGCGAGCGGATGAATCTGCCTGCCAGCAAGACTCACCCGCGTCAGTCCTTTCGCTTCGTAGTACGGCTGCATCTGCGCAACGAGCTTAGTGTCGCTGCCCTGAGTCTTAATGATGGCAATGATGCTCGTACTCTCCCCGCGCGAGTTCCGCGCAATCAGATGATGGGGAATATGGCGATGTTGCAACCCGTTGCCATCCTCCACCTGCTCAACCGAGTGTTCCTGCACCAGCAGCCACCAGTAGCCGCATTCCTTCAGGGTTTTGACGAATTCGTAGGCGACATCGGGATGGTTCGGAAGCGCCATCTCGGGCGGTGAAAAGCCCCTCACGCGGCTGAGTGAATCGAGGCCGAAGATCGCGGCAAAGTGATGCTGCCATGCCTTCACATGGAGATGGAAATCCTGCACGGGGGTGCTGGGAGCCACCGCATGGCCCCAGCTCGTCCCCAGCCACTCGACGCAATGCCGATAGGCCGGATCGCAGGTTACGCACTCAAGGGCGTCGAATACGTCATGCGATCCCATCTGCCGCAGCCCGTGGAATAGGCAACCGGAGTAATCAAGCATGACTCGCGGCTGTTTGCCCTCCTGTACGAGCGCGGGGACAAACTCGCCTATCCGTTTGTAGCACCAGTGAAACACCGGCGCATTGTGGTTGTCGCCGGTGTGCTGATTGTCCATCATGTGCTTGAGGTTGCTGATCACCGGAGCGGTAGAGAGATTGCCTCCGCCCGCCGGGATCAACGGCTGGTGCATGTGCAGTGCGATTGCGAATGCGCTCTTGATGCGACCGAAATCGGCAGCACTCGCTGAGGGATGGATTTGGCGCGTCATCCTAGTGGCCAGGGAAACTTTTTCTTCAGCCCCGCAGATGTTGGGCAGCCCATCAACACATTCAGGCAATTCACGCATAGCGTTTGCAGCTTCTTATTGCTTTTCTAGAATAAACGGCCTTTTCGACATTGGAAAGAAGACGCGAGACCGAACGTTCTGGCAATCACCGAGGCGTCGCTCGACAGCGTAGTCCCCCGATAAGCCCGCTTAGCGCTAGCGACACAACAGGTCTTCGTTCGTTGGCCCTGACACTCTCTAATCTTGCTGCCCACAAACACCGCTTTCCGATACAGACTGACGATAGAACGACGGCCACGCAACCCAAACACTCACACGTACCCGCCAGCGCCCATGCCCCACTGCCGCTTTGAAAAGGATTCAACGCAGTTGCGTTGCGGCAAACTCGGAAGCCGACCAACAGCGACACAAGGAATAGGAATCAGTGTTGGTCATGTGCAGGTTGGTTTTTTTCTTCTGGCTTGCTTCTTTCTGTAAGCCCTTGCTTGATGGCTTTGTCGATTCTGCTCAGCCATTTGTCACACTCATCTAACGCCTTTTTGCGAGTGTCGTAGTATCCATAGGTCATGCGCCAATCCACCTTGGGGGTGCCGTCCTCGTCGTTTCTGCCGTGGGCGGCACTAAGCTTCAGCGTCCACTTGTCCTCGTCCTCCGTGGTCTGTTGGACGGTGCAATACCGCAATGTAAGTCCCTGGATGGGCGGCAGGTCGCGCGCTTGGCGGGAGTGTTGGAACTCAACGGATATGCCTGTGGCCGCCCGCGGCGCTGGAGCCTGTTGGTCCGTCTCCAGTTGGCGCGCATGAACTGGTTTCTGCTCCTGCTCGGCGGGCGTTCGTGGAGCCGCCGGGTTGCGGGTCCCGCCGCCTGGCGGGGTTGAGCCCGCAAACACCACAGTGAGGGTGTTGCCTTCTGATTGAATGCTGTAGGGGGCATCCGCCGCGGCGGACTCGAGATCAATCACCACGCGCGCCACATGGGGCTTGAACTGGCCCAGGCGAATTCCACGAACCGGTTTCAGAGCGCTTGGTTCGCCGCGGCGAAAGGTCCGGCGTACAGCCAAGCGCGCTCCGGAAAAATCCAGCACCAACCGTTCCGGATTGTTCAAACGCAGCGGCTGGCAAGTCAGGCGGCCATTACCTTCCACGCGTACGATGGTTTGGTCGCCGGGGCGGCTGTGGCTGACCTCGACTTCCGTGATGATCGTGGCCGCGGAGGTGGCAGAGGTGTCTTGAACAGACAGCGGCGTGCTCACGCTGATGGGGCGGTTTGCCGACGTCAAAACTCCGAGTATCAGCAGAATAGTCCTTTTCATAGCCGCCCGGGTAACTAGTGATCTTCGCTTCTTCGGCTGGCCCACCTACGGCCATAGGCCGACCTTGAGTCGCATGCAATTCGGCCTCCAGTTTCATTCCGCCGAAAACAGAGGGCTTAGCTACTTTCCGGTGCAAAAAAGGGCTTTGCAGAATACGCCATCCGTAGGGGGCGGAATTCGGGAGGTGATGATTCGTCCCTTTTCCGTTTTCTGCGTGATCGGGCGCATCGCCTTTGGTCCTCACGTTTTGGCCACGGCCGCTCGACCCAACGCGTGCAGGTTGCTGGCAATGATTCCCAGTCCCACCCAGCGCTGGACTCCGGCTGGGCCACGATAGCGACACCGCCTCAGCCCGTGACGCCGTTTCACGACACTGATCCGCCCTTCCGATCCGGTGCGCCAGCGCAGGGCGCGTCGGAACCAACGCTGGCGCTGGTGCGCTCGTCGCGATGCGGATAACCGACCGCGACCCGGTAAGGCCACCCGCGCGACGCCGCGCTCGATTGCCGCGCGTTCGTTGGCGGCCGAGGCGAATCCCGCGTCAGCGACCGCCAGCCGGGGTGGGCGACCGAACAGTTGCTGGTGCCGCTCCAAGCTCGGCACCCAGAGGTCCCCATCCGGCACGCGCTGGGCACAGACTTCGTAGTCGGTGATGAATCCCTCGGCCTCTTGGATCTTCACCAGCTTGCCGAACTCGGTCGGCTTGGCGGCCTTGCCTTTGCGAATCGCCTCCGTGTGGGTCTCGAACACGCTGAGGAGTTTGTGAGGATAATGCGTGTTGCCCTGCAGCACACGTGCCTTGGTTTGTGCGAGCACCCGCTTGGTCAATTCGATCATGTGCCGCACCTGTTCGCGCAGCCCAGGCACGCGCTCGCGAGCCGCGGGCTTGAGGTTCCGACTCCGCCTCACGGCCTGTCGCACCGCCTGATGTGCTTCGCGTACCACCGCCCGCGTGATCCCCATCAGTCGACGATACAAACGTTTCACGTCCGCTTGCGCTGCTTCGCCGACCCGCCGGCTCTTCTGCACGATCGCGAACACTCGGCGCCCCACACTGCGGGTGCGGTCGCGCAACCGCAGCTTCTTGCCCACCACCTGGCCGAGTTTCTGCACCGTGCGCGTGATCACCCGCACCCCATCGGCCAACAAACTGCTGTCGGTGGGATAATGAATGTTGGTCTCCACCACCGTCGTATCCACGCGCAGACGCAGCCCGCGCACCACGCGCCGCTGGCGAGCCAACCGCACCAGACGCTCCACGATTCGCTGGAGCACGTCCGGCCCCAGCGCCGGCGCCAAGCGGATCAACGTCTTGTCGTCGGGCACCGACTCGCAGCCAATCCGACAAAACGCTCGGTATACCAAGCTGCCACGCACCTCGCGCTCGCATTCCTCAAAGCTCCAGTCGTAGAGGTGTTTCAACACCAGCATCCGCAGCACGACCTCGGCCGGCGTCCCTGGTCGGCCTCGCCCCACACTGTGACGCCAGCGCCGCCCCAAGGCCTCCACCACCAAGTCAGTCATGCCCTCGTCCTGCAGCACCTCATCGATGCGCCGCAGCGTGGGATCCCACAGCTTGTCCCCATCGGGAAGCAGCATTTCAAAGATGCTCCTCTGGCCGTGTCGGCGACGAACCATGTTTCCTCCTCGGGGTCTTCTGCCTCTGGCTCCGCGAGACTCGCGACGCCCAGAGTCGCTCCCGGTTCACCTCCGCCAATTCCCGCAGCAGGGCCTGCAGTTCTTGCCAGACCGCTACCCCACCGCGCATCGCCTCAGCCAGCGCTTGTGGCACGTAATATCCCGTGGTGGTGCCCGACGGTCCCCGAAAACTCACGTAGAGATGCGGCCCATGCTTCTGGCCTTGCTGGCAGCGGCAGCCGGGTCGGCCGCAGGTGCGATAGGTTTCGGAAAGAGTTCCAAACAGGGCGCGGCGAGCGAGCTGGGAGAGACGACGCAAGAGGGCGTCGCGAGTTGCGCTGTTCTTCATAACCGATGACATCGATTACGCTTTACCCCCGAAACCGGCCCGGCGTCAAGCACAAAATGAAGCGTTCGCACACTTTTCCGCGCGGACCTGCCTTGAAAACACAGCCCTTCCTCCTTCATTTTTGCACCGGAAAGTAGCTAGAAGCACCAAGCTGAGGGACGAGTGGGATTCGACTCCCAAGTACGTCGAAAACCTCCGCCTCGAAAGAGTTCATTGGGAAGTCCGTCGAAGCCAAGTCTCCCAGTCTCCTTCCTCCGCTCGCCGCATATTCCAGGTAGTAACGAAGTAGCTCTACTCCCGTCCCTGGCTTGACCTTGGCCGGGTCCATATCCAGATGGCTGAAAGATGAGACCAGCGTCATGCGCTGTCGCGCGCGCGTGACCGCGACATTGAGTCGCCTTTGCCCCCCAAAAGACAAGAGGGGGCCAAATCTGAAGGGAAGGTTCCCGGATCCGTCTTTTCCATAGCCAACCGTTAGAACGATCGCATCGCGCTCGTCTCCCTGAACGCGCTCTAGGTTCTTAACGAA
>DATEPX010000294.1:0-17106 GCA_035272945.1 Terriglobales bacterium
CCACGGGAGATACCTGGCTGGCCAACAATATACCCATGATTATGAATTCCACCGCTTATCAACAGGGGGGCGTGATCTTTATCACCTGGGATGAGGGCGAGGGAGGCGACGGGCCGATCGGCATGATCGTCCTCTCTCCCATGGCCAAGGGGGCTGGCTATCAAAACACCGTCCACTACACCCACGGCTCGACGCTGCGGACGTTGGAGGAGATCTTCCACGTAACGCCATTATTGGGAGATGCCGCGAACCAGACGGATCTTAGAGATCTGTTTGCTTCGTTCCCATGACGAACGTCCTTTGAGTTTCAGCGGGCCGGCGCCGTGAAGCGAGAAAAAAACCGCCGCTGTGGGTTGTGGCAACGAACCCAGCGAACCGTGTACTTGAAAAGCCAGCACACTGATTGAGGGGCTTGATCCACCTTGTCCATGAAACGCCGGATCACCTTCGCGCGCGGACACGCACATAAGCCATCCCAGCGGGCTCCCCTACGTCACGTGCCCTCGGGAAGATGAAGATCCCTCTTCCCGCGCTTGGCAGAGGGCGGGATGAAAGGACGGCGCCAGGCGCACCCGCGGAAAGTATTCCCACTTCGCCTTGTTTCCTAATTTAACCCGCTCAAACTCCGCTCCGAGTCGGGTTACAATGATAAGTGTCTCGCAAACGGATCCTCCTCCCCCGTCACATTCTGCTCGATTCCTTGACACTGCCGCACCTGGAGCGTAATTTAATTCGTAGCTTTATCGGCCAGCGTCAATACCCAGGTATATCTGCATCAGACAGAGGTCTAGAAATGGTCCGATAAGAAAAATTGCTGGGTCGTATACTCCTTGCGGTTTCAGATCGTCCACTTCGTGTCTGAAACAGCCGGAATCGTATGGAGCGCCCGTTCATAGGTTCGAGAAGTTGCCTCCCCCCCCTCGCCTGTGTCAGTGTCGCACCAAGCAAATACCCATAAGTGGAAAAGCTAAGGGTGGAGTCGTGCGATTTTCGCAGGACGGTCGCCACCATTTTTCGGGAATACAGTGCAAAGGCCTATTGCCAGCTCTGCCGGAGCCCAGCTCCGGCGCCAGACCGGGAAACATCCTGGCCAGTCAGTTCTACACTCGCTGGGCTTCCTGGTGGCGGATGCTTCGTTGAGGCTCCTTTTTGCCAACCACGAGGCACGTGCGATTCTGAGCTACCCGGAATCGCCGCTGCACAACCTTGCCGACGCATTTAACAAACAAGTGCGGCCCAGTCTTCTCCGTGCCCAGGACTCTTCATCAAACCGGAATCTCGCGCAGGTCAAGTCGGGACGCCGGACGTATTTCTGTCGCGCGTTTCTTCTGGACCGCGATGCCAAAGATTCCCAACCCACGGCAGTCCTGATAATGCTGGAGCGAGGGATGTCTGGATCTATGGCCCTGTCCCAACTGTCCCGGCATTTCCGCCTTACTCGTCGAGAGCAGGAAGCAGTGGCGTTACTGCTGCAGGGACTCAACAACAACGAAATAGCCGAACATATGGGGATCTGCGCGAACACCCTCAAAAACTTTCTGCGCCTGGCCGCGATAAAGATGGGGGTTCCCACTCGCTCCGGAATCGTGAGCAAGATCCTGGAACTGGTTTTGTCTTCCGGCAGCTCTTAGCCGAACTAGCCGCAAGGGAAGGCGGTGTGAGGGCCTGCGGCGTTATGTTGGATGGACACAAGCGAGGCCTGGCGACGTCATGCAACCCCATCTTGCTCAAACGCTATAGTGCCAGAGAAGTATGGAAGTGCTATATCCACGCTGCTGCGGCATCGCGGAACCGACATTCACAGAAAGATCAAAAAAGCATCACCGTTTGTGTTCTCATCCGCGAGACCGGCCGAAAGGAACAAAAGCATATACGCGAGTTTGGCACCACGACTTCCGAGATCTTGAGTTGTGGAGACTGGTTGCGAGATCTGGGAGTAACTCACGTCGCCAGAGCTTACGTTTCACACTGCACCTCACTTGGTCGTTGCCAGGAGGTTCCGTTCCAGGATCTTCGTAAGGCGATACCGGTTCTTATCGTTGCATAAATGGGCACGCGAGACCGACATTACGCCAGGCTTTAAGTTGCTTGGTACAGATGCCGAGTAGTTGCGCCATCTCATCCAGCGTCAGCATTCTCTCCGCCCGCAACCGCTCGAAACGACTCTTCAGTCCAGATTTGATTCTCATGCGAACGATCATGCCGCCAGTAAATGGCTTGCCATAGCCGGACACCGAACCGCTTGAGTTCAGGATTTTGCGATGGCATCGCGAGAATGGCCATCAAATAATCGATCGCTCTCGGCAACTACCGACGGTTGAGTTGCCGTCACCCTGCGCGAACGCGACAGTTCGAGTAATACCTCACGGCCTCCGCCACATGCAGGAGTCGATGGGCTCTGAAAGGATTTCCTTAGATACTTAGGTCTCACAGGGTCGGGTGCCGGGTTAGTCCAAGGGACTAGATGATTTGAATGGAGGATTTCTCCCACTCGATTCAGGTAATCACTGGATTGCAAGCTGGTGTGCAGCTGTTAAGTTATGCGCGGGCTCAAATGAAATTCGGTTCACAAATCAGGGACTCAGAGGGCGAAGCCGTCTCCTCACCTGCCAGTTGGCAAAGCAGTCTTTGGAACTGCATCCGTTAGTTGCCATCTTTACATGATTCCAGTGATAACACCTCCCTTTCACCGGCCCACTGGCTGAAATCAGCCAGGGCAGACTGATCATCGACGCCACGGGAAACTAACCACCACAAAAGCATATGCATAACTCAACCTTACGTTCAGGATAGTGGGCCGATGTTTCAGAAATGTTAAGGCTGAGTTAAGTTTCTGTGAAAATTTCGGCGCGGCAAGCCTGAAAAAGTAGCCAGGTCTTGCTTACGGGCGAAATTGCCGGTTCCATTCTGAGTAGCTGTTCTGTGGACCGCCGAAATGCATACCGCGAGTTACCAGGCGGAAACGAAACCATCCACCTTGCAATGCCGCAGAGCAATATACGCTTCCAGAAACATTTGAAGCTGATGACACAACGATGGCGGCCCTTCCACGAGGCGCGTAAGACTCTGCAGGCGACAGTCTGCATTGTTTTTCCGAGCCCGCAACTCGAAACTTTAGCCTCGAGAGCGCGCAATTTGTTCGCGCAGAATACTCGTAACTCCCCGGAGAGGAGAAGTACAGCTTGACCCTTCAACAATTTGCTGGCGAACAACTAAGTTCGGCATCGTCACCACCATATCCCCCTGAAAAGGGGGCTGGAACAGAAGCTCCGATATCGCTGATGGCCTATTCTCACGACGGTTTCGGGTTGGGACATGTCCGCAGAAACACTAACATCGCAGCTCGCTTCGTTCGGGACACACCAGGATCGAACGCGCTCCTTGTGGTGGGCTGCTCGCCCGGGGCCTTCTTCAGGTCCGGGGCAGGAGTCGACTTCATCAAGATTCCTTCCATTGTCAAGGTCGATACGGAAGTTTGGCGTCCACGCAGCCTTCAGATGAGTGAAGAGAAGATAAGGGTGATCCGTACTCGCCTTATACAACAAGCGGCCGATACCTTTAGGCCGGACATTTTCCTGGTAGATTACACACCCACTGGAGTGTGGGGGGAACTCTTGCCTACCTTGAGTATGCTCAAGCAACGCAAGGACCCTCCTGTCATTGTCCTTGGGATAAGGGACATCCTAGATGCTCCGGAAGTGACTTGCAAGGCGTGGCGGCAAAAGGGAGCCTACGAGGTAATCAGCAAGTACTATGACGAAATCTTGGTTTATGGATCCCAAGATGTGTTCGACACAGCCGCCCAGTACGGACTCGACACTGTGGTCCAGGGAAAAATTAGATACTGCGGGTACGTTTGCACCGAAGAACCGTATAAGACCAAGGAGCGGATGCGAGCGCAGCTTCAACTAAGCAAGGATAAGTTTATTGTGGTCACGGCTGGCGGAGGCCATGATGCCTACCCGATGATGATGGCGTGTATTGAGGCCTTCCAACTACTCGGCAAAGATCTCGCCTTTGAAGCACTTCTGATCACCGGCCCCCTGATGGAACCTCAGCAGCAAGAAGCTCTTCAAGTACAGGCAGAAAAGCTGGGCGTACGCCTCCTGACCTGTGTGGAGGACAGTCTGAGTTACATCAGCGCAGCGGACCTTGTCGTCACGATGGCGGGCTACAACTCTTTATGCGAAGTCTTGCACTTGGGGAAAAAAACCTTAGTAATCCCGCGCTGCGGACCCAGCGCTGAACAGCAGACGCGTGCCAGACTTCTTGCCGATCGGAGACTGATCGACATGATTGATCCCCGCGATTTGTCTCCAGAACTCCTGGCGGAACGGCTGAGGGAAGACTTAGAGCGAGACGACTACCCCATTTTTGACAGGGCTGTAAGGCTGGACGGCGCCGCGCGAGCAGCCGCCCAACTTTCGGAACTTGTTGTGAAGCCAGCATGTCCTGAACCCGGCGTAATGGACCCTCACCGGAGTTCGCTAAAGCCGATGTTGGTGCCTTATGAGAACGTGGCGTAGAGTTCCAGGACGCGCCGCCTCCACGATCTCGGGCCTCGTGCCGGAGGTTCTGGGGTCGCACTCGCGGGTGCAGAATATTCCAATTCGGTTTCTCACTAACTTTCATATTGCTCTGCATTGCTCTGCTCAATTACGACATCAAAACCACATGATGAGTAACTACTGCGAGCCTCTGGACGAACCTCTTTAATCCCAAAGCTCGTGAAGGGCGGGCAGAGTTCGCCAAGCATCAAGAGTCTCCTTTGCGAGTTGCTTAGCACTCTTTGCACGTCCGTCCTTTCTTAGGTTTTTCGCCGACACCTCCCAAATGCTGCGAGAGTCGTAACCCTTGGTGCCGTTCGAGGACGAGGGCCCTCGCATGAAAGAGCAGGAAGTTGGAAAAGAACATGTATGAAGGCGTTCACCGCTCTGTGGATTCTGCACCCGTGATTCCTCCCAGGCGTGGCGACCCAGACACTTCAGCCTTGGCGGCCTCGCTTGATCCCGATGAGTTGGTCAATCAGATTGGTCTGCTTACCTCCTCCCAATGGCCCTGGGGAGTCCCGCAGGGGGTTCAAATACAGCTGCTGTGCTCTCATCCGGAACCTCATTGCACTTTCGAGATCGTTCTCCGCACTCAGAGTGGATGCCGACGCCTGATTGGCAAGGTCTATGCCACAGATCACCACGACGTGTATCGACTAATGGAGAGACTAAGGCTGGCAGGTTTTGGCCCGGAAGCAGAATTCTCGATTCCCCAACCGGTCGCCTATCTTCCATCCTTGCACCTGCTCTTGCAGGAAAAGGTCGAGGCAACGTCGGCGGAAGAGATTTTCAAACATAGGGATGGACGCCACTGTGCTGCAGCTGCTGAGCGATGCGCGCGATGGTTGGCGCACTTTCAGACTGTAGCTCCGCCCTCAGGTCGAATCTCGGGGATCGAGAGATTTCTGACGAGTGCTGAACGCAAGTGCCGCCTTATATCCGAGGCAGGCGGGCCTTTGGCTACCAAGTCCGAGCAACTGCTTGAACGGTTGAGGGCTGCCGCGCCGTCCTCCGGAGCCGCTCCGACGTGCGCCGGCCACGGCGACTATTACGTACACCAGATCATTCTCGCGGAAGGACGTACAGCAGTCTTCGATTGGGACCTTTACGACATCGCCGACCCCGCGCGCGACGTCGCACAATTTATTGTCAGCCTGAAGCAACTGGCGATGAAGCATCTTGGCTCGATCCGAGCGCTGGACGGCGCTGCCGAAGTGTTTCTTAGGACCTACCTGGCCTCGGGCGGCCATCCACAGGTGGAGATGTCGCTGCCTTTTTACAAAGCCGTGTTCTGGCTAAAGGGACGGACAAGGGCCATTCAGACGAGGGCCCCAGGGTGGCGGGACCGAGCCGCGATCATGCTCGATGAAGGTCTTCGAAGCTTGGTGGGCTAGGATCGCAGCAATGTCGAGCCGCCTACTAACTGCCCGCATCCACCCTTGGTAGCGGGAAGGCTTTCAGCGTTTTCGCGAATCGCGATCGCCGCGCCAGGCCCGGATGTTGACCGCAGGTGGGGCTGCAAGAGTATGTCTTTGAAGGAAGTAAGGTAGTCCGTCATGAACATCGTCGAGGCGCTGTCGGGACGCACTAAGTTGAAAGGCATTCGATGGGTGCTGCTCTCCGCCACCGCCCGTTGGGTGTTACGGGATCAGCTGAGATCACTTCTATCCGCCGGGGCCATCCTGGGACCATGTCACCTAAGACATGTGAGATTCAAGCTGGGCCAGGGGCTCACGGCCTTCTATGACGTGCAAGTGCGGATCCGGGCCATCGACGCCTATCAGGTTCGTCCCATCGCAGTAACCTGGGGACTGGATGGAGACACAGATGAGCGAAACGGGGAGGCTGATCTAGCCAAGATGCAGGCCGAGGCGGTGCACCGCGGTGTGGCCGCACCCTTCCTGCAACTCATGTCGGATTTGCCAAGGTGGAGCATGCGGGTCCGGGTCTCGCCGCTGGATGCGCGATTCATCCAACTGGCTCGCATGTCGGATGCGGGGTACGTGCGCGCTATGCTCGCGGCCGCCTACGGGTCGGATGGCGTAGCATCGGATCAGCGCCGAATCGGCCAGTACACCGTTACCTATATCAAATATCGCCCTGGTAAGCGCCACGTGCTGCGCTACAACCCCCTAGACGGGGTAGCCGCAACGGTGTTCGCCAAGCTTTACGCTGGCCAAGACGCAGAGCACGCCTTCCGCGTGGCGACCTACGCGGCAAATTGGCTCGCCGAGCACGCAGAGGGCGTAAGCTGCGCGCGGCCGCTAGCTTACGTGGCTGAGGATTCGGTTGTCCTCTACCCGCAAGTTTTCGGTGCGCCACTCACCGACCACCTGCGGTACCCCAGTGGCGGCCGCCTTCGTTGCTTGGAGCGAACCGGGGCAGCTCTCCGCGCCTTGCACGATTTGCCCGAGGCGTTTGCCGGCCGGCTCGGGCAACATGATTTTGCGGCCGAGGTTCGGGAGACCACGCGGGCGAGCCATCATATCCGCGCGCTGCTGCCGCACGTCGGGTCAGCGATTGAAGCGCTCCTCGACCGTGCGCAAGAATTGCATGAGCGACTGCCTCAGGAGCCGCCAACCTTTACCCATGGGGACCTCAAATCCAAACACATCTGGGTCGCCGCTGGCGGGCTTACCGTGATCGATTTCGACAACTCTCGCCTGGCGGACCCGGCAATTGACGTCGGAAAGTTCCTAGCGGATATGGAGTTCTGGCACGCCTCCCACAACCGGCCCGGAGTGGAGGAGGCACAGGAGAGTTTCCTGGCAGGGTACGCTCGCAGCGCGCCCAAGGAGCGCTTGATCCGCGCCCGTCTGTACCAGGCTGTCAAGTTGGTCAAATATGCTGTCCGTCAGGTGCACCCGTTCGATCACGATTGGGCCTCCCGTACGGCATGGCTGGTTGGCCGGGCCCGGGCGGTGATGAAGGAACTTCAGCTTACCGTCACTGCCTCTCGAAGGTCTCAGTCAGGCCAACAGCGCAGGGTGGGCAATTACCCGTTGCCCCAGCCCACCGCCACAGTGTGAGTTTAGAACGTCTCTTGATTTGTTGCGAAGGGAACGGAACGGAGACTGCCATGCGAATCGCCTTTTATATTCCGCGCGCTGCGTACCTTGAGAGCTGCCCTGGTGGTGAAAAGCACCCCTCAGGGGATGGCATGTTCATCGCCAACGTATTGGCGGGTCTCAGGGACCGAGGCCATGAGGTGAAGATTGTGTCTCGAGTGGACGTGCGCGATTTCTGGCGCGGCCAACTTCCGGCCCGTCGTCTCCTTGCCGAAGCGGCTCTCGTGCGCGGGGAGGTAAAAAGATTTTCGCCAGACGCATGGCTCGTCTATGCCGCATCGGTTCAATATCCCGATCTGTTTGGCTGGTGGCAGCGTCCTAGAAGATACGTACTCCTGGGATGCGAGGGATCAGGCAAACAAAGGATCGAGGCGTTGCCGAAACCATGGCGAGAGCTGTACACGTTCGCTTTCCGGAAGTCCCTAGAGCGGGCGGACAAGGTCGTTGTGGTGCGGCCCATGGGGGAACTGGAAGGGGCTATTCGACACCTTCGCGGGTGGGGCGTCCCTGAGGAACGGGTCTGCTTCCTCCCGCTCGCCGTAAAGACCTGGACGCACCTGCCGAGCCGCGCGGAAGCGCGGCGCGTGCTGGGTTTGCCGCAGGGGGGGCCTATCATCCTGTGCGTCTGCCGCTTCTCGGTCCGAAGACATAAGGATGATCCCCGACCCGGAAAGACTGAGTCGGTCCTCGATCTGATGCGTGCGTTTGCAAAGCTTCCCGCAGACGCTCTGCTGCTGCTGGTTGGCGATGGTGATGGCCGCGGGCAATTAGAAGACGAAGCGGCAAGGCTCAAGCTGGGTGAACGCGTCCATTTCGCCCGGAAAGTGGAACATAGCGACGTCAGTTGGTACTACGCAGCTTGTGACTTCTTTGCCGTGGCGGAGAAGGCGGAAAGTAACCGTCCGTACCAGGCGTTACTTGAGGCCCAGGCCTGTGGCCGCGCAGTAGTTACCATGCAAACGGACTTGGCCCACATGACCACCGAGGCGGGCCGGACGGGCCTGCTCGCCAAGGACCTCAACGAGTTCCAGGCCCACCTGCACGCGCTCGCGCAGGACCGGAGTCGCTGCGACGAGATGGGTCAAGCAGCAGCTGCCTTCGTAGCGCGGTCCTTCTCGATGGAGGTCCGTGCTAGCCAGATTGAGGAAGTACTTCTTGGCCAAGGGGAAGATTCAAATGTCAGGTATCCCGCTCCTGTTCGAAAAGGCGGCGTGCTCTCTGCCGAGGAGCAACCGGTAGGGAGGGCCTCATGACCGATCTGGTCCGTGTCTCGCAAGCAGTTCAGCTCCCTCACAGCCTTACTAGACAACAGAGAAGCTGGAAAAGCTGCATGAGCCGACTACTTAAGTCGATCGTGGTCGCTCTGCCACTGGCAGTCTTGATAATAGGGGCGGCGGACAATGTTGATTTGCCAGGCGCACTCCAACACCTCCTATCTCTGCTAGATATCACAGTTTATTTTTCGACACGGGTAGGGTTCACTGGGCAACCCTATTCCTTTGAACGCTGGGCGGTTACTCTCAATGTCGCCTTCTACGCCACCATCCTATTTGCATTCTTTTCTTGGCAGGCGCACCGACCAAGGCCGGGTTTGCCGGCTGCACGCAGCTTTGTTGATTCTGCGCGTCTGACTAAATCCACGGTTGATGATCCAGATATCCCTACCTTGGCGACTGTTCTTGATCCCGATGCGTGGGGCAAACTGCTGGAACTGCTTTGGGGCTCCGGCTGGACGGATGCCTTGCGGGAGCTCCGGGTACACACCTTGAAGTGGCATCGCGCTAAGCGTTGCACGTGCGAAATTGATTTACGAGCGGACGTTGTTGGCAAGGTTTACGCTAAAGATCGCCAGGATGTATATGACGTTATGCAGGGGCTCAGGGGGGTCGGCTTTGGCCGGGAAGCTGCGTTCTCGATTCCCCAGCCGATCGCCTATCTCCCATCCTTGCGTCTTCTCCTGCAGGAAAAAGTGGAAGGGCCGACGGCGACGGAGGTTTTCTTAAACGGTTGCAGCTGGCAGAGCGATGCCGCGGCTGAGCAATGCGCGCAATGGCTGGCGCGGTTCCAGGCTGTGGCTCCAGGGAGGGGCCGGGTCTCAGATGTTGGCAGAATCCTCAGCTCTTGCGAATGTAGGCGGGAGTTTATTTCAAAACAAGGCGGGCGTCTGGCTACCAAGTCGGAGCACCTACTCGAACGATTGAGGGCCAGGGCGTCACCCCTGGGTACCATCCCCATGTGCTGCGCCCACGGTGATTTCGGTCCCGATCAAGTCATTCTCTCCGGAGGACGAACAGTCACAGTTGATTGGGACAATTGTCGCATCGCGGACCCCACCAGCGACGTCGCAACATTTATTGTCAGGCTTGAGCGGCTGGCGCTGAAGCGGCTCGGCTCTATACGCGCGCTGGATGTCCCCGCCGCAGTGTTTTTGAGGACCTACCTCGCCTCGGGCGGCCATCCGCAGGTTGCTGCGCGTTTGGCGTTCTACAAGGCTGGGCGCTGGTTTGCAGAGGCACAGCACCAGGTCAAGGCTAAGGCTAAGGAGCCCAGGTGGGGCGAATGGACGGAGGCGATGCTCGACGAAGGTCTTCAGACTTTAGAGTCGTACAGATACCAACTTCCCCCCGATTATTCCGAACTTGGGAGAGAGTCGGTCGCCAAAGAACATGTGTGATCCGGTTCACGGCTCGATTACTTCCGCACTCCTGCCCCGTTGGCGATCCAGATATTTTGGCTCTTGCCGAGGAAATGCTGACTAAGAACTCACCCTCTATGGCGGCATAAGAGGAAGAGACCTCTTCGAATTCGTGTGCCACTCCACTCGTTCGGCTCGTACGAATCCCGCTTGCTGGACGGCCAGTGGCTATCTTCCTGACAACGCGACTTGTCAGGGAGGTCCCCTTATGGATCCTGATGTGAAAGCGTGCCTCCAAAGACACGCGTATACCTCTCGGAACGTTCCAGACAGGAACTCTACAGATTCGCACCTTAACCGAAACCTCACGGTCGGCTATGTTGTCAGTGCCTGGCCGCGCCTGTCGGAGACTTTTATCTTGAACGAAGTGATCGCGGTGGAACGGCTGGGAGTCGAGTTGCGGATTTTTTCTACGAAGGACCCGACGGACGAACTTGTCCACGCCAAAGTAGCGCAGGTACGTGCGCCGGTAACCAGCCTCTCGATTAAGCGCAATTGGAAGATGATTTGGTGGGCTAGTATCCGCT
Source organism: Terriglobales bacterium (assembly GCA_035272945.1). Lineage (GTDB taxonomy): Bacteria > Acidobacteriota > Terriglobia > Terriglobales > Acidobacteriaceae > Gp1-AA122. The sequence goes on from DATEPX010000294.1 coordinate 10,841, forward strand.
TATTGATCGGGCGGCCTGTCCTTTGCGGTCGGACCATACTCCGCGCAATGCGCTACCGGCGTTGGAACGTTCTCCGATGTTTCTTCCAAGCAACCTACTTGGCAGAAATACTTTGCCGGGAACCGTTGACTCATCTTCACGCCCACTTTGCCCACGACCCCGCGCTGGTCACTATGTTTGCTCATCTGCTCACCGGAATTCCTTATAGCTTTACGGCTCACGCCAAAGACATTTACGTCAAGACGCCTCCTGAGCTTCTTCGGGCTGAGGCGCAGCGGGCTCAGGCGGTGATCACGTGCACCGATTACAACCGGCGATATCTGTCAACTCAGATCGGCCCGGCGTGCAATAGCAAACTACACTGTATTTATCATGGGCTCGATCTCTCCCAATTTGAGTTTTGCTGGCCACGCACTCTTAATTCGCAGCCACCCGTGATCCTGTCCGTCGCCAGATTGGCCGAGAAGAAGGGTCTGAGCGACTTAATCTTGGCCGCTGACGTTCTTCGGCAGCGTGGCCGTCGTTTCCAGGTCGAAATTGTCGGAGACGGTCCTCTCCGGCCGGTCCTTGAAGCCCAGGTGAGCCGCCTCGGTCTGAATGACCGGGTGAGACTGCTGGGCGCCCTGCCCCATGAAAAGCTCTGCCGTGCTTACCAGCGAGTTTGCGTTTTTGCCCTCCCCTGCATGGTTACCGCTGATGGCGATCGCGACGGCATTCCTAATGTGTTGCTGGAGGCGATGGCGAGTGGAGTCCCCATCGCCTCGACAACGGTTTCGGGTATTCCCGAGCTGATCAACTCTGAAGTCGAAGGTCTGCTTGTCCCCCCGAACAGCCCTACAAAGCTGGCCGACGCACTGGATAAACTGCTGACTTCGCCTGAACTAAGAGACCAACTAGCCCTCGCCGCCAGGGCCAAGATTGAAACTTGCTTCTCAATTGAACGGAGCTCGGCACAATTACTGTCTCTTTTCCAGAAGGTAGGGGCCAGGTGAAGATTCTTTATCTGTGTAACGATCCGGGCATTGATCTGGGGGGGCAGAGCGGCGGCGCCATTCATATCCGGTCTTTCGTTCGCGCTCTGGCGGATCTCGGACACGAAATCGCCATCGTAACCTGTACTGTGAGGGGCTGTAAGAAAGCTCTCGAAGACGATCTGCATGCCGCCATTTGTCCAGTGCCCCTCTCTGGATGGAATCGCGCTCTTGCTCAGGTTCTAAGAGCCGCCAACCGGGCAATCGGTCGGACCCCTCGCCGCAACCCGGATGCAGTTCGCACCCTGCACAATCTAACGTTTTTCCAGGCGGCAAGGCGGGCTGCGAAGCAATTGGATCCGGATTTCATTTATGAGCGTTACAGCCTCTGGGCGGTGGCGGGCCTTCGGCTGGCCAAGAAACGCTCGATTCCGCTTGTCCTCGAGGTGAACGCGCCGCTGGCTTACGAACAACAGCACTATCGGGCGGGTATAACCTGCCCAGCGCTGGCACGTTGGGTCGAAGGGGTCATCTGGAGAAAGGCGCGTCTACTGATCGCAGTTTCGGAATCTCTGCGCAGCCAATTGCAGAGGGCGAGAGTGAAGCCTGAGCTTATTCACGTTTTGCCGAACGCTGTCAATACGCGCTTGTTCCATACGGGATTGCAGGGCTCGCCGGTGAGGCAACGTTTTGACCTCGATGGGCGCTTTGTCATCGGCTTTGTTGGCACGTTCAAACGCTGGCATGGGGTGGACTTGCTGCTCAGTGCATTTCAGGATCTGCACCGGGCGGATGCTTCGACTCACCTGCTCCTCGTAGGAGACGGCCCGTTACGACCACAATTCGAGGAGGAAGTTCGGAAGGCGGGGTTAATGCAAGCAGTGACGTTCGCCGGGGGAGTCGCTCACCAAGATGTGCCCCATTATCTGGCCGCAATGGACATCGCCGTTGCGCCCTACCCCGCTCTGGACGATTTTTACTACTCTCCGCTGAAACTCTTCGAATACATGGCTGCCGGTCTGCCAGTGGTTGCAAGCCGAGTAGGACAGGTGGCAGAAGTCGTTGCTGACGGCGTTACGGGCCTGCTATTTGAGCCGAGTGACCGTGCGAGTCTGGTGAGCTGCATTCGGCGGTTCCAAGACAACCCCGCGTTGCGTAACGAACTGGGGAGAAACGCGAATGCCGCCTGCTCGGCGCGCACGTGGGGCCAAAATGCAGCTCAGGTTGTCGCTCGCGTGGAGCCACTAATCAACCGAAATCGTGCGCGGCCGTGGCGGGCAATAGGGCTCGGCAGTTCGCATGCGGACAACTAATCGGGTGGAGGACCTCTTCGATTGCGGGCTAATTCTCATAAAAGAAACGGAGTATGTCTCTGGAGTCTCTCGTTGAAGAAAGATATAAGGAAGTCAAGCATGAACATCGCCGACGTGCTGTCGGGACACGCTGAGTTGAAAGGTATCCAATGGGTGCTCCTGTCCGCGACGGCCCGCAGGGTGCTAGCGGGTCAGCTGAGAGCCCTTCTCCCTGCCGGGGCCATAGTGGGGCCGTGTCAACCACGGGAGGTGCGCTTCAAGCCCGGCCGAAGGCTCACGGCCTATTACGACGCACTCATCCGCACGAAGGGCACCCACACATATCGCGTTCGCCCCATCGCCATAACCTGGGGCTCGGATGGAGACGCAGATCCACGAGTTGGGGAGGTTGATCTGGCCAAGATGCAGGCCGAGGCGGCGCGCCACGGCGTGGCGGCACCATTTCTGCAACTCATGGCGGATTCTCCCGAGTGGAACATGCACGTCCAGGTCTCGCCACTGGATGCGCGATTCATCCAACTCGTTCGCCTGTCGGACCCACGGCACGTGTGCGCTACGCTCGCGGATGCCTACGCTTCGCGTAATGCAGCTTTGGACCAGCATGGAATCAGCGAGTACACAGTTACACCTATCAAATATCGCCCTAGTAAGTGCCACGTGCTGCGCTACGACCCGGTGGATCCGGCGAAGGGAGAAACGGTATTCGCCAAGCTCTACATCGGTGAGGAGGTGAGGCGCACCTTTCGCCGCGAAGACGGAGCGCGCGCCTTTCGCGTCGCGACGGAGGTGGCAGATTGGCTCGCGGAGCATGGAGAGGGCGTGAACTGCCTGCGCCCGCTAGCTTACATGGCTGAGGACGCGGTTGTCCTATACCCTCGAGTTTCCGGCGTGCCGCTGTCCGATTACGCTGAGCGCGTCAGCTGCGGCGTTGCACGGTGGCTGCGACACGCCGGGGCGGCCCTCTGTACCTTGCATCACCTGCCTGTGGCGCTTGCCGGCCGGCTCGGATTCCATGATTTTGCGGCCGAGATTCGGTCGATCGTGGGGAAGAGCAGCCATATTCCCCTGCTATTGCCGCAGGTGGGGTCCGCGATGGATGCGCTCTTCGACCGGGCGCGAGAATTACACGACCTAATGCCTCAGGAGTCACCAACCTTCACCCACGGGGACCTCAAGTCCGAACACATCTGGGTTACAGCTGGCGGAGTCACAGTGATGGATTTCGACAGTTCTCGCCCAGCCGACCCGGCCCTCGATATGGGACGGTTTTTAGCTGATTGGCAGTTCCGACACCCCGCCAATGACCAGGCTGGATTAGAAGAGGCTCACAAGAGTTTCCTCGCCGGCTACGCCGCAGGCGCGCCAAAAGAGCGTCTGATCCGCGCCCGACTCTATCAGGCAATCGAGTTGGTCAACTGTGCGGTCCGTCGCGTGCAGTTGTTCGAGCCCGATTGGGCGTCCCGAACGGCATGGTTAGTTGCCTGCGCCCAGGCTGTGATAAACGATCTTCAGCTTACCCTCGGTTTGTCTGGGCAGCAGCTCTTCCTACACCGGTCAACCCGCCGCTCCTGGCATCATCCTGCCGCAAGGCGAGGAGGCCGTTAATGCCCGGTCATAAGAAAATCGTTAAAGGTTGGGCTCGACACTTTCTGCCATTGCTTTTCCCTTATTGGAAACAGGTGTGCTTGGCGGTGATGGCGATGGTGTTGAATTCTCTGCTTAGCGCATTTCGACCTTGGCCGGTCAAGGTCGTAATCGACCGTGTACTCGTGTACTCACATACACATCCGAACCGCATGCCGTTCCTGCGAGCATGGCTTGACAGTGCCAGATTCACCCGCCTTGAAATTCTCTACGGTGCCTGTGCTGCAACCTTACTCATAGCCTTAGCGACCGGCGTGTTGAGTTATTACTTTGTGCACACGATGGGCAGCGTCGGACAACACGTTATCTTCGCAATCCGCCGTGATCTGTTCGCGCACATGCAGCGCCTTTCCTTAAGGTTCCATGACCGGCAGCGAACCGGCGACCTCATTACCCGACTGACGTCCGACATCCAGGCGATCCAGGACATGATCGCCACGGGCGTCACTACTTTTGGCACGAACACCTGTCTGCTGGCCGGAATCCTCGTCTTGATGTTCTGGTTGAATTGGCGGTTCGCGCTGGTTTCCCTTTCAGTCGCACCCTTGTTATTTGGGACCGTCTTCCGCTACAAACGTCGCATCAAGTCTGCCGCCCGCAAGGCGCGCGCCAGCACCGGATTACTCGCTTCCCTGGCGCAGGAAACCCTTGCTTCCATCCGGATCGTGCAAGGCCTCGCCCAAGAAGACCAACAAGACGAGCGCTTCCAGGAGCGAAGCGAGACGCACCACCAGGCATACCTGGAGATTGTGCGGTATCAGGCACGCACGGGACCGCTTGTGGATGCCCTCGCCGCAGTCGGACTGGCCATCGTGATGTGGTACGGGAGCACGCGCGTGATGAGCGGCCAACTTACGACCGGAGATGTAGTCCTGTTCTTTGCCTACGTTACCAATCTTTATACCCCGATGAAGGGAGTGGCCCGCTCCTCCTATGTGTTCAGCAAAGCCGTTGTGGGAGCGGAGCGGATTGCTGAGGTCATGAGCATTCGCCGCGAGGTGACGGACCGGGAAGGCGCACGTCAAGTCTCAAACCTGAATGGAGACATCGAGTTCCGGGACGTTTCGTTCGAATACGAGGCCGGTCGACCTGTGCTGTCGCAGATTAACCTTTCGCTCGCGCCTGCAGAAAAAGTCGCCATCGTGGGCCGGACGGGCGCGGGCAAGAGTACCCTCGTAGGTCTGCTCCCCCGATTCTACGATCCGACGCACGGCGAGATCCGTATCGATGGCGAAGACATCCGCAATTATTCGCTACAGTCCCTGCGCGATCAGATAAGCCTGGTGTTACAGGACTCGCTGCTGTTCAGCGGCACCATCCGCGAAAACATTGCTTTTGGCTGTCCCAATGCCAGCGACGAGGCGATCGTTGCCGCCGCGGTAACGGCCAATGCCGACGAGTTTATTGCGCGACTCCCGGAAGGCTACGAGACTTTCGTGGCGGAGCGAGGTAGCAGCCTCTCCGGGGGACAGAAACAGCGGATCGCCATCGCGCGCGCGATTCTGCGCGACGCGCCCATTTTGGTTCTTGATGAGCCGACGAGCGGCCTGGATGCCGCTGCGGAACAAGCCGTTGTTGAAGCGCTGGAGCGGGCCGCCGCACGACGTACAACCTTGATCATTGCTCATCGCCTGACGACCGCGCGCCTCGCCGACCGTATTGTGGTCATCGACCGCGGCCGGATCGTTGAAGAGGGTACCCACCTTGAACTCTTGGCGCGCGGGGGCAGATACGCGCATTTTTATTACCTGCAAATGGCCGCCGAAAGAGAAAATACTCTCCTTTCCGCCGATACCTCTGCTGCCCTGGAGAAAGCGGATTACCAGTAGGCCAAGATAGCGCCATCTACTAATTTTTCCTGGAGAATTAACGGATGCGACTTATGGTCAATCCTCGAAAGGAGACAGCCAATGTTCCAGGCCAAGGCTTTCGCTAAACTCTGGTGGCTGTCCTTGCCGGCATTCCTGGTTGCCACCGCGTTCGCAACCGCAGCGCAAACGCAAACGACGCCGGGGAAGGACCGCAGCCGGATTCACCGCGCCAGAGGGGTTTCCAACCTTCCCAGTAATCGAGGCAGGGGCCGGCTTGGGCACCGTCGAAGCAAACTGCCCCGGCGGAGAGCACGAGCGGTCCATCGCGCAACCCTGTCTCCGATTTCTCGGCACAGGGGCCACCTACCATTAGCAAGGCAGTACCACGTGGAATTACGCGATTTGGTGGTGAAGCACGAACCGGGAGGGCTTGCCGTTGAGTTAAGGCTCAGCGGGCCGGTGACACCCAGGCTGAGCACGCTGCATACGCCCGCGCGAGTTGTCGTGGACCTGCCCAAGACAATGCT